>JAJDEM010000158.1 GCA_029259795.1 Planctomycetota bacterium
GACTCGAGGAGCTCCAAGCGACGCAAGGCTTCGCGCTTGCCGATGCCGCGGACGTTGGCCCAGGAGGCCAACGCCTTGGCGCGCGGCTTGCCCTTGCCCTTCTCCCAGTTGTAGATCGTGAGCATCGAGACGCCGACGAGCTTGGCGTAGTCCTTGGCGGAGATGCCCAGGCGCTTGCGATCTGCCGCAACCCACTTGGGCGAGAAACGCACGCCGTCGGCGTCGTCGGCCTTCGGCTTCGCGACAAGGCGGCGCTTCTCCTGCTTCTCGAGGAAGCCCTGGTTGCGCTCGAGTCTGCTCAGTCGGCGCTTGAGGTCCGCGATGACACTCCGCTGCTCGGCGATCGTCTTGCGCAGGGGATCGATGTGGACCTTGGCCTCCTTGCGGGCCAGGCGGGTGATCTCTTCTTTCAAAACGGCGGCAACGTTGGGCATGGCGAGCTTCTCCTCGCTGTCCGCCAGTCCCCTAACCGGGTGGACAGCGCGATCAATAGAACCGCGCCGGACTCACTTGTCATGCTTGGTCCGGGGCACCGCCTGGATGCATGCTCCCTCGCGGGGCGTTCTACCTAACGGCAGAGGGCCGGGACGCGCTTGCCGAGGGCGGCGGTCAGCGCCTGGCGCGCTGCCTCGCCCAGCTTCAGGGCCTTGACGTCCTTCGCGATCTCTTCGGGCGTGCCGTGGCCTGAGATCCAACCATTCACGCGGGCAGCCAGCGTACTCTGCCGAATCGTCTCGCCTGTGGCCGTGGCACCCAGCAGCGCACGCAGCAGGGGCGCGCGACTGCGGAGGTAGTACTTCTGGTGGTAGTCCTCGGCGATCCAGAAGCGGGTCGCCGGTAGCACTTCGGTCTGTGGCGTACGCTTCTTCTTCTTGGCCAGGGCGGCGACGGAGCGCTTCGCCGCAGCAGCCTGGGCAGCCCCATGGGTCCACAGCACGGCTTTGTACTGGGTGGACCAAGCCTTGCTGAACGGGTTGTGGGACGTCCAGAAGATGGCCAACAGCTTCTCGTAGGTGATCACCGACGGGTCGAACTCGATCTGGATCGCTTCGGTGTGATCCCGCATCGAGCGGTACGTCGGCTTGTCTTCCTTGCCGCCGGCGTAGCCGACACGCGTTCGAAGCACCCCAGGCAGACTCCCGAACTGGGCGTCAGGCCCCCAGAATCACCCGAGGGCGAAGGTCGCCACCTGCGTGCCCTTGGGCAGGGCGGCGTCGGGCTCGATCGCGATCGGCTTGTGGGAATCCGCCATGACCACTCCCATGACGACCAAGGAGAGCGCCGCGGCGAGGATGATGCCCCGCAGGACCTTCCGAGTCGTCGATTCGCTGGTTCGCATGGCCCCCAGCCTACGCCGACCCGAGGGCTGGGTCGGCTCGCGACAGCTTTCGAACGTCACGAGCAGCAGGCCCACGTTGAGCGCGATCGCGGCACCAATGCTCGGTGCACCCCCCGCGTCGATCGTGCGCGGCGGGCCGACGTCGTCGAGGGCGGCGTAGGCAAGGCTGCCGAACGCCACGACGTAGGAAAGGCGCCGCCGCCGAGGCCGGAGACCTTCGACAAGTCGCGACGCCTCGGCGGCTGTTCGCGAGGAACAGCCGAACGCCCGCCGCTGCGGACGGCCCTTCTGAACATATGCCCAAGTGCGCCAAGTCGAGGCCAGGCAAGGGGTTGGGAGCGCTTTGGCATGAAAGCCGCCTCAATTGTGCGTAGATCGCCCGAAATGGGCCTGATTCCGCCGTTGTTCGGTCGCCGAAAGGCTGGACAGACAGACCAAGACCGGCACCATGCCGCGCCTCGCCGGTGTTCCGGCGGCCGGGTATGGGATTCCCGGCTGGAGATTCACGATGCATATCCGACTCACGCGATGGGCCCTTGTGGCTTGCGCTTGCGTCCTGCTCCTCGCACCGGCGACGTCGTTCGCCGGTTCGTACACGCTGCAGAAGACCGGCAAGTCCGGTCAGACGTACACGTGGACTGCGGGCTCGTGCTGAGGCCACCCGGGAACGTGGTCCACGTTCCGCAACGGTCGCAGTCACTCCTGGACGGGTCCCTACAGCTCGACCGCGCGCCAGATCATGGTCGGCATGGGTTTGAGTCAGCGCGAGCTGACCCGCAAGCGCGTCGCCAAGCGCGCAGCCGCGCCGAAGAAGACCAGGGTCGTCCGTACGTCGCGTACGGCGAAGTCGTCCTCGGACGTTCGCGAGAGCGCCGCGCTCCCGCCTCCGCCGGCGGGCGCACCCGCCAAGAAGTAGCGCCGACGCGCTATCTCGCCGCGGTGGTGGGGGTCCGGTCACGCGGCACCGCAGGCACGGGGTAGGCCAGGTCGAAGAACTCGACGTAGTAGCGTAGCTGCCGCGGCTTGCCCTTCGAGGTCAAGCCGTCGACGGTGACGCGATAGCGCGTCCCGGCCTTCAGCGAGTAGCCCACGGGGCGGAACACGACCATGTACTGGATGCCCGCGGACTTGGCGAGCACCGACTGGTGGTTGAGTGCCAGCGGCTTGCCTTCCGGCAGGAAGGTGTCGCCGACGGCAATGACCTCGACGGTCACGGCACCCGCGTGCGGGGCGTCCCACTGCTGCTTGTTCAGCGAGGCGCTCCACGCCCAGTGGGTATCGAACCACGCCCCCGGCGCGTAGCCGGCCGGAGGGCACGCCACGATGTCGTAGTCTGGCACCTGCTTGCGATCACCGCTGATCGACCACATCGCGCTGAACTGATCGACCGTGCCGAAACCGGTGTGGCTCATGCGCGGGTTCATGCACCACGCGCGGTGGCCGACCTTGGCGATGTTGCGCGCGTCGGAGTCATCCATGTAGCCGCGGATCGAGCGGCACGCGATCATGCCCTGCGCGAGGTTCGAGCTCTTCGTGCCGATGGCCGCGAAGTCAAAGCGCGAAGACTCCCAGCCGGGGTTCTTTGGGAAGTGCGTGATGTGGCCGAGATCTCGGCACACGCCCGCGGCTGCTTGCGCGTGTGCCTCGAAGGTGGGGTCGATCGCGATGTCGTCATAAGGCACGCCGACGATGCAGCGATACGCCTGCAGGTAGCGCAGGGCGAGTTCGCGGTCGGCGGCCAGGGGGTCGCGATGCAGCCCGCCATCGCCCTTCAGCAGTCGCGTGACCTCGGAGGTGATCTGCGCGCGATCCCGGCCGAACGGCTTCACGCCGTCGACGTCCATCGGCACACCGTCCCGCCAGGTCTGACGGGAGAGCTCGCGGCGCCCCTCGAAGGCTTGGAACTTGCCGTGGACGACGCCGTCCTTGTACGTGGTCTTGATCTGCGTGAGGCCCTTCGGGCCGCGAACGAGGTACTTGCCGTGCAAGACCCCGTTCCGGAAGTTGGCCGTGAGCTTGAGCCGCTTGTTCGGGTGGTAGTCCTTCCACGACCCGTGGAGGCGACCCTTGCGGTAGGTCTTCTGGACGAGCAGGCGCCCCGAGTCGGCGTAGGTCTTGTGGACCCCGCTCCACTCGCCGTGCTGGTAGGACGCGCGCACGGCGACCTTGCCGTTCGCGTGCAGCCGGAGGTAGGCGCCATGGCGAGCGCCCGCATCATCGACGTCGAACGTCTCGCGTGCGTGGGTCGCTGCGCCCGCGTCATGGCCGGGCTCCGCAGCGTCCACGCCCCCCATGGTGAAGGCGCCCAGAGCGAGGGTGACGGCGAGCAAGAGTGAGAGGCGCACGGGCTTTCCTCCCCAGCGCTTCCCCAGCATCCAGACCCTTCGCATCGACCCTTTCGGGGGCCGAGGTGAAGCCAAACCTCCCGCTAGACTCCCTCTCCTGCCCATGGAGGCCCGATGCCCCGCCCCCTCGCCGACTTCCGGGTCCTGTCGTTTGACTGCTACGGAACCCTCATCGACTGGGAGCGCGGGCTCTCCACGGCGCTCCAGCCGCTCTGGGACGCGAACCCTGGCGTCGAGCGGGATCCCGCCAAGGCGCTGCGCGCGTTCGCGCGCCTCGAGCCCGAGCACCAAGCCGCTGCCCCGGGCATGCCGTATGAGGCCGTGCTGGCCGCGGTCCACCGGGAGCTCGCCGAGGCGCTCGGCCTCCAAACCACCGCCGCGCTCGGGGAGGCCTTTGGGGCGTCGATCCCCGACTGGCCGGCCTTCCCCGACAGCACGGCCGCTCTCCGGGTGCTGCAGACACGCTACAAGCTCGTGATCCTCTCCAACGTCAGTCGCGCCGGCATCGAAGCTTCGGTCGCGCGCCTCGGCGTGCCGTTTGACCTGATCCTCACGGCCGAAGACGTTGGCAGCTACAAGCCCGACCCGGCGAACTTCCGCGCCATGCTCGCGCGCATCCAAGACGACCTTGGCGTCGGGCCGACCGAGGTCGTGCATGTCGCCCAGAGCCTGTTCCACGATCACGTGCCGGCCCGCGCGCTGGGGCTTGCCAACGTGTGGATCGATCGACAGCAGCTCGCGGACGGCGGCGACTGGGGCGCGACCGCATGCGTCGACGAGCGGCCTGAAGCGGACTACCGCTTCGTCACACTCGAAGCCCTCGCGGATGCTGTAGCAAGTAGCTAGCTACTTCACCTTGGTGAGCGATCCCCGCGCGCGCTTGTCAGCCCACGCCTTGCTCAAGCTGTGCACCTCCTCGGTCAGGCTGTGTCCCGCCTCCACCAAGTGGACGGCGCGTGAGACGCCGGCCTTCTCGAGCCGCGCGCCCATGTCACGCGTCGGCGCGGACGGAACGACCGGGTCCTTGATGCCATGGCACAGCTCCACGTGGACGCCGTTGGTCTTGAGGCCGGCGATCGTCGCGTCCGTGATGGCCTCGGGGTAGTAGCCCGCGTAGGCGAAGTAGCTGGCCACGCGCTTCGGATGCAGCGCGGCAAACACGTTGGCTGCCGCTGCACCTTGGCTATGCCCCCAGACGAACACCTTGGAGCCATGCACGCGGTAGCGCTTGGCGACATCATCGGCACAGCGGGCGATCCAGCCGGCGTAGAGCGCCATGGGCTCGGAGGCGTCGTCGCCCTTGGCCGGCTGATCGGTCGGCCAGGCGGTCCAACCAGGATTGCGCCCCCCGAGGAACACCCCGTGATGCGGGTGCAGGGCCCGCGGAGCGACGTAGATGACGTCTTCGCGCCCCATGGCCTCGGCAACCCGCGCGTGGCCGATCTCCGACGAGCCGCTGCCGTGCAGGATGAAGACGACGGGGTAGCGCTTCTTGGTTTTCGCGTAGTCCGGCGGCAACAACACGATGTAGGTCCCAATCGTTGTCGCCGTCAGCAAATGGCGACGCATCCTCGGCAGCTCACCCGCGGCCGCCTTGGCCTCGGCGCGGGCAATGGCCGCCTTGAACCGCGGCGCCGTCTGCAAGGACTTGAGATCGCTGTCCCTCTGCGCGTGGCCCGTGTCCTTGAACCCCGCGTCGATCGCGGTCTCGAATGCCGTGAGCGCCTTGTCCTTCTCGCCGCTCAGGGCGTAGGCGCACGCAAGGTTGTAGCGGCCATTCCCATCGCGCGGATCGGCCTCCAGCCAGCGAAGGTAGAGCGCGATGGCTTCGGCGTGCTTGCCCTCCCCAAGTGCCTTGTCCGCGAGATCCTTCAGCGGCACACCGAGCACCTTGGGGGTGTAGGCCGCCGGCTTCTCCGCCGGCTCGTCCTCGCCGCGGACCTGCGGTGCGAGCAGCGCGAGAACCACCACAAGACCGACCGCAAGGCCGACCGCAAGGCCGCAACCTCGCAGCCATCCCCTACCGAGCGCCCGGGCCGTGCATGCATTCATCGCAAACCTCCATGGCCCGAGCATAGGCGAGCGGCGGGCACAGCGCCGCCCCGCCTTGCCTGGCGCCGAGGCTCCGGAGGTCACCGCGACTGGTTCGCGCTCAAGGCAAGACCCCCCCCACGAACGGCTACGTGCCGGCGTGTAGACAACGTGCTCGGCATCAACAACTAGGCCGACACTTCGCGCCGGATCTCTTCGGCTTCCAGGCGCCGCTGTTCCGCGGCCACGTAGCGCTGGCGCATCGGGCGCAGGAGCCCGCCGAGCACGAACGAGGGGATGCCACCCAGGAGCAGCAGCGGATAGAAGACGTGATAGGGCTGGCCCGCAATCACGGCGATGATGCTGCCCAGCAGCGTGAGCACGGCCGCGACGAGCATGCCGACATGGAAGCCGAGAACCGCGCGGCGCGCCTGCCCCTTCTGGGCAAGCACCCCGGCGACAGCGCCGTAGGTCCCACACACGACGCCAACTCCCGCGCCGCCGAAGGCGCCGACGTAGATCCCTACCGCTTCGCTCCACCAGGCCGCCAGCAGCCACGTTCCGGTCAAACACATCCCCATCAGCAGTCCTCCTTCTTGGCTGCCTGCAGCAGCTCGCGCGCGGCCGCCGCGCCCAACGCCCCCCGCTCGACGAGGCGCGCGATGGCCTCGCGGAGCGGGTCCCTCGGCCGGCCCTCGACGGCCGCGCGGGCCCGCTCGATGAGCTGGTCCAGCCGTTGGCGCATCGTCGGGTAGCTCACGCCGTAGGACTTCGCGAGCCCTTTGATGGAGCCCGACTCGAGCACCAGCGCCAAGACCATGTCCAGGTCCCGGCTCTCGAGGCGCCCCAAGGCGTGCTTTGATAAATCAGAAGTCATGTTGAATTAAATGAAACACGATCTTTCACTTTCGTCAAGTCACCTTTCGTTTTTCTGCACGCCGGGGCCAGAAGGGCCGCTGCGCTAGGATCGCCGCCCCGCTCAGGAGCTGCCCATGCGTCGACCCCCCCTGCCCCTTGCGCTGACCCTTCTCGCCGGCCTGCTGCTGCTGGGCACGGCCCGCGCCGACGAGGAGCCCGTCGCCCCCGACGGTGCGCTGGCCCAGTTCGGCGCCGGCGCGGGCCCGAGCAGCCCCGAGCGCGGCCACTACCGCCTCTTGGACGCGGCCGGCACCAAGCGGCAGTCCAACGCCGTGGCCTTCCCTACGGTCGGCGCGCACACGGGCGGCGTGGTCACGCTCAGCGCGAAGCTCCGCGTTCTCGAGGGCGGCGACGGTGGCGCGCTGGTCTTTCTCAACACGCGCGAGTTCGGCGAGCGCGGTCCCGCCCCCTTCGTGAAGAGCTGGGCCGAACCCAACCTCAAGGGCACGTTCGCAATCGGGATCGACGTCCACAACCCGCCGAGCAAGGAGCAGTTCTCGCCCTGGGGCAACTACATGAACCTCCCGCAGCGAGAAATCTCCCTGCACTACGACGGCCGCGAGATCGTCAAGCGGGTCGCACCCACTGAGTTCCGCGGCGACTTCGCCGAGCTGCAGGTCGCCTTGGCCCATGTCGCTGGCGGCGCGATCGTCACGGTCGAGATCGCCGGTGCCGCCGTGTACGAGCGCTACTTCATTGCGCACCTCGCGGCGTATCCGATGCGACTGGCGGTGGGCGCAGGAACGCGCGCCGACGCGAGCACGGAGTTCGACATCAAGGACATCGTGATGACCCACGGCAGTGGGCAGCGCGGTGTTGCCCCACCGCGGCCGCCCCTGCATGTCGAGGTCTTCAACCACGTACTCACCAACAACAAGAAGACGGCCTACGAGACCACCGTCGACCTGCCGCCGCTCGAGTGGGCCTTCGAGCGCATCATCCTCACGCTCGACATCCATGACGCAGGCAAGGACTGGGACGAGTGGGACCGCAACGGCGAGATCTCGATCTTCGACGACGAGGGCACGAAGCTGGGCATCGTGCCCTTCATCACGTCCT
>JAJDEM010000159.1 GCA_029259795.1 Planctomycetota bacterium
GTGCGAACCGCTTCATCGCAACGGCGTCGGAGGGCACGGGTGGGCTCTACATCCATGTCGATCCGACCGCCAAGGCCGCTGCCGCTGCCAAGGACGCCACGCCCGACGAGCCCAAGAAGGACGATCCCCTCCCGGCCGTGCCCAAGCGCGCGCCGCCGGAGGGCATGCGCGCCTTCACCGCGGGTCACGACAAGACCTGGCGGATGTGGGGTGTCGACACGGGGATCTCGACCGGGCAAATGCTCGGGCACGAGAATGGCGTGTGGTGCATCGGGCTCTCGCCCGACGAGACCAACCTTGTCACGGGCAGCGAAGATCGGACGGTTCGGTTCTGGAACGCGCAGAACGCGAAACACGTGGCCACCGTCCCGATCGACGGCACGGCGCGCGGCCTGGCGTTCGATGACGACAGTGCCTTCGTCTACGTGGCGGGCGGCGTCGGCTCCAAGGTGATCCAGATCAGCCTGAAGGACCGCGCGATCAAGGAGTACGCCGGCCACAAGGGCGCCGTCCTGTGTGTGGCGACGAGCGAGGACACCGCACGGGTCTACTCCGGTGGTGAGGACCAGGTCGTCTTGGTGTGGGACACCACGAAGGGCGAGGTCGTGAACTCCATCGTGGTGGGCACCCCTGTGATCGCGCTGGCCGTGGCCAGCGACGGCTCACGGGTCTACGCTGCGGGCGAGGACGGCAGCATCGTGATCTTCGACCCGGCGGGCAAGCCGGTCGGTCGCATCGAGGGCCTGGCCTCCCCGGCTCGGGCGCTGGACCTGGCACCCGAGGATGGCACGCTCTACGCCACGACCACGAACGGGGTCTTGGCAATCGACGTCAAGGCGCTCAAGGTCGCCTACACCCACGCAGCGCCGGACGCTGGCGAGCTACGGTGTGTGGCGACAACGTCAGACGGCGCGTGGGTACTCGCGGGCGACGCCGGCGGCGGCATGTGGCTCTGGCAGAAGGGCGCCCGAGATGCCTACCGCCCGCGCGCCCAGGAGCACGAGGGCGCTGTGAACGGCATCGCCGTGACGCCGGAGGAGACCTCGACGGAGGATGCTCCCGCGAAGGACGAGCCGGCGAAAAAGGACGACCCTGCCAAGAAGGACGGGGCTCCCAAGGCTCCGGACGGGCCGCCTCCGCCTCCGGATGCGCCGAAGTCTCCCGACGGGCCGGCCCCCGTGCCGGACGCCCCGAAGGCTCCTGAGGCACCGAAGGCTCCTGAGGCAGGCAAGTAGGGCGCGAGCGCCTTCTCGGGAAGCACTGTTCGGGAACGGCCCGGCGGGAACACCCGCCGGGCACGATCCGGCGGGACCCCGCCGAGGGGATTACTTCGCGACCAGGACCACGAGGCGTCCGCGGACGACCATCTCCTTGACGAGCCGCTTGCCCGCGAGGTTCTCGGCCACGTTGGGGAGGGCCTGCGCCGCCGCGAGGATGTCGGCGTCGGCAGACGTCGCGTCGACGGTGAGATGACCGCGCACCTTGCCGTTCACCTGCACGGCGTAGTCTTCGGTGGCCGTCTGCAGCGCGTCCTCGTCGTAGGTCGGCCACGGGGCGAGCGAGACGAACCCCTCACCGCCCAGGGTCTCCCACATGGACTCCGCCGCGTGCGGCGCGAAGGGCGCCAACATGCGCAAGAACGCATCGGCCATCTCGCGCGGCAGCGGGTCCAGGGCACCCATGGCGCCCAGCATGACCATCAGCTTGCTGATGGCGGTGTTGTAGGCCAGGGCGTCCATGTCGGCGGTGATTCCGGCGATGGCGCTATGCAGCGCGTGCCGCGCATCGCCCTCGGCCGGGGCGTCGCTGCGCTCGACGGCGGCGTGACGTTCCGCACCGCAGATCAGGCGCCAGGCCTTGTGCAAGAAGCGGTGCACACCCTGGATGCCGGACCGATCCCAGAGCTTGTCCGCGTCGGGCGGTCCCATGAAGAGGATGTAGAGGCGCAGCGTGTCCGCGCCGTACTCCGCGATGATCGTGTCGGGGTTGACGACGTTCTTCTTGGACTTGCTCATCTTCTCGACGACGGAGTAGGCGGGGGCGCCTGTCGCCTTCACGATGGGCGTGCCGTCGCGGATCTCGACGTCCTCGATGCGCAGGTAGGGCGCGTTCTCGGCCTCGCGGTAGGACGGGCAGAGAATCATGCCCTGGTTCACCAGGCGCTGGAAGGGCTCCGCGCTCGACACGAGCTCGAGGTCGAACAGCACCTTGTGCCAGAAGCGGGCGTAGAGCAGGTGCAAGACGGCATGCTCGACGCCGCCGACGTAGACGTCGACCGGGAGCCACTGCTTCTCCGTGGCGGGATCGCAGAACGCGGTCTTGTTGAGCGGATCGAGGAAGCGCAGGTAGTACCAGCAGGAGCCGGCCCACTGGGGCATGGTGTTGGTCTCACGCTGTGCCTTGCTGCCGTCGCTCGGATCCGTCGTCTGGACCCACGATTCGACCGCCGCAAGCGGGCTCTCGCCCGTACCCGTGGGCTTGTAGCTCTTGACGTCCGGCAGGCGCACCGGCAGGGAGTCATTGCCGAGCGGGACCGTCGCTCCATCCTCGCGATGGATGATCGGGAACGGTTCACCCCAGTAGCGCTGGCGTGAGAACAGCCAGTCGCGCAGGCGGTAGGTGACGCGCGCGCGGCCTTGCCCCTCGGCTTCGAGGTGCGCGATCATCGCAGCCTTGGCTTCATCGACGAACATGCCGTCGAGGAAGTCACTGTTCATCGCGGGACCGCTGCCAGTGTAGGCCTCGCCGTCGAAGTCCTCCGGCGGCTTCACCGTACGGATGATGGGTAGGTCGAACGCCTTGGCGAAGTCCCAGTCGCGCTGGTCCTGACCGGGCACCGCCATGATGGCGCCGGTGCCGTAGGTCAGCAGTACGTAGTCCGCAATCCAGATCGGCACGTGTGCGCCGTTGACGGGGTTCGTGGCGTACGCGCCGGTGAACACCCCGCTCTTGGTCTTGATGTCGGCCATGCGCTCGCGCTCGGATCGGCCGGCCGTCTTCTCGACATAGGCGGCGATGGCGTCGGCTTGCGCCGGGGTGGTGATGGACGCCACCAGCGGATGCTCGGGGGCGAGCACGCAGAACGTGGCACCGTAGAGGGTGTCGGGGCGTGTGGTGAAGACCGTGAAGGTCTCGTCGTCTCCGACGCGAAACTCCACGTCGGCGCCTTCGGAGCGACCGATCCACTCGCGCTGCATCTGCTTGAGGTGCTCGGGCCAGTCCAGGTCCTCGAGGCCGGCGAGCAGCTGCTCGGCGTACTCTGTGATCTTCAGCAGCCACTGCCGCATGGGCTTGCGTACGACGGGGTGGCCGCCGCGCTCGCTCTTGCCGTCGATGACCTCCTCGTTGGCAAGGACGGTTCCCAGCGCCTCACACCAGTTCACGGGGACCTCGGCCGCATACGCCAGGCCCTTCTCGTAGAGACGCAGGAAGATCCACTGCGTCCACTGGTAGTAGTCGGGGTCGGTCGTGTTGATCTCGCGCGACCAGTCATACGACCAGCCCATGGTCTTCATCTGGGCCTTGAAGACCTCGACGTTGCGCGATACCGCGTCGCGGGGATGGACCTGGTTGTCGATGGCGTACTGCTCGGCGGGGAGGCCGAAGGCGTCCCACCCCATGGGATGGAGGACGTTGAACCCGCGCTGCCGCGCGTAGCGGGCCAGCACATCGGAGATCGTGTAGTTCTCGACGTGGCCGAGGTGCAGGCCGTCCCCCGACGGGTAGGGGAACATGTCGAGCACGTACTTCTTGGGGCGCTCGTCGTCGTCGGGCGCAGCGCAGAAGGCGCCGGCGGCCTCCCAGCGTTCCTGCCAGCTCGTCTCGATGGATTGGGGTTCGTAGCCGCGACTCACGGTCGCCTCCTTCGTATGGGACTTGGCCCGATCCGTGGGCCAAGCCGGGGATCGTACCCCATCGCCTTCTGACGTACGCTTCCCATCCGGGGTTCCCAGGAGGCGAAGCGGTGGACGCGGCCACGCAGACACAGCCAGAGAGTGCGTGGCGGCGGGGGGCGCTTGCCTTCTTCCTGGTGGCGCTCTTCCTGCTCGCGTTCGGCGCCTGGGAGCGGGATCTCTTCGACGCCGACGAGGGTCGCTATGCCAGCGTGGCTTGGAACATGGTCGACGGTGGCGATTGGATCACGCCCCGCCTGAACGGCATGCCCTTCATGGACAAGCCGCCGCTCGTCTACTGGGTGCAGGGGGTCCTCTACTCGACCTTCGGCCGCCACGAGCTCTTTGCTCGCGCGCCGACACTGCTCGCAGGCGCGCTGTGGGCACTCTTCGCGTTCCTGTTTGCGGGGGCGTGGAGCGGCTCGCGGCGCGCGGCGTGGCTCGCGGGCCTGCTCGCGGCCACGAGCGCGGCCGGCATGATCGGCTCGCGCGTCGGGCCCCAAATGGACATGCCCCTGGCCGCCGCCGTCGCGGGAGCCCTCTGGGCCGGCTGGGTGGGCATCACCCGGGGCGGCTGGCGGGCCCACATCGGCCTGGGTGTGGCTGTGGGCTGCGGCTTGCTCATCAAGGGCCCGCTCGTCGTTGCGGTGTCCTTCCTCGTCGCGTGCGCCTGGATGGTCGCGGGCCTCGCGCCCCGGCGGGTGCTCAAGACCATGTTCGCGCCGCTGGCGTGGGCCGTCGCGTTGGCCATCGCCGGACCGTGGTACTGGCTTGTCGAGCAGGCCAACCCCGGCTGGATCCAGCACTTCATCGAGTACGAGCACTTCGGCCGCTTCAACGAGGGCGACCATCGCTCGTTTCGGCCGTTCTGGTTCTACGTCCCGATCGTCCTGCTCTACCTCGCGCCGTGGACGTCGCTCGCGTGGTCGGGGTGGGGGAGCGCGAACGAGGGCGCGCCGTGGCATCGTCGCCTCCTAGGGCTCGTCACCTGGAGTCCGTGGTCGCCGAAGCCTTGGGGGCACGCACTGCCTGGGGCACAACCCGGCGCGCGCCTGGGCGCTGCACCCACCGGCGGCAGTCTGGCCTTCGCCTGGTTCCTGGTCGCGTTCCTGCTCTACAGCCTCGCGACGCGCAAGCTGCTGAACTACCTCCTGCCGGCCGCCGCGCCGCTCTTCATGTTGATCGGTGCGCAGCTCGACCGGCGTCTGCGCAAGGGACTCAGCTTCCCGTGGCGGCTGCCGCTCCTTGGTTCGGTCGTCTTCCTTGCCATCGGGGCGTTCACGGCGGGGGGCTTGCTCTTCCCGCTCCAGACAGGCCGCTTGCCGAGCGATCTCGAGGCGCCGCGCTGGGAAGGCTTGGGCCTCTGGCTCTGCATCGCGGCCGTCGTGTTTGCGGCAGGCATCGTGGCCGTGCAGCTCCTGCGTCGGCGCGCGGCCAGCATGCGCATTGTGATCTTCGTGTTGGCCGGGGGCCTGGGCTGGTGGTGCATTGATCACGGGATGGCGCGGGTCGAGCATCTGGGGTCGAGCAGGCGGTTGGCGGCTGCATTGCGCGCGAGCGAGGCGCGGTGGCCGCTTGCCGACTTGCAAGAGGGCGCACTCGCGGTGCATCTGGCCTACAAGCGCTACCCCCAAGGTCTGGGTTTCTACGACTTCCCGGAGCTCTTGATTGCAGGAGGAACACCCGACAAGCCCGAGCAGCGCGAGATCGTCGTTCGCTACGCCCGGCCGTATTGGGAAGGCGAGAAGGGGGGGCTCCACTTCCTCGACGCGCGGGGGCCCGTGACAGAGCCCGAGAAGGGCGCTCCGGACTGGCACGAGGAGAACGGCGGCAAGGCGCGCCTGTTCACGCAGGCGGCCTTCGAGCAGTATTGGTCCGGCGAGCTGCCGTTCGTCTTGCCCACGGGCCGTGGGGGTGTCGTGCGCGTGGTCGCGGTCGTCCGCTTCGGAGAGATCGCGCCGCTCAAGGCCTACATCCTCTCGGGCCCGTACGGCGGCGCAGGCCGGACGGACCTCTACCTCGTGACGAATCTCCCGCCCGACGATTGAGGGAAGGCGGCGCACGGTGCGGGCGTTCTCCCCCATGACGAAACTCCGGAGTCTGACGGATGAGCGACAGCGATGACCGAGCAGCCCGGCGCACTTGGCTGGTCTTCCTGATCGGGGGGCTGGTCGGCGCCCTGCTGACCATTTCCGTGCCCCTGCTGGGGATGCAGTCAGCAGCCGAGGCGCCCCTCGTGGATGCCCGCCTGCCGCTGCGCTCGGAGGGCGTGGTCGTGCCCTTCACCCTCTCGAAGCCGGGGCGTGTGACGTTCAAGGTCGAGCTGCCCGCCATGCTCGAGAGCGACGTGGTGGTGGGGCCGCTCTACGTCGCCCTGCGCCCTCACGTCGTCCTCGAGCCCGAGGAGCGTGAGGATCGCAGCCACGCGATCCACGGCTGCGAGACCGCGCCATTCAGCGAGACATTCAAGAAGGCCGGTGCCTACGCCCTGCGCGTCCCCTCGATCCCGACCGCCATGGGCATGGAGAGCGAGATGTTCGTGAATGTGAGGATTACGGTCGAGTCCGAGTAACGCCCGAATGGCCCTGGACGCTGAGCCTGCCGTTGTTCGCAACGGCACCTTGCTCCGTCGTCATCGCTGAGCGCCAGAGGCGTCAATCAGCCAACCCCCTTGGGAGTGGTGTAGATGTCAAGGGGGGTGGCGGCCGCGACGTCCGGGCCGGAGGCACGGACGTAACGCCTGGCCGCGGGGCTTCGCGTGCGGTTCGGCCCCCTCGGGGCCGACAACGGGCCGAGCCAGCGAGGCCTGTTGAGCACGCGTGAGCCCCCCAGTAAACGACGCCGATTCGCAGGCGT
>JAJDEM010000160.1 GCA_029259795.1 Planctomycetota bacterium
GCACGCGAAGCCCCGCGGCCAGGCGTTACGTCCGTGCCTCCGGCCCGGACGTCGCGGCCGCCACCCCCCTTGACATCTACAGCACTCCCAAGGGAGTTAGCTGATTGACGCCTATGGCGCTCAGCGGAAGCGACGGAACAAGGTGCCGTTGCGAGCAACCCGGTCGGGCCCTGCCGAAGACAGTTCGCTAGTGGTTCTCGCCCTACGCGTAGTCGTAGAAGCCCTTGCCGGACTTTCGGCCGAGGTAGCCGGCGGCGACCATCTTGCGCAGCAGCGGCGAAGGCCGGTACTTGCTGTCGCCGAGGTCGCGGTGCAGGACCTCCATGATGGCCAGACAGGTGTCGAGGCCCACGAGATCGGCCAGCGCGAGCGGGCCCATCGGGTGGTTCATGCCGAGCTTCATGATCTGGTCGATGTTCTCGGGCTCGGCGACGCCCTCCATCACGCAGGTGATGGCCTCGTTGATCATCGGCATCAGGATCCGGTTGCTCACGAAGCCCGGGTAGTCGTTGGCGACGACCGGGATCTTGCCGACGGCCTCGGACGCGGCATGCACCTTGGCGTACGTCTCGTCGCTCGTCGCCAGGCCACGGATGACCTCGACAAGCTTCATGAGCGGCACGGGGTTCATGAAGTGCATGCCGATGAAGCGGTCCGGGCGGTCCGTCGATGCCGCGAGCTCCGTGATGGAGATGCTCGACGTGTTGCTGGCGAGGATCGCGTCCTTGCCAAGGACGGACTTGAGCGTGCCGAAGACCTGCTTCTTGATCTCGAGGTTCTCGACGATCGCCTCGACGACGAGGTCACAGTCGGCAAACGCCGCCAGATCCGTCGTGCCCTCGATGCGCGCCACGGCGGCATCGGCGTCTTCCTGGGTCATGCGCTCCTTGGCGACCGAGCGACCAAGGAACTTGGCGATGCCGGCTACGCCTTTCTCGACGGCCTCACCCGAGACGTCGAACAGACGCACGGGCGTGCCACTGACGGCGAAGACCTGGGCGATACCCGCGCCCATCTGACCGGCGCCGATGACGCCCACACGGTTGAAGGACATGCGATTCTCCGGAGGGACTGGAACTGGGGGTCGGTTACGGGTTCAGGTTCGCGATGGCGAAGGGACGACGCTCGTAGGCGGACGACGCATACGGAACCAGGTTCGCGATGTCACCACCTTGGCGCGAGGCGGGCGACGGAGCACGTGCCTTACACAAGGTGGATGACATCGAACCAGGTTCCTGCTGATACGGAACGAGGTTCGCGATGTCACCACCTTGGCGCGAGGCGGGCGACGGAGCACGTGCCTTGCACAAGGTGGATGACATCGAACCAGGTTCCTGCTTGGGGGTCGGTGGGGTCGTTGGGGTCGTTAGCGCGCGACCGACAGGGCGACGGCGTTGCCGCCGCCAAGGCACAGGGTCGCCATACCAGTCGCGACATCGCGATTCTTCATCGCGTAGAGCAGCGTGGTGAGGATGCGCGCGCCGCTGGCGCCGATCGGGTGGCCCAGCGCCACAGCGCCGCCGTTGACGTTGGTGCGTGCGCTATCCAGGCCGGCTTCGGCGGTCACGGCACACGCCGCAGAGGCGAAGGCCTCGTTGACCTCGACGAGGTCGTAGGCCCCGTTCTCGATGCCTGTGCGATCCTTGAGCCGATCCATGGCCACCACGGGCGCGTACATGACCCACTTGGGCTCGGTACCGCCGGTGGCGTAGCCGGTAATGGTCGCCAGCGGCGTCAGGCCGCGCTTCTCGGCCATGGTCTCGCTCATGACGACGAGCGCGGAGGCGCCATCGCTGATCTGGCTGGCGTTGCCGGCCGTCACGGTGCCGTCCTTGCGGAAGGCCGCGCGCATCTTGCCGAGACCCTCGGCGGTCGTGTCGGCGCGCACACCCTCGTCGGCGCCGACGATGGTGACGTTGCCCTTGCGGTCCTTGACCTCCACAGGGACGATCTCGTCGCTGAAGCGGCCGGCCTCGGCGGCGGCCGCCGCGCGGTGGTGGCTCTCGGCGGCGAAGGCGTCCATCTGTTCACGCGAGACGTCGCAGCGCTCGGCGATGAGCTCGCCGGTCTCGCCCATGTGGTAGTCGTTGTAAACCTCCCACAGGCCGTCGTGGACCATCGAGTCGAGCAGCTTGCCGTGGCCCAGTCGCATGCCATTGCGCGCCTGGGGCATGAGGTAGGGCGCGTTCGTCATGCTCTCCTGGCCGCCGGCCACGATCACATCGGCGTCGCCGGCACGGATCGCCTGGGCGGCGAGCATCACGCTCTTGAGGCCGGAGCCGCAGACCTTGTTGACCGTGAAGGCGCCGACCTCGGCGGGGACGCCCGCACCGAGCGCTGCCTGGCGCGCGGGGTTCTGGCCGAGGCCCGCCTGCAGGACGGTGCCCATGATGACCTCGTCGACGTCCTCGCCGGCGATGCCGGCGCGCTGCATGGCTTCGCGGATCGCGAAGGCGCCCAGCTCGGGGGCCTTGAACGAGGCGAGGCCGCCGTTGAAGCGCCCGATGGGCGTGCGGCAGGCCGAAACGATGACAGCGTTGGGCATGGGAGTCTCCTGGGGTCGAACGGGGGGCAGTCTACGATCCCGACGCGTTTCGGTCGCCGCGTGTCACGGCGATTGCAACTACCGATCTGCCAGGGGGATACGGCAACACGGCAATACCGAGCCAGGCTCGCGATGTCACCACCTTGCGGCGTGCGACGCGTGGCAGCAGGTCCTCCGAGCGAGGATGGTGACATCGAGCCAGGGTCCATACCTTCCGGGGTCTCGGGCTACTCGAACTCGGTGTGGATCCGGGCCATGTCTTCCTCGGTCAAGTCGAGCTTCGCCATCAGGTCGAGGACGACCTGATCCAGGACGACGAGCAACGCCTGCTCGAAGAGCGACCCCAGCGGCTGCTGGCGTCCACGGGCGCGCTGGCCACGCCGGGCCGGCGTGTCGTCGATGTGCAAGACGACGTCCGCCCGACTCGCCACCGGGCTGTCCGGACGGGCAGTCACCACGGCGACGCGCGCCTTCGCCTTGCGGGCGATCGAGATGTAGTGCGCGAGCACCTTGGACCGGCCGGTGCGCGTACAGATCACGAGCAGATCGCCCTTCGACACCCGCGGGGTGATGACGTCGCCTACGTGAAAGACGGTGCGATCCAGGTGCATCAAGCGCATCGCGAAGCCGCGCGCCATCAACCCGGTGCGGCCGAGGCCCGTCACGAAAACGCTCGAGGACTCGAGGATGCAATCGCGCAACGCCTTCAGCTGCCGCGCACGGACCTTGCCGAGCACACGCTCGAGGTCGGCGACGGCATCCTGCATGTGACGGCCACTCACTCGGGGTCGCCTTCGAAGATCAGCGAGTCCAGCGGGAACAGGCAGCCGTCGACACAGCAGAGCTTGTACGCCACGCTGCCATCGGCCTGGCGCTGCTTGAGCGGACAGCCGAAGCACACCCCGAAGCCACAGCCCATGTACTCCTCGGTCGCGGCCTCGGCCGCGATGCCGTGCTCTTTCAGCTGGTCGCGTAGCGCCATGAACATCGGCACGGGACCGCAGGTAAAGACGTAGTCGCCCGGGACGAGCCGACCGCCGGCGATCAGCTCGCCGGTGATGTCCGTGACATACCCCTTGCGCCCGACCGAGCCGTCGTCCGTACAGACAAGGACGCGGCAGCCATCCGGCGCGACCTCCTTGACCGGCGCCGAGTGGCGGCTGTCGCGGGAGCCGTAGG
>JAJDEM010000017.1 GCA_029259795.1 Planctomycetota bacterium
GCGCGCCCGGCGCTGCGGATCGCCCTCCAGCACGCGAAGACCCCCGACCATGTCGGCACCGTCTTCGCCGGGCAGGATCTCGAGGCCGTCGAGAAGGCTCGTGGCTACGCCTCGCAGGTCCCGCCGAGCAGCCCGTCTGTGGCGCTGTTCAAGGGCTCCGAGCTGGCGTACTTCATGCCGCGCCACATGGTCGAGAGCCGCGATGCCCAGACGATCGCATTCGACCTCGTGACGGCCTTCGACGAGAACTGCTAGCGCCTCGATGGGTACGTTTCATGACGACAAGGGCGAGCTGCACGGCATCACCGTTGTCGTAGACCTGAAAGACACCCGTGTGTTCGTCGGGCGCTGCGACACCGTCCTGCCCGAGGGCGTCGTCTTGCTCGACGCCGATATGCACGACGAGAGTGAGCCTACGCCGAACGGCGACGTGCTCTCCAAGGCGGACTACCTGATCAACGCCCGCAAGTTCGGCGTCTGGAAGAAGTACGAGCGCATCGTCGTCCCGACAGACGCCGTAGCCAGCGTCGAGCGCCTCGGCGCGAGCTAGCAATCCCCGAGCGCCTCGGCGTGAGCTAGCGCTTGCGGCGCCGCCCGGTGCCGCGGATGCGACCGAACTCCTTCTCCTCGAGCTTGCGCTGCGCTTTCTCCCAGGCGAGGTCGATCGCGCCGGCGTAGTAGTGGCTGGGCTTCCAGAGCGCCCAGTACTGCTTGCGCAGGTACCACGCCCCGGGCACGCGCCGGCGGGCCGCATCCAGCACCTCCAGCGCCGCCGCGAACGCACCCGCCTCGATGTGCAAGGCGGCCAGTCGAAAGGCGAACGGCGCAGACTGCGGGTGGTGCTCGACGAGCGCTTGGGCGTGGATCAGCTTCTCGGCTTGCTGGCTTGCGTCGTGGTGCGGGAGGAGCGCAAGCCGCGGCCCGACGGCCTTGGGCTCCGACTTGGCGAACTCACGCAGGACGTCCAGTCCGAGGCGCGGCGCGCGTCCGGCGGGCTTGGGCGGCCGCGTGACGGCGGCTTCCTTGATGTGGAGATCGATCCACGCCAGGGCGGCTTCATCGGCCCGCGTGCCCTCGGCTCGCAAGACGCCGAGTTCATCGACGTAGTACCAGTGGCCCACATCGGTCAGCGGGAAGGCGCGCGCGAGATCGGCGTAGCGGTCGACGGCAATGCGTGCGGTGCCTGCATGCTGCGCGTAGTCGCGCGCGTGCTTGTCGCCTTCGACGTCCAAGGCGGCGAACACGACGATCACGCTCTCCCCCGCGCGGTGGGCCATGACCGAGCGCCACGTGTCGAGCCGATCGCGACTCGGCGACCACGAGGCCCACGTCATCAGCAGCAAGCGCTTGCCCCGCGCGTCGCGCAGGCTGTGCGTGCTGCCGTCGAGGAACGTCAGTGCGACGTCGGGAACCAGCTGCCCCACACGCGCGCGCTTGGGCTCCTTCACGGCCCAGCGACCGCTTGCCGTCTGGAGCGCGTGCACGCCACTCTTCGCCTTGTGGCGCACACCCAGCAGCTTGGCCGCCTTGGCGAGCTCGAAGGAGGGGGCATTCGCCTCGCCGAGTACAGCGTCGCGATAGACGCCGCAGCGGTCCCGTCCGCAGAGCAGCCAGCCGCCGCGTTCCCGGCGCCGATCGGGGCGCTTGCCCTGCGGCGGGCGCGGGATCATGGGCTTGACGATCACGTCGAGTGCCACCCCGAGGTCAGCCGTCGTGATCCAGACCTTGCCGTCGGATGCGAGCTGCAGGCCGTCCGGCAACTTGATCGCCTTGCCGTCGACGGTCAGCCGCGGCACTGCGTCTTCGGCCCACGCGCCCGGCGTGAGGAGGAGCAGGAGCCCTAGCGTGAGGAGCAGGCAGCGCATGCACGCCAAGCTAGCAGCCTTCCGTACGCGCCTCGGCTCACGAGTCCGCTAGTACCCCGGAATCGAGCGAAGGCCTGCGGGGGGCGCGCTGCCTTCGAGGTCGGGATCGGCGGCGGCGCGCTCCTCGGCGATTGGGCCGGGCATGCCGTCCATCAGGCGCTTGATGTCCTCGGCGGCGGCGGCGACCTGAGCCTTCGGCCCCGCGACCGTGACGATGTAGGTGCGGGTGAGGTCGCAAGCGAAGTGCGCGACGCCGTGGATGTGCGCCGGCGTCGGCAGCGGGTGCTGCAGGCCGGTCTCGCCCATGACGCTCGACGCGCTTGCCTGTCCTGCGGAGAAGATCCGCCCGAGCAGCATCTGGGCGATCTGAGGGAGCCCGGCCGCGGAGACCTCCCGGCGAATGACGGTGTAGGTCAGCGTGACCTCGCCCTTGCGGACGGTGGCGAACGTGGCGGGCCTGCGCCCGCCGAGCGAGCCCGTCCAACCCTTCGGCAGCTTCAGCCCGAGTCCGCGGCGGCGATCGACGAGCTCGAGGCCGGCGAACGGGTCGGCGGCCGTATCCCCCTGGTCGGCGGTGTGGCGGGGAAATGTCGTCTTCTCGAAAACGGCCCAGGCCTTGTCGAACGAGTCCGCCGGTACGCCGTCGAGGATCAGGAGCTCCTGGCCGCGCTTGAGGATGCGGCCGCGGCCGTAGGTGTTCGTGAAGTCGAAGCTCATCGTCGGCACGCTGGCTGCGTCGTCTCGTTGCCAGCCGCCACCCTTCCAACTATCCCCGGCGACCTTGCGGCGGGCCTCGCCCAGCAGGCGCGCGGCTTCTTCCGAGTCCTCGAGCGTGTCGAACGCGAAGGCCTGGACGAAGATGATGTGCTTGGCGTCGTTCTCGATGAACTGCGCGCGGCCCGCATCCCAGCCGCGCGAGGCGATGGTGGAGCGGTCGTCGAGGAACGTACCGAAGTCCATGTCCCGCGCTGCCAGGCGGCCGTCGCGGCCACCCATGAAGTAGTCGAGGAAGAGAGCCAGGTCGAGCTCGCCGACACTGTGTTCGTCGAGTGTCTTCCAGGGCTTGCCGAGGGCGGCTGCGAGATCACCGCCCCACGTGACCTTGCGCGGGTAGTCGCGCTCGGCGCCCAGCCACTTGTGGGGGTGGAGGACCTGCTCCTGCGTCGTGGGCGGATCATCGAGCAGGCGCTGCATGCCCGCGCGGTAGCCGTACTTCTTGAACAGATGGCTGACGAAGTTCGGGCCGATCTGATAGTGCAGTTGGGTGGTCAGGAGAATGTAGGCTGGCGTCGTCCGCAGCATGTCCTGCTGAGCCGCCCCGCCCGTTTGCTTGGCCATGGACGCGTAGTAGTGCCGTGCGACGTCAGGCTGCAAGTCCTGGAAGCGGCGTCGTCCGTACTCGGCGCTGCCTTCCATCATGCAGCGGATGGCGAAGACGCGGTCCGGGTCGGATTCGCGGTAGGGCTTCTCGATCTTCTCGAAGTCGAAGTGCTGATCCTCGAGTGCATGGATGAGCTCGTGAGCAATCGTGGGCTTCTGCCCCTCGACATCCAGCCCCTCGATGACGACCATCTTCCCCGTCTCGGGGTTGTAGAAGCCTGCGATGGCCGACTCGTACATGGCGAGCACCATCTGCTGGAGGTCTTCCGTCGGCTTCAGCAGGCCGATGCGCCGCAGGATGCGCGTGTCCCGATCCCAGTCCTCGGGGGTCGCTTCCTTGGCAAGCTCCGAGATCATGAAGGCGCGCAGTTCCTTGCGCGTCATCACGGCGGCTTCGACCGGCCGCTTCCACGGCAGATCGCGAATCTTCGAGACCAGCGGTCGAAGCTTGTCCACCGCCTTCTGGATGCGTGCCTTCTCGGCCGCCTTCTTCTGCGCCTCGGGCGTCTTCGCCACGGGCGGGGCCGGCTCGGCCTTGGGCGTCTCGCCGTCGGGCGTCGCGGGCTTCGGGTCGTCCGCCACGGCGACGCTCCACGAGGCAAACACGACGCAGGCCAGCAAGGCAGGCCAGAGCAGGAGGCGGGGCATGGCGATCTCCGGTCGGGGGAGCGCGATGCTACTGCCTGCGGCGGGGGCGCTATCAATCCGCAAAGGCCCGGGTGAAGGGGTACCATCGGCCTATGTGCGTCCTGGCCCAGACCGTTGCGATCCCCGACATGATCCTGCTCGGATTGTGCGCGCTCTTGGGCATCCGGGGCGCGATCAAGGGCTTCGCCTGGCAGCTCGTCCGCACCATCGGATTGGTGGCCGCCCTCTGGGCCGCTACGCGCTTCTACGACCCGGTCGGCGGCTGGCTGGACGAGCGGCTTCCCATCCCGTCGATGACCGCGCCGTGGGTCGGCTGGCTCGGCGTGCTCGCCGTCGTCTTTCTCGTCTTCTCCTACCTTGCGTGGGTTGCCAAGGGTGCCGTGAAGACCATCAACCTTGGTGGCCTCGACCGGCTGCTCGGCTTCCTGCTCGGTGGTGTGATGGCGTTGCTCGTGGGTGCGGCGGCCTTCGTGATGTGGGGCCACTACGTCGGCGAAGATCGGCTGCGAACCACGCTCGAAGACTCGATCTCGGCGCGCTACATGGCCGAGGCGGTGGACGTCGTTGCGCCGCTCTTCCCGGAAGACATCCGCACACGCTTTCGAAAGTCCCTCGACGCGCTCGATGCGGCGGGTGAGGCGAGCGAGTAGCGAAGCGAACGCAGGCGCTAGTCCTCGTCGACCGTCTCGAAGCCGTCGATCTCAAGCAAGTCGGACGGCATCTCGAACGCGCGGGGCGCTTCCGGCAGCGCGGATTCGGGGTCGCTGGCTGCGACGGTTGCCTCGTCCGACTCCGGTGTCGAGGGCTCTGCCATCGGCGCATCCGAGTCGCCGGGGGTCCACGCGCCCGGACTGGGCGACGCGGGGGCGGCGGGCGCCGGCCACGCAGCCGCAGGCGGCGGGGCCTCGGCCTCGGCGGTCGTGCGGTACTCATAGCGCGCCCAGCCGCGCACCTCGGCGCGCCGGCTCTCGAGCGCGGTTGCGCCTGCGCCAGCGCTCATGAGTTCGACAAGCGCGGCGTCGTAGCAGACGTCGTCGTCGACCCGAATCGCCGGCATGCGGCCTTCGCGCTCGAGCCGCTCGAGAGCGGGCGGCGTGGCGAAGAGGGCGCGGGCGGCGTCGCCCGGCGAAAGCAGCGTGTCGCAGGGCAGCTTGCTGCGAGCCCGGACGGGCTTGCGCGCACCCGCGGCCGGCGGGGCCAAGCGACCGAGCCAGTAGGACGCGAGCGAGATGGCGTCGGCGTTGCTCTTGCCGGACTCGGCGTCGACCCAGGGCGCGGGCAGCCCCAGCAGCGGCCCGACCTGGGCCGAGGGAATCAGCCGGATGCGGGCTTCCCGGCCGAGACGGATCGGATCCTTGAACAGCAGGGGTCCAGCCTCGGAAAGATCGTAGAGTTGGGCGTCGTCAAGGGAGAGCATCCCAACCAGTCTACGCGTGGGTCCCCCGGTTCCCGGGGCGCACGTGAGGAGAGCCCGCCATGCGCCACATCCCGAGCCTCACGCAAGACGTCTACCGCCTGCTACTCCTCGCGCTCGCGGTGGGCAGTCTCGTCGCCTGCAACAGCACCAACGAGGGCCCGCCCGCGACGGGCGCCGTGGCCCCGACCGTCGCGGGGGGCGCGCCGACGGCCTCCTACGCCGGGTATCAGGACGCCAAGCTCGCCTTCACTCGCCAGAGTGCGGACGGCATCGTCATCGCGACGCTGGAGGACTCGAGCTGGCTGCGCTTCGAGGGCCCGGCCGAGCAGGTGCAGGCCAACCACAAGGCCTACTTCGAGTACGGCTACACGACCTTTGGCGTGACGCTCCGCGCCCGCTCGTTCACCCGCCCGACCACCGAGCAGTTCCTGCTCGAGGACAGTACGGGCGCCCGCGTCAGCAGCCGCCCGGTGACCTTCAAGGGCAACCTCGTGACGGTGGACGATCGCTGGCAGTACGACTTCGATCTGTCCTTCCGCCACACGATCACGCGCGACGTGACCTGGCTGAAGCTCACGCGCATCTCGGACGGCGAGTTCGTGGAATGGACGTTCGGTGGCTGATCCCGCGCAGGTCGGCTACGTCGCTTGACGCAGCGTGCCGCGTGCGACGCGGTCGAGCACGGCTTCCACGGGCCCACCGACGGCGACCGTGCGGATGCCGACGGCCCGCAGCAAGGTGACCGCGCGGGCCGAGAAGCCCGTGGCCACGACGGCGCGACAGCCGACGACCGCGCGGAGGAACGTACGGGCATCGCCCACCCCGTCGTAGCGGCGCCGGGGGTTCTCCAAGAGGGCGCGCGTGCCGAGGCAGCGGATCTGTCGGCCGGTGACCGCGTAGATGTGCAGGAGGGGTGTGCCGGCCAGCGTCGCGTCGACCAAGGTGCCATCCCGGCTGGC
This sequence comes from Planctomycetota bacterium, assembly GCA_029259795.1. Lineage (GTDB taxonomy): Bacteria > Planctomycetota > PLA2 > PLA2 > JAEUHO01 > JAHEIK01. The sequence continues at coordinate 6,270 of JAJDEM010000017.1, forward strand.
GACAGCGATGACCTGGGCCTGGCGGCGCGGCAGTAGATCCGCGGTCTCCCCTTCTTCGGCGCCGGCCGGTAGCGTGCGCATCACATCCACGGCTTCAAGGCGATCGACGTCGACGGGCTTTGCGCGTCGCGGGTTGATCCAGTCCGTGACCCGCGGCTCGGTTGCCGGCGGGGCGGCAGCGAAGACGCGCTCGACGACCTCGCGGGCTTCTTCCAGCTCGGTTTCCGTCGGCGCGCCGCCCCGCGAGAGAGGCGCGCCATCCACCGGTTGATGAGGCACGAGGTCGAGGCGCTCTGCGCCCCCGGCCAGGGCCAGACGTGCGATGGCTTCGATCTCGCGATCGTTCGCGGTCGGGATCAGGGTCGTGCGTACGGCGAGGGGAAGGCCCTCCCGCTCTGCAATCGCAAACGCCCGCTTGGATTCTTCGAGCAGCAGCCGCGCAGCAGCCGGTCGGTCCAGCGTGTCGGCGCGGTAGTCGGCGGCGGCGACCAAGCGCTCGGCTGTGCGGAGCGTCGCGGCGTCAAACCGCAGCACGAGGTAGCCGAGTCCGAACGATGTGAGCTCCTCGGTGTAGTCCGCCAGCAGTGGCCCGTCGATGACGAGCCCCGTGAGTACATCGGGGTGGTGCTCGCGCAGCAGCGCGAGGATCCGCAGCACGCTCTCGGGGCTCGAGAGCGGATCGCCGGGCCCTTCGATCTCCAGGACGAGCGGGCCGCGCAGGCTGGTCCGCGCGCTGGCGACGTAGCGCATGACGTCGGGTACATCGATGACGGGCGCCTCGGCATCGAACGGCCGGTCGCGCCGGAGCATCAGCGGGCGCGGCGCCGCCGGGAGGTTGAGCCGCCAGATTCCGAGGCTCGGGCCGGAAGCGGTCGAACCGGCGGGGGGCGTGTCGGATGTCATGGCTCTCGTGGGGGAACGGTGTACCGGCCCTTGCGGGGGGTCGCAAGGACGGCCTCTCGGAGTAGAACCGGGCCCATGAACGACGCTTCGCCCGCCGCCACACCGCCGCCCGACGACGACGTCCGCGTCGTGGCGGCCGCGCCCGCCGAGGCGCCGATCTCGATCCTGGCGGTGATTGCGTTTCTCTCGAGCTTCATCGCGGGGCCCCTCGCCTACATGGCGGGCTGGAAGGTCGTGTTGATTCCGATCGCCATTGCCGCGTTGGCGCTGATGTTGATTCGGGCAAGCGGCAAGCGCGGGCGCCTGCTTGCGATCTTCGGCTTGCTCGTCGCAACGGGCTTTGGTTCGTGCGCTTGGCTCGCGCACTACAAGGGCTCGGATGAACTCACCGCCGTGCCGCGCGGTCTGCTTGGGATCCTCTCGGACAAAGGCATGACGGCCGAGGCCAAGGACACCGCCCTTGCGACCTGGGCGTGGCCCAAAGCGCTCGAGGAGAACCCCGGGCTGCCAGCGTCGTGGCGGGCGCGCTTCGCCAAGATCGAGAGCGAGCTCGGCGCTTGGTCCGGCGAGGTCGTCCACGGTGACCACCAGGTCGGCTTCAACGCAATCTTCATGCCCCCGACCCATGGCGAGGAGATCGAGCCACCGCGTGGGGCCCCCGCGGCTTCCGCGCTCGTTCCGGGCGGCGCGGTCTGGGTGAAGGCCCCCTTCGCCAAGGGCACGATCTGGGTCTGCGCGGTCCTCCTGACGGGCGACGGGGACTTCCGCGAGGAGCATTTCAGGGCTTACCGGGATGGCGTGCACCCTGTGGCGGGGGCGATCCGCTACTTCCGTCCCTGACTTGCGCGTGTGGGCCGTGCGTTTCGGTAGACTAGCGGTCTGATCCGGTACGCGGAGAGCCCCATGCCCAGCCGACCCCACCCCAGCCGCCCCCAAGTCAGGCGAGGCCACCTGTCTGCGGTGCTGCTCGCCGTCCTGGCGCTGCTGTGCATGCTGCCTTGCGCGGCGCCCGACGCGCACGCCAAGCTCAGCAGCAAGGAGTGGAAGGCGGCCGAGACCGAGTTCAAGACCCTCTTCGCCACCCGCGGAAAGCCCGCCGAGAAGATCGCGATCCTCAAGACGATTGCGAGCGATGGCAGCGGGCGCGCCTGGCGCCTCATGGCCGACGCCCTGTTCAAGGAGGTGCAGCTGCTCTCCTCCGTCGAGAAGGAACTCGCAGAGGTCTCCGCCGAGCACTCCGAGTTGATGGAGAAGGGGATCAAGGGCTTCACCGCAACGGATGAGGGGCGCTCGAAGGATCTGGCGGCGAAGCTCAAGACGCTCGAGCAGGAACTCGTCGACGAGCGCAAGGCGACCCATGGCGTCGTCACGGCGGTCTCGGAGGGGCCCGAACTCCTGCGCAAGAACATCCTCAAGCGCGCCAAGAGCGGCGGCGACTGGCCGCTACGCGCGGCGGCCGTGCATGTTGCTGCGAGCACGATGGGCGAGAAGGGCTCGTGGAGCTTCCTCATCCAGAGCCTCAACAAGGACGCCGACCCGCGCGTGCGCCTCGCCGCGCTCGATGCCCTGGCTACGGCGAAGGACAAGTGGCAAGACCTCGTGATCGGGCGGCTCGCAGACTCGTCCTGGTCGGTCGTGCTACGCGCCTCGCATATCGCGCAGGAGCGCGAACTTCACAAGGCCGTACCGCATCTCATCAACGCGCTGCCGAAGGCCTCGCCGCGTGTGGCCCAGGGCCTCGGCAAGGCGCTCAAGAGTCTGACCGGCGAGAACTTCGAGCCCTACGCCGATGTCTGGTCCAAGTGGTGGGAAGACCACAAGGCCGAGTTCGAGAAGGACGTTGTGGTCAAGTCCGGCAAGAAGCCCGAGTTCCCGCGCATCCACTTCTACGGCGTCGAGATCAAGTCTGACCGCGTCCTCTTCATCATCGACATCTCCGCCTCCATGAAGAAGGAGACGAAGAACAAGAACCCGGCCGAGCTCTGGAAGCCGCCGCCCGTAACGACGGGTGGGGGCAAGCCGCCCCCGCCGCCCCCGCCGCCGGAGGCCATCCTCAGCGGGCCGAAGATCGACGTCGCGAAGCACGAGTTGAAGAAGTCCATCGAGAAGATGCCGAAGGACTTCACCTTCAACATCATCTCGTTCAACCAGGGTGCGAAGGCCTGGCAGAAGGGCATGGTCAAGGCGACCAAGAAGAACAAGGAGGCCGCCTTCGCTTGGATCCGCTCGCTGCACGCGCACGGATCCACGTTCACCGACGGTGCCTTGCGCATGGGTTTCGGGGTTGCGGGCCTGCTCAACTACGACGACAAGTATCCGAACATCGCGTTGGACACGATTGTCCTGCTCTCCGACGGCGCGCCGACCGATACGTCGTTCCCGGTGGCCAAGCGGATGGATCCGGGGATCATCCTTGGTCACGTTCGCGAGTGGAACAAGAAGAAGCAGATCATCATCCACTGCATCGCGGTGGACATGCAGCCTGGCAACGAGTTCCTCCAGAAGCTCGCTACCGAGAATGGTGGCACCTTCGTCGACCGTTGATCGCAGCCGCTCCGTGACGCCTGACGACGAGTCCACTCCCACGAGGGCCACTGCGCTGGAAGCCCAGCCTCGCGGCCAGTCTGGACGGGTCCAGCCCAGGCAACCGGCCGGCATGTGGATCCCGCTGCTGCGCCTCGGTGGCGTGCGCGTCTACCTCGACCCGCTCATTGCGGTCGTGCTCGTCTACCTCGTGTTCTTCACGGCTCCGGGGCGGACGCTCTTTGCGCCGGCGGGGATCCTGCTGGGCAGCGTCCTGCTGCACGAGCTCGCGCACGCGTGGATGGCCCGCCGCCGCGGCTTGGTGGTGGGCGGCATCTTCCTACACCTCGTGCCCTTCGCCTACGTCGAGCGCGGCAAGCCCGAGGACGAGCTGCGCGTCGCGCTGGCGGGGCCGGCCGTCAACCTGCTGCTTGCCGCGGGGTTCTTCGCCGTGCCCGCCGTGCGTGAGACCTTCCCGTGGACGGCGCCGGGCCTCTGGTTCGATGATCCGCTGTGGACGGCGTTCGGGATCAACCTGGTGATGGGGACCCTCAACCTCATCCCCGCATTGCCGGCGGACGGCGGCCGTGCGCTGCGCGCCGGGTTGATGACGCGCCTCGCACCCGGCACCGCCTACGCACGCACGGCGCGCGTGGGCACGTTCGTCGGTGTTGGCTGCTTCGTCCTGGTGGCCTGGACATGGCCCTCGGACGACGCCATCCTCGCGGCGATCCTCGGTGTCTTCTTCATCATGACCGCCTGGCGCGAAGCCCGCGCCGGCATCGCCGAGCGCCAGCGCGAGCGCCAGCGTGCGCGGGAGCGCAAGGAGGCGAAGGAGGGGCCGTAGGCTCCACCGCGGATGCAGTTGCGCGTACGGTGGGGGCATGACCGCGACCCGCCGGCGAGCGTTGATGTTGACTGCGGCCCTCGTGGTCACCGGCATCCTTGGCCTAGGCGCCTTGTCGAAGCTCATGGATCATGCGGCTGAGATCGGGGAGGAGTCCAGGCAGGGGGACAACCTGCGGCTTCTAGTCGCGTTGCTCAACGCGGGCGATGACCTGCAGGAGATCAAGGGGCTCTACGGCAAGAATGTCGTCCTCTCGTTGGTCGCTAACGGCCGATTGGATCCCGCGAATCCTAGAGAACTCGCCCTCTTGTTCCGCTGTGGCGCCGTCCCCGCAGGCATCGACGCGTCGTCCTACGCTGAGGTGACACTCGAGTCCCTGCGCACACGGCGGTTCCCGCGTCTAACTGACATCATGGGACCTGACCGGGATTCCCCACTGTCTCGTGGGGTGACCCCTGAACTGCAGGTGGGTCGCGCTCTGCTGGCCGTGGAGATAACCCGCGGGCTGATCGTCGGCTTCACCGCCGGCGATGTGCGTCTCATGAGCACAGAGGTCCTACGGCTCGACGACGGCGCGGCATCGGGGGACGGAGCACCAGCCTGGCGCACGCTCGGCCTCTCTGACGAGTAGCTCGGGTCGCCCGTGAGCGCGGCCCTCCGGCGAGTTGCACGCGTGTTTGAGGATCGCGGGCGCCGCCCGACGGCAGAAGGCCCCGCAGCGGGGCCGCTGCCATCGGGTCCCGTGTCCTTGGAGTACGTCACTTCGCGGGCTCACGAATCGCCCGCTGGGGCTTGGGCGCGTTGCGCCGAACCTGGGACGCCCCTACCGGGCCTACCGGGCGACGATGGCGGGGCGCCTCTGCGTAGGGGCGGCCCAAGCCGCGCTGCGCGGCGGAGTGGCCGCCCGGAGCGACGTCCGTCGCCAAGGGTCCCGTACGACACCCGAGTTCCACAACCAGTCGACCTCGCATCGGCGTGCGAGGCGGGCAGCGGAAGGCCGATGAGGAGTCCGTGGCGTGGTCTGTCACGCGAGGACGACGAAGCGGTCTCTCCGCGTCCGCCCCGCGCGCAGCACGTCCCTATGCAAGAACCAGTGCACGCATGCCCTAGTCGATCTGCGCGCGCTGCAACCCCCCCGAGTAGTCGATGTAGACCGTCTTCACTTCGCTGTAGAAGTCGATGCCGACCAGCCCCGCCTCGCGATGGCCGTTGCCCGTCGCCTTCACACCGCCGAACGGCAGATGCACCTCGGCGCCGATCGTGCCGTTGTGCAGGTAGACGATGCCGGTCTTCAGCGCGCGCATGGCCTTCATGGAGGCGGCGAGGTCCTTGGTGATGATCGCACCCGAGAGCCCGTAGGGCGTGTCGTTGTGCACCTCGATCGCCTCGTCGAGATCCTTCACGCGGATCATCGCGGTCACGGGGCCGAAGATCTCTTCCTGGGCGATGCGCATGTTCGGGGTGACGTCGGCGAAGACGGTCGGCTCGAAGTACCAGCCGCCCTCCAGGTCGGAGGGGACCTCAGCCCGCTTGCCGCCGCACGCCAGCCGTGCACCGTCTTCCTCGACGCCGATCTTGATGTAGCGCTCGATCTTCTCGAGCGACGAGGGGCGGAAGACCGGGCCCACGTCGACGTCGTCCGACCAGCCGTGGCCGACGCGCTGCGCCTTGGCCCCGGCGACCAGATTCTCGAGCAACTCGTCGTATACGCCGTCCTGCACGATGATGCGACTGCCGGCCGTGCAGCGCTGGCCGCTCGTGCCGTAGGCCGACCAGAGGATCGCCTGGACGGCGAAGTCGAGATCCGCATCATCGAGCACGATGATGCCGTTCTTGCCGCCGAGCTCGACATGCAGGTGCTTGAGCATCGGCGCGACGTTTTGCGACACGAGGCGCCCCGTCTCGTTCGACCCCGTCATCGAGATGACCGGCACGTCCGGGTGCTTGGCCAGCGCGTCACCGGCCTCTTCGCCCGTGCCGTGGACGATGTTCACGACGCCTGTCGGAAGGCCCGCTTCCACGAGGCACTCGACATAGGCCGTTGCGCAGCCGCCGGTCTCCTCGGAAGGCTTGATGACGACGGTGTTGCCACAGATCAGCGCCGGGAGGGACTTCCACGAGGGGATCGCCACCGGGAAGTTCCACGGCGTGATCATGCCGCAGACGCCGATGGGCTCGCGGATGGTCATGCAGAGCTTGTTCGGGAGCTCGCTCGGCGTCGTCGTACCGAAGAGCCGGCGGCCTTCGCCTGCGATGTAGTAGGCCATGTCGATGGCCTCTTGCACGTCGCCCTCCGCCTCGACCTTCACCTTGCCCATCTCGCGGTTGACGAGGCGGGAGAGTTCGTCCTTCCGGCGCTCCATGACCTGGGCCGCGCGGAAGAGGATCTCCCCGCGCTTCGGAGCCGGCATCGCCGACCAGGTGGGGAACGCCTTCTTCGCTGCTGCGACGGCCGCGTCGATGTCGGCCTTCGTGCCGCGCGGCGCCTTGCCGATCAGCTCGCCGGTGGCCGGATCGAACATCTCGATGCCGTCGTCGCCCGCTTCGGTCCAGATGCCGTCGATGAAGTGCTTCGCGGTGGTCATGGCGGGTCGTCCAGGGAGAGGCTGCCCGAGGGCTAGCGGTGGGGCGACACGCTACCCCGCTCGGCCCGTTCCACCAGATCCAGCAGGCGCCGTTCCCGGTAGGCGCCCCGCAGGAAGATGAACACCGTCCCCGTGATCAACAGCATCAGGCTGAGGAACAGGATCGGTGTGACCCGCGCCAGCGACCGGACCAGGGTCCAGTCAACGATGCCGCTATCGAGGCTCGTGCCGATCCCCAGGGGATCGACCAGGGCCGGGAAGCGCGTCGCAGCGAAGGCGAGGCAGAAGACCCACAGGATCGGCAGCCCCCAGGTGGCAGCCTTCAGGTAGCGCAGGGACTTGCGGCGGCGCTCGAGATAGTCCACGTCGTCTTCGCTCAGCATGGGGCCTCCACCCGCGGTTGTACCGTCGGACGGGCTCCGCATGCGAGTCTCGGCCGCGGCGGCGGCTACTCCTGGGCGTCCATTTGCTCGATCAGCGAACGGATGCTCGCCATCATCCCCGCCGAGGCGGTGACCAGCAGGGCGTTGGTCTCGTTGTGGCTGACGATGGTCGGCATCGCGTCGCTGTCGCTCTCGCGCCAGAGGTGCGGCGCACCCCGGATGAGGTTCATGAGCGTCATGGATGCCTCGGCAGCGCGGATGCGCTTCAGCCGGATCATCTGGACGGTCATCTGCGTTGTCGCGACCCGGACATCCATGAGTGCAATGGCCGTGCGTAGCTTGGCGATCTCGTCATCGGTACCGGAGACGAGCAGCTGGTTCGTACGCCCGTCCGCGATGATGCGCGGGGCGGAGGGGCCACTCGTGACGGGCTGACGGGAGCTCTTGCTCGCCACATGGCGCGACCCGTAGAGTTGGAGCAGCGCCATCGCGACCTTCTCGGCCTTGGCATGTGCCAGCTTGATCGCAACGGTGGTCCCACCGGTCGTGGAGGAGGACGAGCTCGGCTTGTCCATGTTCTTCAGCAGGCGATAGATCGCCACGACGTTCGGAGCGAAGTCCGTGACGACGAAGGACTTGGCGCTCGGAACCTCGGTCACGTTGCCGATGTTCTGACCCGTCACGATCCGCGTAAGGGCATTGCGTGCGTTGCGCAGATCGGTCATGTGTTCGACCGCGATCGTCGTCGTGATGAACAGGCCGTCCTGCGTCGCGTACCTGGCGAGGTTCGCCTCCGTCAGCGTGACGCTGCGCGGCTTGAGCTTCAGGATCGAGCTCGTCTGGCGCGCGTCCATCACCAGGTGGATCGGGTTCGACTCCGGTCCCACGGGGATGATCACCAGCTCGTAGAAGGTGAGCAGTGCACGCGCTGCGGAGAAGATCTCCTCGGAGGAGCCCTTGAGCGTGATGCCGCCGGTGACCTTCTTGCCCCGGATGTTCTTGTCGGCCGGGTTCCAGGCCATGGAGTACCCGGTGATCTCCTTCAACTGCTTCAAGAGAACTTCGATCTCGACGTTCTCGACGCGCAGGTCCCGGTCGTCGTCGGCGAAGGCCGTCGACGCGGGTCCCGCCCACGGGGCGAGCGACGTGCCCACGGCGAGCAAGGTGGCGAGCGAAAGAAACATGACAGCGCGTGTGATCATCGGCGACTCCTCGGGACCGGTATGGCCGCTTGGACGCCGTGCGCGTGTTCGACCTTCCGCGTGGGAGCTAGCCTAGAGCAAACGCGCGCGGCTCGCCGGCGGGGGACTTGGCCTGCGCGGCGCGAACCTCCAGGGGGAGCGCGAGGACGGGGCGCTCGCCCAGCCGGACGTGCAGCCGCCAGGGGCCGGGCTGGGCGAGGAGCTTGGCGAGGGTTTCGTTGCGGACGGGAATGCGGATGGCGTTGTCCGTTACGTCCTTGAGCGGGCGCAGTCGGATCGTCTGGTTGCTCCCAGGACTCGAGAACGCCAGGTGCAGCGTCGGCGCGCGCTGGGGACGCTTCGAGCAGTCCATGCCGTAGCGGCCCTTCAAGAACAGGTCGAGGGTGAGGCGCTCCGTGCGCGGGCCGAGCACGAGGGGATGCCGCAGCTGCTCGCCGTCGGCCCAGACTTGGACGCGTGCGGAGAGGTTCTGCAGAAAGCGATTCAGTCGGATGCCCTCACGCCGACGCGCGAGTGCGCTGAATGCGAGGATGAGCAGGCCGATGCCGCCGAAGAGGCCGGCGGGTCGGGAGAAGGGGCGCAGGCGGTAGGCGAGGGCGACGTCCACGGCGCGCTCGGCAATCGCGGATGCTTCGGCGTTGTCTGGCGCGAGCCGCGCGGCGAGCTGCGCGTGGCGTGCGGCAGGCAAGCCACGGTCGGCGGCGAGCCACGCGAGGGCGGCCGCGGTGTGCAGCTCCTGGGTGGGCCCCTCGGCTGCAACGCGCTCGAGTGCGGCAGCGGCTTCCGCCGGCTGCCGGTGTCTGACGTGTTGGCGGGCCGCCGCCAGGGAGCTGGCGGCGGCCTCACCGGTGGTGTCAGAAGCGACGGCCCGTGCGAGCGCACCCGGAAGGGCACGCTCGGCACGGGACACTCCGGCGCGGGTGATGGCCTCGACCGACAGGCCGCCTGCCACAAAGCAGATGACCACGAGGCCAGTCAACACACGTCCGAAATGGCGAGTTCGCACCGTCATGGGTTGTCTCCAGGTTGAGGGCATACCGGTCGCCCGGTATGGCCACAGAGAGCGATTGCGTGGGCCTTACTTGCCGGGGTAGCTGGCAAGGACCTCGTCGATGGCGGTCACCGGGTCTGCGGAGAGATCCGTTGCGACCGACTCCGCGCCGTCGACGCGCACGACGCGCTCGTACTCGTAGTACTGGAGAAGCTTGTTCTGTTCGCGCAGCTTGGCGCGAATGGTGGCGATCCGATCCTTGGCCGCGCTGTAGCCGCTGCCGCTGATCGAGCTGTCGCCGACCGCGTTGCGGGTCCGCGCAGCAGCCTTGCGGGCGCTCAGGGACTCGAGCTCGGCTGCCAGGACATGGATCTCCTCGCCCAGGCGACTCTGCTCGGTGCGAGCCTGCTCAAGCGACGAGATCGTCGCAGCGTACTCGCCCTTCAGGCGCTCGAGATCGCTCGTGCGGCGCCCGAGCAACTCGCTCGAGGCCTTGAACGACCGGACGCGGCGCAAGGTGCGACGCTGATCCTTGACCGGAACCTCGTGAAGGGTGGAGGCCGTGCGGATCTCGCCGCCGGTCTCGGCCGTCAGGCCGTCGCGGAGCGTAGCCAAGGCAACGCGCTCACGATCCACGCGCACGGTCAGCCCGCGCACTTCGCGCTCGACGCCGCCGATCATGTCGCGGAGGTTCTCCGCGGCAACCTCGCCGCGAATGATGCTCTCGGCGTAGGTGTCGACCTGGGCTTGCGCCTCGGCGAGCTGGTTCTGCAAGGGGACCTCCGCGGTCAGTGCGTCACGCACGTTGCTGCGGACGCTCCCTACGGTTGACTTGATTACGTCGGTGCCGACAAACGCTGCCAGACCGATGGCTACGAAGGCGATAAGTGCCAACTTCTTCATCTTGAATTCTCCCTATGGAGGGTTGGGGGTACGTGTCGGACCTCAGTCCAGGGGAGCAGTCGGTGTACAGCCCCGCTCTCGTGATTGACCGGGTTCTTGGCCGACTCCAGCGCTGTGCTGAAGAAGGCCGCGGACGACCACAAGAAGATGAAAGCAACCAGCGCGAGGCCGAAGCCGCGGCGCAGTTTGCGAATGAGGAACATGCGGATCATGGTGAGCAGCGAGAAGACGGCTGCTGCCAGCGAGGCGTAGAAGAGCGGCTGGGCTTCATCGAGAACGACCTGCCCGCGCGTGGAGTACACACCATCGAGGTAGTTGAACGTGGCGTTGCTCGGCAGGCTCCACAGCTCGAGCGCCTGGAACCCGACATAGAGGCTGAACAGGATCGCGGCGAGGCCGTAGGCGCGAATGAGGAACGAAGCGGAGCGTGCTCGCACGGGTGGCGAGAGGTGGATCACCCGCGGTGCCTGGATGGCGACCGGGCCGGGGCTGCGCAGGGACTTCTTGCCGAGACGGAACGCGTTGCGGGCGCGCTCGGTCGTCATGGCGATCAGGCCGTAGAGGCCTAGTGCTGTGACGAAAGGCGGGAAGAAGAGCATCACGATGCTCGCCATCACCTGCGACTCGCGTGCGCCGGCCTCGAGATTGCTCACGCGGCGGCCCAGACTCATCAGGTAGAGACCGAGGATGAACGAAATGACGCTGCCGAAGCCGCCCCAGGGCACCGCGATGAAGTCGGAGACCACGCCGGCCACGAGCCCGAAAGCCGAGAGGATGAACAGGAGGCCCATGACGCGATCGAGCGCGCCGAGGATCTCGGCGTGACGGAGGAGGCCGCGGGCCGCCTCGACCTCGTGGTGGGGGACGACCGGATTCGGGACGGTTCCTGGCAGGGGGGGCGGAGCGGTCGTGGCTTGGCGCAGGTCGATGGCGAAGCCGAGCGCGTCGTGCATGGCACCAGCTGTCGCGAAGCGGTCCTTGGCGTGGGTCGCGAGGGCCTTGTCGACCACATCGTCGAAGGCGCGCGAGACGCCCGTGAACTCGCTCGGCATCGTGAAGCGACCGAGCGGCAGGCCGCCCGTAAGCATCTCGTAGAGAATGACGCCGAGCGCGAAGACGTCCGAGCGGCCATCGAGCTTGCGATCGCCGCGGCGCTGCTCGGGTGCCATGTACTCGTAGGTGCCGAGGATGACGTCGGTGCGTGTGAGGCGGGTCGTCGCGAGATCGGTCTCGCTCCCGACCAGGCGGGAGAGGCCGAAGTCCACGAGGTGGACGCTGCCGTGCTCATCGAGCAGGACGTTCTCCGGCTTGAGGTCGCGGTGGATGATGCCCTTGCCGTGCGCGTAGTCGAGCGCGCTGGCGATCTGCATGGCGATGCCCGCCGTTCGCTCGGGCAGGATCGGGCCACGGTCCATGAGCTTGCGCAGGCTCTCCCCACGGACGTAGTCCATGGCGAACCAAAGGCAGCCCTCGTCTTCGCCGCGATCGATCACGTCGACCACATGGGGGTGGGAGAGCGAGGAGAGGAGCTTCGCTTCGCGGTGGAAGCGCTTGACGAACGACGGATCCTTGGCGAGCTCTTCGTTGAGCAGCTTCAGGGCGACCTTGCGGTTCATCAGCCCACCGCGTGCTTCGTAGACGCGGCCCATGCCGCCGCGCCCGATAAGTCGCGTAAGCGTCCAGCGGCCGAGGCGGGTGCCGATCATGCTGTCGTTGGCGTCCCGCGGCGCCTTGGGGGCCGAGCGGATCTTCCGGGTGGGGCTGTCGGCGGCTGCTTCGCCAGTGATGGCTGTCTTCGCGGGCGCGGCCTCGCGGCCAGCCCACTCGAAGCTCTGCTTGCACGAGCCACACGTGATTCGTGCGGCCGCGGCGGTGACGGCCAGGTCGTGGCCGCAATGCAGGCAGGGTTCAACCCAGGTCTCGATGACGTGTCCTCCGCGGTCCATGGTTGCTACCGGTCCCATGCCAGGGCTATCACAAGCCCCATGCCGGGATCGGCCGCGAGCGATGATTCGCTCTAAGTACCTACCAGGAAACAGTCTACGTCATCGGGCGGGGAAGCGCTCGCGAGCGCCTCCCCCGCGGATTGAACGAAACGTTCAATGCCCAGGTGAACGGACCGTGCAGGGGGCAGGCCCGTCCGGCTAGAGCCCGTACTCGCGGATCTTGCGGTTCAGCGTCGGCCAGGCGATCCCCAGCAGGGCCGCCGCGGCGCCCTTCTTGCCGCCGGTGCGGGCCAGCGCCGCGGCGACGGCGCGCTTCTCGGCCTCACGGATCGTGAGGACCTCGAGCTGGACCGTGGGGGCTTCAGCGTCGCTGCGACGCTCGCGCACCTCCAGGGGGAGGTCGGCGGCGGTGATGGTGTCGCCTTCGAGCAGGACGAGCGCGCGCTCGAGCGCGTTCATCAGCTCGCGTACGTTGCCCGGCCACGGATAGGCGAGGAGCACGGCCCGGGCATCCTCGGCAAGCCGCGGGACGCGTCGGCCCATCTTGGCGGCGAGGGTTTCAAGGAGCGCCTCACTGAGTAGTGCGATGTCGTTGCCCCGCTCGCGGAGCGGCGGCACATGGATCTCGAGCACCTGCAGGCGGTAGAAGAGGTCTTCACGGAAGGTGCCCGCCTTGATCATCGCGCGCAGGTCGCGGTTGGTCGCGCCGAGTACGCGGCAGCGCATGGGCAGGGCATCCTTGCCGCCGACGCGCGTGTAGGCCCCTTCGCTCAGGACCCGCAAGAGCTTGGCTTGGAGCTGCGCCGGCAGCTCGCCGACCTCATCGAGGAAGAGCGTCCCGTCCGCAGCCTGCGCGATGCGCCCGTCGTGGCGCTCGGTGGCGCCGGTGAACGCGCCCTTCTCATGGCCGAAGAACTCGCTCTCGAGCAACCCCTCCACAAGCGCCGCGCAGTTCAGTGCGACGAACGGCTTGCCGGCACGCGTGCTCTCGGCGTGCAGATGCCGCGCGACGAGCTCCTTGCCCGTACCGGTGTCGCCGGTGATGAGGACGGAGGAGTCGGCGGCGGCGGCCTTGGTGATGAGGGCGCGGATCTTGGCGATCGACTCGTGCTCCCCCAGCAGCGGGGGCGCGTCGCCGGACTTCGCACCACGCAGGCGCCGGGATTCTTCGCGTGCGCCGTGCAGCGCGCGCAGGTTGCGGAGTGCGAGGCCCGCCTGCCGGGCGGCGGCAGCCAACGCGCGCAGGTCGCCTTCGGTGTAGGCGTCGGGCGACTCGGCCTCGACCGTCACGAACCCGAGGATCCCCTCGGCCACGCGCAGGGGTGCGGCGAGCAGCGAGCGATAGCGGCTGCGGACCATCGAGAGCCCGGTGTCGGCGTCGCCCGCGTCATGGGCATCGCGCACGAGTACGGCTTCGCCCCCTTCGCGCACGCGGCGGGCGATGGTGCGGGAGGCCGGCGGGGTGGCGCCGACGGGACGTGCCGCGACGACTTCGACCGCGCCTGCGGGGCCGATCAGGCAGACGGTGGCGCGCGCGGGTACGAAGGCCTCGGCCACGAGGCCAAGCAGGCTCGACGTCACCTCGGCCTCGTCGACGGCGTCGGCCGAGGCGATCGCGCCATCGCACACGAAGCGCAACCGCCGGACGGCACCCTCCTCGGCGGCTTCGCGTGCGGGGTCGGCGGCATCCGGGTCCAGCGCGGCGCTCACTTCGTGATCGTCGTCGCTGGCGGACTCGACGACCGTGTCGCGCTCGTTGCCGTCGCCGCTGAGATAACGCATGCGGACGTCGCCGATCGCGATGACGTCCCCATCGAAGAGCACCGCCTCGCCGTCCACGCGGTCGCCGTTCAGATCGGTTCCGTTGGCCGAGCCGAGGTCTTTGAGGACGACCCGCGCGTCCGTGACGCGGATGCGCGCGTGGCGGCGCGAGACGGTCTCGTCGAAGAGGCGGAGCTCGGCGTCTTTCGAGCGGCCGATGAGGGCTTCGCCCTCCAGGGCCAGCACCGTGGGCTCGCTGCGGCCTTCCATGGTCTCGAGTCGGCGCATCGTCAGAGCGTGACCGTCAACCAGCCGTCGGCTGCGAGCCCTGCGAGCTCACCGGCGTCCGCGAGGGCGGCGGACGGCAGCAGCACCTCCGCAGTGAACTCGCGTTGCTCGAAGGCCAGGCGCTCGACATGGAGCGTGGCGCCGCCGGCTCCCAGGGCGGCCAGCATGGCAGCGGCCGTCTCAGGGCCAGGCTCGTTGAGCGTCTCGGCTACGCCGCGAACGCCGAGGCGGACGCCTTCCCCGAAGAGCCAGAGGTTGACGTCGTGCCCCGCGCGCTGGCCGGCGACGGCGGCGGCGAGGCCAGCGGTCGCACGCTCCGGCGCTTCGGTGGAGTGGGGGAGGATGTAGAGGATGCGTGCCATGACCAGAGTCTAGCGCGAGGCGGGTGGGCTCTTCCCGGATAGACTCCCGCGCGATGACAGTACCGATCCGGACCGATGAGCCTGTAGACCGCTTCTTCTCGCGGCCCGTGGCCGGCCTGCTGGTGAAGGCCCTCACGCCGACGAAGATCACCGCCAATCAGGTGACGGGAATGTCGGCGTTCTGTGGGGTCTGCGTGGGGGTGGCGCTCTGGTTTCACCAGGGGCTGATCGCCGCCGCCTTTGTCCTCGCCTACCTCGCGTTCGATTGCGCCGACGGGCAGCTGGCGCGCATTCGCGGCGGTGGCGGCTACCTCGGCCGGGCGATGGACGGCTTCGGCGACTACATCACGGCCATTGCCATCCACGTGGGGCTCGCCATCTGGATCGGCGACCTGCACGGCTCCTGGCTGGGCGGGTGGTGCCTGAGCGCGCTGGCCGGGGCGGGCATGGCGTGGGCGTCCTTCCAACTCGATCGCTACAAGCGCCGCTACGGCGGCACCGGCGACGACCTCGCGGTTCTGCGGGCCGAGGCCGAGGCCACGCCGGGCATCAAGGGCTGGATGATCTCGACGCTGGAGCCCTACGCCTTGAAGCTCGATGCCGGCGCCGTGATCCCGGACCTCCAGGCCTACCAGGCGCGCATGCGCTGGCCGATCATCCTCTGGTTGTCCAACGGCCCGACGATGCACTGCGCGTTCATGGCGGTCTGCTTCGCGTTTGGGCGACCCGACCTCTACGCGGCCATCGCCGCCGCACCGCTGATGCTCCTGACGATGATCACCCTCTGGGTCCAGCACCGGGCCGAGGTCCGCGAGCCGCGGGTCGTTACGTACCCGCCTCCCGGGAGCAGCGGCTAGAGCAGCGGCAGGATGTCCTGCTCGGCGCGAACGACGTCTTCTTCGAAGTCGATCTCGGTCCACGGGCGGCCCGCGACCTCGACGATGCCGGCCCCGTGCTCGCCAATGAACTGATCGAGCGCCTTCTCGTAGTCGCTCTCGGGATCGGCGGCGTCGATGGCTTGGCGCAGGGCCGGGAGGGAAGCGGCGTCGATCTTGAAGAATCCGACGCCTTCCCCGACCTGCTCGAAGCCGCCGAGCTGGCCGCGGCGTATCGCTCGAGCGCTGCCGTCCTGCACGCCGATCATCATCTCCTCATCGCCCGGATTCGTCCGGGGGTCGATGGCGAAGCCGCGCGTCAGCTGGGCGACGTCCGCGAGGATCGAGGGATCGTAGAGCACGTCGGCATCCATGATCACGGCGTCTTCGTCGAGGTCTGCGAGGGCGCAGCGCAGCGAGATCAGGCTGCCGCGGCGGAACTCTTCGTTGTGGACAAACTCGGCATCCGGTGCCGCGGCTTGAAGCAACTCGGCCATGAAACCGGAGACGATGCGAACGGGCAGGCCGAGGGCCGCGAGGTTCTCGAGGTGACGCGCGAGCAGCGTGCGGTCGCCGATGGTGAGCAGGGCCTTGGGCTTGTCGTGCCCGAGCCGGCGGCCGACGCCGGCGGCAAGCAAGATGGCCTTCATGCGATGGCTCGCTTCAGGGCGGGGCCGAAGGCTGCGAGGCGCTCGTCGCTGATCTGGCCCATGTTCGCGACGCGGAAGGCGATCTTGCCGAGGTCGCCCTGCCCGGCGTAGAGCACGAAGCCGTCCTCGCGCATGCGCGCGTGGATCTGCTCGTAGGTGACGCCGTCGGGCAGATGCGCGCAGGTGATGGTCTCGCTGCGCAGCGCCTCGGGCAGCAGCAGCGTGAGACCGAGATCGGTCATGGCCTTGCGGATCGCCGTGGAGGCACGGCCGTAGCGCGCGATGCGTCCGGCGACAGTCTCCTCGGTGAGCACGTCGAGCGCCGCCTCGAAGGCGGCCGTCACCTGGATGGCCGGGGTGAACGGCGTGCCGCCTGCGGCCTGCTTGGCGAGTTGGTTGGCCATGTCGAAGTACACCGAGCGCGTCTTCAGCGGGGTGCCCTTGCGGAGCATGACGAACGACACACCGGGTAGACCTTCGATGCACTTGTTCGCCGTGCAGCAGACAGCGGCGGGCTCGCACAGGCCAAAGTCGAAGGACTCGCCGGCCAGGCCGCTCACGCTGTCGACGATCAGCCGCCGGCCCGTGGCCCTCGCTACCGCCGCGATGGCGGGGATGTCGTTGAGCAGGCCGGTCGTCGTCTCGTGGTGGACGAGGGCGATGGTGTCGATGCCGTCCTCGAGCGCGGCCTCGACCGCGGCGGGGTCGAAGCGTTGCTGCCAGTCCCCGGTGAGGCGCTTGCAGGGGATCGCGTGGGCCTCGGCCATCTTGCCGAGCCGGTCGCCGTAGACGCCGTTGTCCAGGACGAGGACGCCCGTGCCAACGACCGAGCTGACCATCATCTCCATGCCGGCCGTGCCCGAGCCGGAGATGAGGACGGCGTCGTAGTCCGCCGCGATGCCGAACACATCGACGAGCTTCGTCCGCACTCGCGACTGCAGCGCGAGGTATTCCTCCTCGCGGTGGCACTGGTCAGGGCTCGCAGCGAGTGCCTCGCGAACGCGCGGGTGCACGTTGATGGGGCCCGGGTTCATCAGGGTGAGCGCGTCACCCATTACGAGCCCTTCACCGCCGTGCTGAACCGTTCGGTGATCTCGATGGGGGTGTGCGTCACGCGCCCGATGCCCTTGACGTTGCCGGGCTCGACCTTCACGAGCAGCATGGCGGGGCCCGCTTGCTCGAAGAAGCCCGGGAGTGCGGCGGCGAGGTTCTCCGGCTCGACGCGCTCTGCGTACGCGTAGCCCGAAGCCGCGGCAATCTTCTCGAGACGGATCGTGCTGGCGATGGTCTTCTGTCCGCCGGTGGAGCCGTGTGCCTCGTTGTCGAGAACGACGTGGTGGAGGTTCTTGAGCCCGAGCGCCCCGGCGCTGGCGAGCACGCCCGATCCCATCAGCACGTTGCCGTCGCCGTCGATGCAGAGGACCTCCTTGTCGGGCTGGGTGAGCGCGACCCCGATACCGATCGAGAGGCCGAGGCCCATCGAGCCGATCATGTAGAAGCTCTCCTTGCGGTCCCGGGCCGTGAACACCTCGCGACCGATCATGCCGTTGCACACGACCGTCGGACGATCGTCCAGGGCGGCCATCACCAACTCGACGGCTTCAGCTCGACGCATCGAGGATTCCCTTCGCCACGATCAACGCGCCCGGCACGCGGCGCTCGTCGATCTTCTTCGTGATGTTCGCAACACTGCCTGCGACGTCGTCGGGGTCGAGGATCTCCCAGGGGAGGCCCTTCATGTCACCCAGCGTGATGCCGTCGAAGTAGCTCGTCATGATCTCGCCCATGATCAAGTGCTCGGGCGCGTCGATGCCGTCCTTGCCGCGCCACGACACGACGATCAGCGACGGGATCTCGTAGATCACGTTCAGGCTGACGATGGCGTTGAGGCAGACGCCCAAGCCGGAGTTCTGCATGAACACAGCGGACTTGCGACCGGCCATGGATGCGCCGGCCGCGATTCCCAGCGCGGAGTCTTCGCGAACCGCGGAGACGTAGCCCCAGCGGGGCTCTTCGTCGAAGCGCCGGATGACGCCCTTCAGAAGGGAGCAGGGCACGCCCGCGAAGAAGTCGTAGCCATTGGCTTCGAGGGCGGAGAGGAACTCGGTTGTCTTGGGCATGCGTCCCGCTCTTAGAGCTGCGCCCAGGCGCGCTGATAATCTTCGAAGGAGTCGATTTCCATCCAGCCCTTGTAGGTGTCGATGGTGTTGATGGTGAGGCCCTTGGAGGCAGCGGCCTGCAGCAGGTCGGTGAGCGCGGCGGCGCCGAGCGACGCGGCTTCGTGCAGCGGCTGATCCGCGCCCGCGGCGCCGAGCTCGCTCCAGAGACCCTTCAGTGCCTCGGCGCCCTTCGCCGAGAGCATCAGCATGCCGATCCACTCGCCGTTGGGGTCCTCGATCTTCTGGCCGATGGCCTTCAAGGTGTCGGAGCGTGTGCCGTGCAGGAAGCGCTGGCCGCGGCCGACCTCGCCGTTGAGCGTATGGACCATGTCGCGGCCTGTGCGACCCTCGAGGTTGCTGCGGTCGACGACGAGGACGACGTCCCCCTCGGTCTGCAGCAGGCGCTCGACGATCTCCTGGTCGAAGAGGAGGTCGCCGTAGAGGACGAGGGTGCGCTGATTGAGCTCCGCGCTCGCCTGCATGAGCGAGTCCACCTCGCCCGAGGAGTCCTCGGCTGCGTAGGTGCGCAGGTTCGGGAGGTCGACGGCCTCCTTCTTCCAGCCGACGACGACGGAGATGTGCTTGATGCCTGCGGCGTTGAGCGCATCGACCTGGTGGCCGAGGATCGGCTTGCCCTTTACGTCGAGCATGGTCTTGGGCTTGTCGAGGGTGAGCTCGCCAAGCTCGGGGCTCGCGCCAGCGGCGAGCACGATCGCGCCGACGGATTGTCCACCCGAGGGCATGTAGGCCAGCTCCTCGTCCTTCATGCGCGGGACGCCGATGAGCTCGTAGACATCGGTCTTCGGGACGACGAGACCGTCGACGGCCGAGCACGACTGCTCCTTCACGATGCGCGCGAAGGCCTCTCGCTGGGCCTTGATGCCCGAGCGCAGTCCGTGGTTGGCGTAGATGATGATCTGGTAGCCGCCGTCGTTGAGGGTCGTGGCCGTCGTTGTCTTGT
Source organism: Planctomycetota bacterium (assembly GCA_029259795.1). GTDB lineage: Bacteria > Planctomycetota > PLA2 > PLA2 > JAEUHO01 > JAHEIK01. The sequence goes on from JAJDEM010000017.1 coordinate 25,609, forward strand.
AGATCGTCGGGACGCATACGAGCGGCGTGTCGCGATCCCACTGCGCGGCGAAGCCAAGCACCTCGTCGGGCTTGTCGGACTTGCTGTGCACGAGCACGAAGTCGGCGCCGGCGTCTGCGTAGGCGCGACCGCGCATGAGCGCCTCCTCCATGCCCCAGCCGGCGATGAGGGCTTCTGTGCGCGCAATGACAAGGAAGTCATCGCTCTTGCGCGTGTCGAGGAAGGCCTTGACCTTGCCGGCGTGCTCTTCGACGGGCGCGAGCTCGCGCTTCACGCCGGCGTAGAACGAGCAGCGCTTGGGGAAGACGTTGTCCTCGATGCAGATGGCTGCGATGCCGGCCTGCTCGTAGGCCTCCACCATGTGGATTACGTTGATGGCGTTCCCGTAGCCGTTGTCGCAGTCGGCGATGACGGGCAGGTCCTGGGCCTTGACCATCCACGAGGCGGCCCGCAGCTGGTCGTTCATCGTGAGGATGTTGGCGTCCGGCACACAGTGGCTGGCCGAGATCTCGAAGCCCGAGGCCCACACGGCGTCGAAGCCGGCCTCTTCCACGAGCTTGGCGGTCAGGCCGTCGTGGGCGCCTCCCACCAGGATCGGACCCGGCTGGGCCATGCGTTCCCGGAGTCGTTGCTTGCCGTCCATGGTCGCTCCTTGGGCCCCGCGCGGATGCAGCGGCAGCGCGGCATGACTATAGGGGCGCGTCTGGCACCTGAAAGAAGCCCGCCGGGGGACGCCCCGGAGAGGGGGCCCCGCGCCGCCAGGCCGCAACGAGTCTCGGGCCCTGCACCCATCCCCACGCCGGGCGAAGCCGGCTGCCGGCGTAGCAGGCCCTGAATGAGCCGGGCCTTGAACGCTTCCCGGGCATCGCCCAGCCCGCGCGGAATCGGCCGCAGCGCAGCGGAGGCCGTGACGCGCAGCGGAGGCCGTGACGCGCAGCGGTAGGCGGGGCGGCAACGGTGGGATCCGGCTGCCGCGACAGGTCCTCGAGCCGCCCCGGTGATCCGCGCGGGCGCCTATCGGCCTGTGGCGCGGTGAGCTTGCAACTCGGGCCGGGCCACAAACGAAGAAATGCGGCTTTCACCGCGTGCGACCCCTGCCGAACCCGCGCCATCAGGCCGCAATCAAAAAAGGTCGGTCGAGCGGGAGACGCGCGGGAGGGAGGGAGGAGGGACGCAGCGAACTGCGCTGCGCGCCTCAACCACCCGACCGAGGACAAAAGAGGTAGGTGGAGGGCCCCCCGTGAGGGGGGCCCTCCATCGAAACCGGCCGGGGCGCGGGGCGCCCAGAGGGAGGGTAGGGAGGGAGGAGGGAAAGTCGGGCGCTAAGCACGCACGCCACCGAGCCGGTCTCAAAAGGGGTCAAAGAGCACTCGGGATCAGCCAGCCTCCCGAAGAAGGCCACCCGTCCGAGGGTGTATCCAGCGTACAGCGAACCGCGTGCCACGTCGGGGTGACGAAGGCCCCGCAGCCAATGGACCTTTGCGGGCCAGGCCCCCTCGCGCGTGTCCCGGAGGCCGTGCGATCGTGTCATTTCGTGGCGGCGAGGCGCACATTCGTGCCTCGCCGGCAGGCTTCTCCCGCTCGGCAGCGAGCCCGGGCGGGTTCCAGCCAGGGATGGCCTGGGCGGTGCACCTCGACGGCAGTCGGCAGTTCCCTCTCCGACGCAGTCGTCGGTACACTCAGGCCCGCCGAAGACGACTCGCCGCGACGATGGGCCCGTTGCGGCTGGGAGACCGCCATGCGGAAGACCGTACTGTTCGCGCTGCTTGCAGCGCTCGTATCGCTCCCCGCCACCGGCGCCTTCGCTGATGATGTCGAGGGCGACGACGTTGGCACCGCAAAGATCCGGCATCTGCTGCGCCGCGCGACCTTCGGTGCGCGCCCCGGCGATGTCGAGGCCGCGAAGAAGCTCGGCGTCGAGGCTTGGATCGATCGCCAGCTCGAACCCCAGCAGATTCCGGATCCGGAGGTCGACAAGCGGCTCGAGGGCTTCGAGACCCTGAAGATGACGCCCGAGGAGTATGTCGCCCGACTCAACGGGGCACGCATGAGCCAGGGCAATGGCCCGCCCAAGAAGGGCGAGGATCGCATCGCCGCCGCCCGCCGCCGCCAGCAGGAGCTCAACCGCCTGCGCACCCAGGCGTCGCGCGAGGTCCCGCGCGCGATCCTCACGCGCGCCGTCTACAGCGAGCGCCAACTGCGTGAGGTCATGGCCGACTTCTGGCGCAACCACTTCAACGTCGACATCACCAAGGACGACGTCCGCTACTACATCCCGGCCTACGAGCACGACGTCATCTACCGCCATGTGTTCGGCAAGTTCGAAGACATGCTCATGGCCACGGCGAAGCACCCGGCCATGCTGTTCTACCTCGACAACCACGTGTCGCAGGCGCCGATGGCGCGCGCGGAGCGCGTGCGCGCGGGCCGTGAGGACGAGAATCGCACGGGCGGCCTCAACGAGAACTACGCCCGCGAACTCATGGAACTCCACACGGTCGGCGCCGACAACGGCTACGACCAAGACGACGTGATCCAGCTCGCGCTCGTGCTTACCGGCTGGACGATCCAAGGCGGCAAGTTCATGTTCCGCAAGAACTACCATGCGCGTGGCACGAAGCGCGTGATGGGCAAGTCAGTCAAGGGCGATGCGGTGGAGGAGGGCGAAGCCGCCATCCGTTACCTCGCCAAGCACAAGCTGACCCGCAAGTACGTCGTCTTGAAGATGGCCCGCTACCTGCAGTCCGACGAGCCGAGCGAGAAGCTCATGGCCGATGTGATCAAGGTCTGGTCGAAGACCAAGGGTGACCTCAAGGCCGTCACCAAGGCGATCCTGATGCACGACGACTTCTACGCGAAGCCGAGTGTGCTGACGAAGGCCAAGACGCCGTTCGAGTTCGCGGTCAGCGCCTTGCGCGTGACGGGCGCGGACATGAAGGACGCCGGCGGTGTCATGCAGCGTCTCGGCGACATGGGCCAGCCCGTGCTGCGCCAAGAAGACCCGACGGGCTACAGCGATGCCGCGGTGGACTGGATGGACACAGGCGTCCTGGCCGTGCGTTGGCAGTTCGCCTTTGATCTCCTGAACAACCGCCTCGCGGGCGTGAAGGTCGATGACAGTCCGCTCTACGAGCACCTTCGGCAGAAGCCCGAAGTCTGGGAGTACCTGTTGCAGGACTCCCTCTACGCAGGCGAGCGCCCCGGCTCGCTCACCATGGCGCCGTTCCGACGGCGCGTGAACGGCGTTCGCCGTAACTTCCGCAAGATGCGCATTGCGGAGTTGAAGAAGGAATACAACATCCTGGCCACGTTGTTGCTCGGCTCGCCCGAGTTCCAGCGCCAGTAGCCCCTCCCGCAGATCGGAGACCGCTCTATGTCCACCACACGCCGCGAAGTCCTCGCAGCCGGCGCCGCCTCGATTGCAGGCCTGTCGGTTTACAGCTCCCTCGCGAAGGAAGCCTTCGCCGGACCGGAGAAGGAGATCGCCGTCAAGCCGGCGGTCGTCTGCATCTACCTCCGTGGCGGTAACGACGCGCTCAATACGCTCGTGCCCTACACGGACGGCCACTACTACGACATGCGTCCCAACATCGCGATCCAGCCTCCGGACAAGGAGAACGGCGCGATCGATCTGGACGGCACCTTTGGGCTCAACCCCGGTCTCACGGGCTTCAAGGGCCTCTGGGACGCGAAGATGCTCGCCCCGATCGTCAACTGCGGCGTGCCGTCCGCCTCGCGTAGCCACTTCGCGATGCAGGACTACATGGAGCAGGGCCGCATGGCGAAGTCGTCGGTTCGCTCGGGCTGGCTCAACCGCTACCTCCAGCACACGGCCGGCGGCGATGCGGACTTCCGTGCCCTGGCGCTGCAGAGCCGGCTCCCGCGTTCGCTCCGCGGCGACTTCCCGGCCCTGGCCGTGGCACCGAGCCGCATGAACCCCGCGGCGAAGGACAAGGACAGCGACGTCCTCACGCTCTTCGACAAGCTCTACAAGAAGCCCCCGTCCATGAAAGGACCCGGCATGAAGGCCGAGCGTCCCGACGAGGACGACCTCACGGCCAACGGCCGCACGACCCTTGACTCGCTGCGCAAGCTCGCGGAGATCCTCCAGCAGAAGCCCACGGGCAAGGAAGTCCGCTACCCGGCCAGCGCCGGCGGTCTCGGGCAGAAGCTCAAGATGGCCGCTCGACTGCTGAAGTCGGGCCAGGGCGTCGAGACCATCGCGTTGGATTGGGGCGGCTGGGATCACCACATCCAAGAGGGTGGTGGTGGTGAGCAGGACCGCATCCGCGTGATGCTCAGCCAGATGGGCCTCGCGTGCTCGACGTTCTTCGAGGACATCAAGTTCATGCGCAACAAGGTCACGATGCTGATCATGACCGAGTTCGGCCGCACCAACCGTGAGAACGGCAACTTCGGCACGGATCACGGCCACGGGTCGGTGATGTGGGCGATCGGCGGCAAGGTCAATGGCGGCAAGGTGTACGGCAACTGGACGGGCCTCGCGCCGGGCCAGACCTACCAGAACCGCGACCTCCTTGTCACGACCGACTGGCGCCAGGTCTTCGAGGAGACGATGCGCGACCACATGAAGCTGCACCCGTCGAAGTCACTCTTCGACAACTTTACGCCTGCAGACACCAAGCTCGGCTTGTTCAAGACAGTGTAGCTCTTCGCCAACGGCTGAAGGCTAGGTGGGCCGTGGTCCTTCGGGATCGCGGCCCGCGTCTTTTTTGGGAAGCGGCTCGCACTCCCGCTGGCCAGGCACGCCCTTTCGCGACGCCCGATGGCAGGAGGACCGGAAGCCGGTCCGCTGCCATCGGGTCCCCCGTTGGCCAGGCACGCCCTTTCGCGACCTCATGAATCGGTCGCTGTGGATTGGGGGAGAGACGTCCCGTCGACGGTGGCCTTCTGTGTAGGGGCGGCCCTGGCTCGCCGCGTAGCGGCGGGCGGAGTGGCCGCCCGGAGGCCCGTTCAAAGGGCCGAGGACCGCGTCAGCTCGTGAGATCGATCTGCGGCACGGCGCGCTGGGAGCTGTCTTCGATCTCGAAGAACTCGCGCTTGAGGAAGCCGAACAGGCCGGCGATCACGTTCGACGGGAACGTCTCGATGCGGTTGGCCAAATCACGCACGTTGGCGTTGTAGAAACGCCGCGCGCGCTGAATGCGGTTCTCGGTCGTCGTGAGCTCTTCTTGCAGCGCGAGGAAGCTGCGCGAGGCCTTCAGGTCCGGATAGCCCTCGGCGACGGCGAAGAGCTGCTTCACGCTGCCGACGAGCGCGTTCTCATCACGCGCCTGCGCCTCGGGGGAGCCGCTGTTGCTCGCTGCGCGGTTGCGCGCCTCGATGACGCGCTCGAACGTCTCACGCTCGTGCGTGGCGTAGCCCTGGACGGTCTTGACGAGGTTGGGAATCAGGTCGTAGCGGCGCTTGAGCTCGGTATCGACACCCGACCACGACTCGTCGGTGTGATTGCGGGTGCGCACGAGGCCGTTGTAGGTCCCGATGACCCAGATCAGGACGATCACGCCGAGGACGCCAAGCGCGATGACCTCGGGCCCGATGGCCATCAGCGGAATGAGTTGGTGCAGCGCCATGCGCGGGGACTCCGGAGGGGAATGCCGATCATACTGCGTGCAGCCGGGCCGCCTCATTCCGCGAGCGCGGCGCGAATGTCCTTCGGGATCCGATCCAGGACGCCCGTGATGAGCTCGAGGGCCTGGTCGAACTCCGGGGGCTTGAACTTCCGCGAGCGCAGGGCCATGACCTGCGAGCCGTCCTCGAATTCGAGGCTGTAGCGGGGCGACTCGAGCAGGAACTCCATCGTCCCTTGATGCAGCACATCGTACGCCCAGCGCTTGCTGGGCGAGGTGACCCAGAACTTGCGGCTGAACTCCGCCGACTCGAAGTCGATGTCGTCGAAGCCGAAGGCGCCCTTCATCTTGTCGAACATGCTCTCGCCACGGATCGAGAGTCCGGTGAGCCGGAGTCCGCTGTCCACGACGACCGCGCTGAACTCGTGGTGGTGGGTTTGGCGATTGCCCTTCGAGTCCGTCGAATACGTCTGGTAGTGGTAATCGAACGCCATGGCGCGCAGGTCGCCCACGCGTCCGCGCATCACGTTGAAGCCGTAGCGATTGTCGCCCTGCTGCAGCTGGCTGAAGCTCGGGAAGCGATCCTCGAGCGAGGAGACCTCGCCCGCCGTGTAGTGCCAGCCGCCGGCGTCCGCCCAGGCGGCGAGGACCTCCCGGCGTTTCTTGGCGCCCAGGTGGCCGTAGAGCATCGCGACGACGACGCCCACGATCGCGAGAATGAAGAAGATGATGAAGATGCCGCCGCCCATGACGACAGCCTACGGTCCCGGGGAGCGCTCGGGGAGCCTGGCCTGCTTCGCTATCCCTTGGCGGGGCGCTTGCGGAGGTAGAGCTCGCGGTAGCCGTGGGCGCTGCACTGGAAGTCCACAGCGACCTGATAGAGCGCGTAGAGCGGGTCGCGCTCGGCGTCCGGGTGATCACTCCGGCCGAGCATCTCGAGGAACTCATGGGCCCGCGTCGCCGCGTCGCTGACCGTGGCACTCAGCCGCGTGGCGCTGCCGCCATCGGCGCGCGGCGAGGCCGGTCCCTCTACGCCTTGAGTCTGCGTGCCTTCGGTCTTCGGCGTCGGTCGGACCATGGCCTGTCCCTCCTGAGACCGCCCGATCCTAGGCCTTCGGACCGACGGCCTACTTCGCCGCGCGCAGGCCGTCGAGGACCTCGGCGACGCGCTCGTGGCTGGCCCGCGGGCCCTTCACGATCAGCGCGGAGGTGCCCTGCAGGCGGACGGTCAGCTGGGCCCAGACCGCTTCCCCGACGCCCGCTTTGACGCTCGCCAGCAGGGCCTCGCTCGTCATGCCTTGGACCAGATCGTTGACGGCGTGGATCTGGACGACGTAGCCCCGCGTCGGTTCGGGCTTCGGCGGGTGGAGCGCGCGCTCGGCCGCCTGCTTGGCCGCGAGGGCATCAGACGCCGTGCGGAGCGCCCGGATGGCGCTGAGGTGCTGATCGATCGCCTTGAGCGCCTCCGGGGTCCCCCGCACCACCAGGATGCCGTTCTTGGTCTCGAGGTCCTTGAGGTCGTAGTAGCGCAGGCGCAGGCGAGCGGGGCCGTCCGCGGGCTCCTGGCTGGCGACGGCGGGCGCCGCTGGCGGCTGTGCCACGGGGGTGCGCGGGCGGCTCCGGCAGGCGCTCACGGGCAGCAACCCAAGGACGAGCAGGCTGACGGCGATCCAAGACGAGGCTCTGGGCATGCTGGCCCTCCCCCAGCAGTAGAGGCGGTGGCCGTCACGCTTGAATCATCCGGGGTCGGGGCCGCCTCCCGCCTCACCAGCCGCGCCGGGGCTTGTGCCCATTTCGTGGGCGGGTAGAACCACAGTTGCTGCGGGATTCCGCCCTGGAGACGGCATGACGAGCGAACTCGACGATGAGGTCCGCAAGAGCCGGATGCCGGCTCGACTGGACTTCTGGCAAAGTGCCACCGGGCTGCTGCTGGCCTTGTTCATGTGGACCCACTTGATGTTGGTCTCGAGCATCCTGATCAGCAAGGACGCGATGCTCTTCGTGACCCGGATGATGGAGGGCAGCACCAACCCCAGCGAAGAGGCCGGCTACCCGATCATCGTCTCGATCCTCGCCGTCATCGTGCTGATCATCTTCGTCGTGCACGCGGGCCTCGCGATGCGCAAGCTGCCGGCGAACTGGAAGCAATGGCGCACGATGCGCTCGCACGTGAAGATGATGAAGCATGGCGACACCACCCAGTGGTGGATCCAGGCCATCACCGGCTTCATCATGTTCTTCCTCGGCTCGGCGCACATCATCATCATGGCGACGAATGCCGACAAGATCGGCCCGCATCAGTCGGCCGATCGCTTCGTCTCGATGGGCCTCTGGCCGCTGTACTTCATCCTGCTGTTCGCCGTCGAGCTGCACGGCGCGATCGGCATGTACCGCCTCATCGTGAAGTGGGGCTGGTTCGACGGGAAGGATCCCGTGGCCAACCGCAAGCGCATGAAGAAGCTCAAGATGGCCATCTCCGTGTTCTTCCTCGTCCTGGGTCTCCTGTCGTTTGCGGCGTACATGCGGATCGGCCTCCAGAACAAGGCGGACGGCACGGTCGGCATTCCCTACGGCGGCGAGTCGGGCCACTAGCGCTCGCGACGAGGTGTCCCAAGGGCACCTCCCAAGAAGGGTTACCCATGAAGGTCCTCTACACCGACTCCTTGGTCATCGGCGGCGGCCTCGCGGGCTTGCGCGTTGCGATCGCCTCGAAGAACCGCGGTCTCGACACGCTCGTGCTCTCGCTGATTCCGGCCAAGCGCTCGCACTCCGCGGCCGCGCAGGGCGGCATGCAGGCGAGCCTGGCCAACAGCGTCAAGAGCAAGGACGACAACGAGGACGTCCACTTCGCCGATACGGTGAAGGGCAGCGACTGGGGCTGTGACCAGAAGGTCGCGCGCATGTTCGCCAACACCGCTCCCAAGGCCATCCGCGAGCTGGCGACCTGGGGTGTCCCGTGGAGCCGCGTACGCAAGGGCGACCGTGAGGTCGTCATCAACGCCGAGCGTGTCACCATCACCGAGGACGCCGAGGACCACGGCCTCATCACCTCGCGCGACTTCGGCGGCACGAAGAAGTGGCGCACCTGCTACACCGCCGACGGCACCGGCCACACGATGCTCTACGCGATGGACAACCGCGCCATCGAGATGGGCATTCCCGTCCACGATCGCAAGGAGGCGATCGCCCTGATTCACGAGGGCGACCGCTGCTACGGCGCGATCGTCCGCGACCTGGTCACCGGCGAGCTGATCGCCTACGTGGCCAACGCAACGACCATGGCCACCGGCGGCTACGGCCGGCTGTACTCGATCTCCACCAACGCCATCATCAACGAGGGCATGGGTGCGGCCATCACGCTCGAGACGGGCAAGGCGCCGCTGGGCAACATGGAGGCCGTGCAGTTTCACCCGACGGCCATCGTTCCGGCCGGCATCCTCACAACGGAAGGCTGTCGTGGCGACGGCGGCCTGCTGCGCGACGTCGACGGCTACCGGTTCATGCCCGACTACGAGCCCGACAAGAAGGAGCTCGCCAGCCGCGACGTCGTCTCGCGCCGCATGACCGAGCACATCCGCAAGGGCAAGGGCGTGCCCTCGCCCTACGGCCCGCACCTCTGGCTCGACATCACGTTGCTGGGCCGCGAGCACATCGAGAAGAACCTGCGCGAGGTCAAGGAGATCTGCGAGTACTTCCTCGGCATCGACCCCGCCGTGGACTTCATCCCGGTTCGTCCGACGCAGCACTACTCGATGGGTGGGGTACGTACGACACCGAAGGGCGAGAGCCCGGGCCTCAAGGGGCTGTTCTCGGTAGGCGAGGCTTCGTGCTGGGACATGCACGGCTTCAACCGCCTGGGGGGCAACTCGGTCGCCGAGACGGCCGTTGCCGGCATGATCGTCGGTGAGTACGTCGTCGACCACTGCGAGTCACAAGACGTCGACATCGACATCGCTACCGTGCGCAAGTTCCTTGCCCGCGAGCAGGCCAACATCGACGCGGTGTTCGAGCGCCCCGAGGGCGAGAGCGTCTGGGACATTCGCAACGCGATGCAGACGATCATGATGGAGAAGGTCGGCATCTTCCGCAACGGACCCGACCTCGAGGAGGCCGTCGAAGAGCTGAAGGTGCTGCTCACGCGCAGCCGCTCGATCAAGGTTGCGGCCCCGGCGCGCGGCGCCAACCCCGAGCTCGAACAGGCGCTGCGCGTGCCGCGCATGCTGAAGCTCGCGCTCTGCATTGCGAAGGGCGCACGCGATCGGACCGAGAGCCGCGGCGCGCACTCGCGCGAGGACTTCCCCGACCGCAATGACCGTGACTGGCTCTCGCGCACGCTGGCCGTCTGGGCGAACCCCGACGACCTCGAGCCTGAGCTGACCTACGAGACGCTGGACATCATGGAGATGGAGATGCCTCCGGGCTCGCGTGGCTACGGCAACGCGAAAGCCATCGAGCATCCCGACACCGCCAAGCGGGTCGCCCAGATCGAGGCGCTGAAGGCGTCCATGCCGGACGCCGATCGCTTCCAGATCCAAGAAGCCTTGATGCCCTACGAGCTGCCCGAGAAGTACCAGGGCAAGAACGAGCGCAGTGGAGTGGAGTACGCATGAGCACCGTCGACCAGCCCAAGGGCCGCACCCTTGTCTTCAACATCATGCGCTACAACCCGCAGGTTGAGGGCGACAAGCCGAAGATGGTGCGCTACGAGGTCGAAGAGACCCTCGGCATGACCATCTTCATCGCGCTCAACCACATCCGGGAGACGCGCGAGCCGTCGCTGCTCTTCGACTTCGTCTGCCGCGCCGGCATCTGCGGCTCCTGCGGCATGATCATCAACGGTCGGCCGGACCTCGCCTGCCGCACGCTCACCACGAAGTTCCCCGACGGCGAGATCACGCTGATGCCGCTGCCGGCCTTCAAGCTGATCGGTGACCTCTCCGTCGACACGGGCACGTTCATGCGCCGCGTCAGCGAGCGCGTCGGGAGCTGGATCCACAGCGAAGAGGCGAAGAACCCGAATCTCAACGTCCTTGAAGAGCGCATGGACCCGGACGTCGCCGACAAGATCTACGAGCTCGACCGCTGCATCGAGTGCGGTTGCTGCATCTCCGCCTGCGGCACGATGCGCATGCGTGACAGCTTCCTCGGCGCGCGTGGCTTCATGAGCGTGGCGCGCTTCCAGGCCGACCCGCGCGACAAGCGCACCGACGCCGACTGGTACGAGGTCCTCGGCGACGACGACGGCATCTTCGGCTGCATGACGCTCATGGGCTGCGAAGACACCTGCCCGAAGGACCTGCCGCACCAGACGAAGATCGCCTACCTGCGTCGCCGAATGGTCAAGGTGAAGTAGCCTCATCCGAGGCCGGGTCGTAGCGCACGGACTCACCGCGCGGGATCGAGATCGACGTCCACGACGATCCTCTGAGTGCGCGTGCGATCTGCACGATCTGACCCACGTGGTAGCCGTAGTGGTCGAGCTGGCGGTGGTGATGCCGCAGGAGCGCCGATCCCCGTCCACGGC
>JAJDEM010000161.1 GCA_029259795.1 Planctomycetota bacterium
GTGCGCCCATGGTCCTGCCGCCAGCGAAGCCGCCTTCGGCGGGGAGCCCCTGCCCCCGCCGCCTGCCCCGCGCTTGCTCCCGCCCCGCGGGCTGGTCCCGCTCGTCGGGGGCTTGCTGCTGGGCGTCCTCGCCCTGCTCGCCCCCGCCGGGGCGGCCGCCGAGCCGGCACCGGAGGATGCGCTGGGCGGCCTCGGGGCCGCCACCCCGGGGGGCGCCGACGCCGCGGCCGCCGTGGCCAGCGAGGCCGAGCGCCGGGCCCGGGCGCTGGATGCGGAGGCCCGGGAGGTCCGCGCGGTCCGCAAGGCCCTGAACCTTCCCGCTGCGGGGCCGTTGGACCCTGCGGAGATCAAGCGGCACCTCGCCGACGGATCCGCCCGCCATGCCGCTGCCAAGGCGGCCAAACCGGGCTCGGCCCTGGCCGAGGCCCTCGAGGGGGCTGAATCCACCAGTGAGCGCCTCGCTGGTCTCCTCGACCCTGGCGAGGACAATCGAGCCCGGGCGCAAGCCCGTCGGCGAGAAGCCACGGCCGCGCGCGCGGGGTCGAGCGGACCGCACATCCCTGCGGACCGTCGCAACGTGGTGAGTAGTTACTTCCAGCGAATCGACTGACCGGGTGTTCCACCCACCAGCGGTTCCTGACTGCCCAAGAGAGGCCCCTCATGAGCGATCGCAAGACCGGAGTCTGGCTCGTCGGCGCCTGCGGTGCCGTAGCCACCCTGACCTGCGTCGGGGCGCGCGCCGTGGCCCGCCAACTGAAGCCCGCCATCGGCATGCTGACGCAGACGCGCCTGTTTGACGGCCTGGAGATGGCGGCGCTGGACGATCTCGTCTTCGGCGGCCACGAGATTCGCGACACCGACATGCACTGCGCCGCTCGCGAGTTCGCCGAGCGTGCCGGCATCCTCGACTCGGCCCTGCTCACGGTGTTGCAGGACGACCTCGCCGCGATCGACGCCAACCTCCGCCCCGGCTACGTGGTCAACCCCACGCCGGCCGTCGAAGCGCTTGCCGAGCGCGGGCGTGTCGTCAAGGCCGAGAACCCCCGCGCCGTGATCGACGGCGTCCAGAAGGACCTCCGCGAGTTTCAAGAACGTCACGACCTGAAGACCATCGTGGTGGTGAACATCTCGAGCACGGAGCCGCCGGCAAACCTGCCGATCGAGTTCGCGACGCTCAAGGCATTCCGCAAGCTGATCGACAGCCCCACACCGCGTGACGGGCTGAGCGCGGGCGTCCTGCACGCCTACGCGGCCGTCGACGCCGGCTTCCCCTTCATCAACTTCACACCCTCCCCCGGCAGCACGATCCCCGCGATCATGGAACTGGCCCTGGAGCGAGGGGTCCCCCACATGGGTTCGGACGGCAAGACCGGCGAGACCCTCGTGAAGACCGCCCTCGCGCCCATGTTTGCAGGACGCGCCCTGCGCGTCCTCTCATGGGAGGGCTACAACATGCTCGGCAACCGCGATGGCTTCGTCCTGAACGATCCCGACGCGCGGGAGAGCAAGACGCGCTCGAAGGACAACGCGCTGCGACAGATTCTCGGCGATGACGAGCCGCACTCCAAGGTGACGATCGACTACGTCCCCAGCCTCGACGACTGGAAGGTCGCGTGGGACTACATCCACTTCGAGGGCTTCCTCGGCACGCGTATGGCGATGCAGTTCACCTGGCAGGGCAACGACAGCGCCCTGGCCGCGCCGCTCGTCCTGGACCTGGTACGCCTAGCCGCATTTGCCCAGGGGAAGGGCGAGAGCGGTCTCATGCCTTGGTCGGCGGCCTACTTCAAGAGCCCCGCTGGGGTCGAGGAGCAGAGCTTCGGCAAGCAGTTCCAGTTGCTCGAGGGCTACGTCGCCAAACACCGAGTGGCTGCCGCACGCGCCAAGCGCGGTCAGTAGCGGAAGCCGCAGCATGCAAGGCGAGGAACGCCGCCGCCACCTGGCGGCCGCGCGGCTGTATCTGATCCTCACGCTCGGCGCCCCGCGCGAGGGCGAGTTGGACGCGGCCGAAGCCGCGCTCACCTCGGGCGCCATCGACCTGGTCCAGCTTCGCGACGTCTCTGGAGACGAGGCGGCCATGCGGGCCCGGGCGCGCAGCCTGCGGCCGCTCTGCCACCAGCACGGGGCCCTGCTGCTGCTCAACGATCATCCCGAGGCCGCCGCGGCCCTCGACCTGGATGGCGCGCACGTGGGCGCGCACGATGCGCCGCCGGCCACGGCCCGGGCCTGGCTCGGACCCGATCGGTTGCTCGGGTTCTCGACGCACGACCCCGACGAGGTTGCGGCGGCCCAGGCCCTGCCGGTCGACCACCTCGGCCTGGGCCCGTGCTTCGCGACCCAGAGCAAGGACCTCGCCTACCCACCCGGCGGCGGGGCCCTCGTCGCGCGCTGCCTGCCTGCCGCTGGCGACCTGCCCCTCTTCCCCATTGGCGGCATCACGCCGGACAATGTCGGCTCTCTCGTCGCCGCCGGGGCTCGCCGCGCCGCGGTCGGCGCCGGCATTCTCGCCGCCACGGATCCGGCGGAGGCCGCTCGCAGGCTGCGAGGAGTGCTCCTCACCGAGTAGGCTCTCGGTGGAGGACCCCATGCCCACTCCGCTCCGCCAGCTGGCGACCCTGCTGGTCGTCGCCCTCAGCCTGCTGTGCCTTGCCCCGGCACAGGCAGACGACTCCGCGTCGGTGGACAAGCTGCTCCACCGCGCCCGCCACAGCGAACGGATCCAGGGGGACGCGGACGAGGCCCTGCGCCTCTACCGGCAGGTCGCCGACACCAAGGGCGCGGACCCCGCGGCTCGCGGCGAGGCGCTGCGTGCCATGGCGCGCATCCACCTGAGCGCGAACCGGCTCGCCGATGCCGAGCGCTGCTGGGCGCGGATCACGAAGGACGAGACGCTTACGCAGTTGCTTCACGATTGGGCCAGGCAACAACAGGCAGACCACCGCAAGGTGGACCTCGTCGGTCTCACCCAAGCCGAGCGGGACGATCGCGAGCGCAAGCAGCGCCGCGACGCGGAGCTACGGCGCATCAAGACAGCGCTCAACGCCGCACGCGGCGAGTTGGACGCCGGGCGCTTCGAAGCCGCCCGGCGCAAGGTGTTCATCGTCCTGGCGATGGACGGCGCCAACGAGGAAGCCAACGCACTGCTTGCGACGATCGAGGCCAAGAGCCCCGATCGCGACGACATGTGGCGGCAGCTGCTGCAGTTGCTCGAGTCACAAGACATCGTCGAGTACGACCGCGTGCGCGAGGAGATCGAGCGCCGCCGACGTGCCGCACGCGTGGCCTTCGACCGGGAAGACTGGAAAGAGGCCGACAGCCAATACCGCGCGGCGATCCGTCAGATCGACGAGTCCGGCTTCCTTGGGCTGGGCGGCGCGGTCGACGTGCACAGCCTCGACGAGCTACGCAACGGCCTGATCATCTGGCTCCGTCAGGCGCACGAGCAAGGAACGAAGGCCGGCTTGTCGTTCGAGCCCGAGCCTTCCCTCCCCGACCTCGAGGCTCGCCAGGGCAGCCTGCGTTCGCGAGCGCTCGCGTTCTTCTCCGACGTCATGCGCGCCCCGCGCGAGGGTGCGGAGCGCATCCAGTTCTTCGAGTTCGCTCCCCGGCTGAAGCGCGGCCGGGAGGCGAAGCGCTCGCTCTCCTACACGCTCGCCGATGGCATCAAGGCCGACGACGACGCGGGCTCCCTGGCCCGGGCCCGCTGGGCCGAGCGCTGGATCCGGCGCCACATCGGGACCGGCTGGACCGGCCCGCGGGTCGCGAGTGGCCCGCGCGCCTCCCGGCGGGGGCGCCTGCTCGTCCGGCTGGACAACCACATCGCGGCCCAATGCGGGGAGCGCGAGCAGCGTCGCATCAGCCAGCTGCAGGGTGACTTCATCACGACGCCGCCTGCGTTGCGAATCGACGTGCAGATCTTCGCCGTGACCTCGGCCGGGGCCGTGGGCGCGGCGGAGGCACTGCGGCTCAGCGCCGGTGCGCGCGAGAGCGGGCTCGACTACGTCGTGCAGAACCAGCTGCTGGCCACATGCGTGCGCGACGTCGGCGTGATCAAGGGCGTGCACCACCTCGGCGGTGCCCGCCTGAGCATCGACGGCCAGACCTCACCGCTGCTGGCGTTTACGAAGCTCACGGCGCAGCACCCGGCCTACCTCAAGTTCCCGAGCGAGCCGGCCGAGATCACCATCCGCGCACACGACGCTCGCTACGGCCTCTGGCTCGATCTCTACGCTGAAGACATGGCCGGCCGTCGCTCGGGGCCCAACAAGACGCCGACCAGCGCGCTCTCCGTCCGTGCACTCGTAAAGCAGCCCAACCCGACCGTACCGTCTCACATCGTGCGGCAGCAGGCGACCGGCGGCCGGTCGTTCACCCGACTGCCGCTGTTCTCCGAGCGCGTCATCGAAGCCGACCGGGCGGTCCCCCACTTCGGCACGTTCGTCTTGCAAGGGCTACCGAATCCGTTCCCCGTCTCGCGAGCGGAGTTCCCCGAGCTGCTCGTCCTGATTGGCACGACCCGCGAAGACACCCCGACGCCGGACCCGCCGCGGGCGCACAAGCCGGACAGCCCGATCGTTCCCGCCGACGTCCTCGTCCGGGACTACCCGATCGGTCCGCTCTCCATCGACATCGACGATCAGATGATTCCCGGTTCCTGGCCGACGCTCCGAACGTTCCAGGCGGGAGTCACGGCGGCGGATCGACGGAGCCGACGCGACCAGATGCTCACCGACCTCCTCTTCCCCCTGGCGGGCATCGACCTCGAGGGGCCCGGCGGCCACGACGCCATCGTGGTTCAGGATCATCGCGCCACGGGGACGCTCGACCCGGACGGGCACGTACGCCTGCAGCAGGCCTTGCAGAAGCTGCGCGCCCACGAGAACGACCTCTACCAGGTACACATCCGAACCGGCGTCGTCGGCAGGGAACGCTGGCAGGCCTGGGTCGCGCGGAGCGGCTACACCCGAAACGCAAACGGCAACTACATCATCGAACCGGCGGCACGCGAGGCCCTGACCAAGGAGTTCGACGTACTGGCCGCCGAGGAGCGCCTGTTCGCCGGCCGCGAGGTACGACTCACGCGCGCGACACAGCAGGTCGCCTTCGTGAAGCTACAGACCGACAGCATCACGAAGGACTACAAGGTCAGGCGCCTCGCAGACGACACGCTGCGCTACACGCCGGTGGGCGGCGTCGTGGAGCAGGGCGTCGTGGTCGAGGTGCGACCGATGCTCGAGCGCGACGG
Source organism: Planctomycetota bacterium (assembly GCA_029259795.1). Classification (GTDB taxonomy): domain Bacteria; phylum Planctomycetota; class PLA2; order PLA2; family JAEUHO01; genus JAHEIK01. The sequence continues at coordinate 5,246 of JAJDEM010000161.1, forward strand.
CGCGACACGCCTCGTTCGGGTGCGCGCGCGCGCGGCGCGGATCCAGAGCATCGATCAGCGTCCCTACCCGCAAGCCGATCGCCCGGAGGTCGTCTACGACGTGGCGCGTTGGCACGCCGGCAACAAGCCGTCCCACAGCGACACGCGTGACAGTGAGCTGCTGGCTGACGACGCCGCACTCCTTGCCCCGCTGCCCCTGCCCGGTTCGGATACCGATCGGGTCGTCGTGCTGATCACCGTCCGCAAGGTGCAATAGCACCAGGCCGCACGGTGCAATAGCACCAGGCCTCATCGTGCAATAGCACCAGGCCGCATCGTGCAAGAGCACCAGGCCTCATCGTGCAATCGCACCAGGCCATATCGTGCAGGAGCTCGGGCGGTCAGGCGCCGCGCTCAAACCACGCGCGCAGGCAGCCCTCATCGATCCCGAACATGGCGTGGAGGTGCTGCGCCGCGTCGCTGCTGACGGGGATCTCCTCGCGCCGGTCGGCCGTCAGGATCTCTACACTCCCGGGACGCTCGCCGTAGCGCAGGATCCGGTCCCCGACCCGACGCGCAAACCGCAGGGGCATGACGCGCCCTCGATAAAACGACGCCAGCCACGCCATGCGGAAGCTCTGGGGCGGCGCGGGCACCGGGATGATCGAGTAGATCGCGCGCTCGCCATGCGAGCCGGTCCGCGGCTCGAACATCGTCTCCCCGCGCCCGCCGACCCGATCCCCGCAGCGCATCTGGATCGTGACCGTCAGCGTGGGACCGCAGCGAGGCTCGAGGCAGATGCGCCCGAGCGGATCGTCCAAGACGCCGCCGGGCCGAACCGGGATCGGGCCGGAGACGAGCAGCGCCGGGTCGTAGAGCAACGGCCCCGCGGCGACATACAGCACGACGGCTGCGTGGGCCTGCTCCGTGACCAGGTTGTAGCCCAAGGTGCAGTGCGCGGTGAGCCCCGCCCCGCGGAGAAGATCCCGCAGGGCATAGGACAACGAGAAGCTCGTCCCGCCCAAGCCAAGACTCTGATTGTCGCGGAGCAGCCGATCCGTGGCCCGCGGCCAGCGCTCCTGGCTGTCGGGCTCTTCGCAGACAACGCGGTTGTTGGACAGGTTCTCGTACGGCACCCGCTCGAGGAACGCCGTGTAGATCTGCTGCGCGCGTTCGGCTTCGGGGAGGGCATCCAGCGGCTCGGGCTCGAGCCCCAGGAGCTTCAGCCGGTGGCAGGTGATGACATCCATGCAGGAACCCGCGAGCAGCGACCGAAGGGTCGCTGCCGGCCAGCGAGTCTACACCGAGGCGCGTGGCGGACCGCCATCCCCGGCCAAATCGCCTGCTGGCTCGGGCGCGAGCACCCAATCGCGCCGACCGAGGAGGCCGAACACGGCTGGCGTCGCACGCCAGACGGCGCAAGCCACAGCCCCGCCGATCGCGAGTCCCACGATCACGTCACTTGGCCAGTGGACACCCGAGTAGACACGCGCAAGCGCGACCAACAGTGCGTAGAGGCCGGCAACCAAGCCGAGCACGCGACTCGCAAGCAGCAGGGTGAGCGCGAAGACCCCTGAGGAAAGGGCGTGGCGGCTCGGCATGCCCGAGCGTCGCGAGACGTGCTTGCGGACGACGACCGCGTCGGGATGCTGCGTACACGTCGCGATCTCCGCGGGCGTCGTCAGGACATGCTCGACGGCCCGGCCCGGACGAGGCCGGTGGTGCGCCGTCCACGCAATGGACGCGATGCCCATGCAAATGCCATAGGCGACGAGCGCCGTCATGAACGTGCGCAGGCCCATCCGCCGATCGCGCAGCCCGACGATGCCGATACCGAGGAGCACCAGAGGCACCCCCACCACCGTCCGCTGCAGCGTGAGGAGCACCGTGTCCCAGAAGGAGGAACTCATGCCACAGCCGATGGCGTGTACGAGATCATGCTCCCAATCGGCCGCAGCAACGATGGGGGCGAGGAGGGTGGCGACGACATGCACGCCCCGGTTCTACCCGCGAGGCCTGCGCCCTCAGAGCTTGAAGCGGATGCTGATCGTGGTCCCGATCCCAGACTCGCTCACGAGTTGGACGCGCGCGTTGTGCGCCTCGGCGTAGCGCTTGACCAGCGCAAGCCCAATCCCCACGCCCGGAGCTTCGCGGGTCATCTCGTCACCAGCCCGCCGGAACGGCTCGAACACCGCCTTGCGCACGTCCGCCGGAATGCCGACCCCACGATCTGCCACGGCGAGGATCACGCGATCCCCCTCCTTGCTCACGCGAACGACGACCTCCTTCGTCTCGGACCTCGCGCTGTACTTGATGGCGTTGTCGACCAGGTTGAGAACCATCGGACGCACGAGCTGCGGATCGAACGAGAAGTCGGGCACGTCATCGGCCAGTTCGGTCCGCAGCAAGACCCCGGCCTCGTCGGCCTTCGCCTGCAGCAGGTCCACGGCGGATTGCGCGGCTTCGCGAACATCTCCCGTCTGCGCGTTGAGCGCGGCCATGCCACGCTCGAGTGCCGCAAGATCGAGCACCTGATTCACGAGATGCCCCAGACGATCGGTCTCTTCGAGGATGCGCGTCGCATAGCCGTCGGCCATCTCGGGCGACTGCACCCAGCCCTCGCGCAGCATGTCCGCATACATGCGGATGCCCGTGAGGGGCGTCTTCAGCTCGTGGGATATGGCGGCGATGAAGTCCTCCTTGCGGCGCGCAAGCAGGACCTCCCGCCGAACACTGCGCACAAGGACGAAGAATCCGGTGGCCACGACGAACAGGAGACCACCGACGAGCAACAGAAAGCGATTGCGGGCAAGGCGCCAGGCGTGTCGCGCAAGGCCGAGGTCGGCGCGCGAGGCGAGGTCGAGTTGGGGGTCGTAGCCGGTGAGCACACCGGCCGATAGCACGCGCAAGCCTGCCATCTCCGCGGAGAGCAGCCTTGCGAGCGAGTCGCTGAAGACGCCGCGCCCTTGCGTGTTGCCAATGCGGTCGCCGCGCACGATCTGCGAGGAACCGACCGACTGCCACTGATCCGGGAACAGGGAGGACGGGTCGATCGCATAGCCCTGGATCAGCCAGCGGTCATGCTTGACCTCGCGGTAGCGCTTCTGCTCGGCGGGGATCCACACCATGCGCCACGCGATCATGGGCGGACCCGGCACCTCCTTGGCACGCACGAGGTAACGGAACGGTGTGTAGCGGACGGTGATCTTGTCTTCGCGCGCCCGCTGGTTGAAGTTCTCGAGATAACGAAGCTGCTTCTTGCCCGCGCCACGGCGCTGGAGATCGAGGTCTTCCTGCAGGGCACCAGCCTCCTCGTTGGCCGCCACAACGCGCTGCGAGTAGCTCGCCTTGCGCCCGCGTCCCGCGCGGAGGTCCACGTCACTCGGTGCGCGCTGGAGCCGCTCGCTCAACGCCTCGCCGTACCCCCGCCCAATGAGCCTGCGCAGCTCGTGCGAGCCTTGCGGGAACACCTCGGGGGTGCCGTAGATCTGACCGCGATGGAGCTCCCAGTTGAACCAGCCCGAGAGGAGGGGATCGCGCGACGCGCGATTGAGCTCGCTCGTCTGGAAGCCCAGCTGCTGGGTCACCTGGCCCTGGGGTAGGTGCTCTGCCTGGTACTGGTAGTAGTCGCGACCGGTCTCGACCACGCGCAGGCGATCGAGCTCAGCGACGGCACGCTTCATCTGCTGCGTCAGCAGATCCTGGGCGGTGCGGTGCATCTCGCGCACCCGGAACTCGTGCTCACGGACGACGCTGTTCCACCCGAGGATGCAGAACCCGGCAGCCGGACCCAGCAGGAGCAGCGCGAAGAGGAGCAACGGGCGGCCAAGCAGCCCCCGGCGACGGCGCGAGGACATGCTCAGTCCCCCCACCGATAACCCTTGCCCCGCACCGTCTTGATGATCTGGGGATCCGCCGGGTTGACTTCGACCTTCTTGCGGAGCGCCGCAAGCGTGTTGTCGACGGTGCGCGTCTCGACATTCGCGGTCGGATACTTCCAGACCTCGAGCAGGAACTCGTCGCGCGTAACGACATTGCCCTGGTGCGAGCGCAAGTAGCTGAGGATCTCGCCCTCGCGGGGCGTGAGCAGGATCTCCTCGTCACCTCGCTGGGCACTCAAGCGTCCGAGATCGAAGACGACGCCTTGGACCTCGAAGGTGTCACCGTCGCCCCGATCGCGGCGCGTGCGGCGCACCTGCGCCCCGACGCGTGCGACGAGCTCGCGAATCGCAAACGGCTTCGTCACGTAGTCATCCGCACCAAGGCCGAGACCCTCGATCTTGTCTTCCTCGGCCCCCTTGGCCGTGAGCATGATCGTGGGCAGGCGCGACCCTTCCCCACGGAGCGTCTGAATGACCTCGAACCCGCTCATGACCGGCATCATGACGTCGAGCAGCATGACGTCGTAGGCGCCACGCCGAGCCATGGAGAGCCCCCGCTCGCCGTCAGCCGCGATGTCGGCCTCGTAGCCCTGAAAACGCAGCGCGTCAGCCAGGCCTTGCGCAAGCGTGGGCTCGTCTTCGACGATCAGGACTCGGGGCTTTTCGATGGCCATGGGCCTTCCTCCGGCGCCTGAGCGGGTCGGTCGCAGCGCGAACGAACCGGTCAGGATGGATCAACGATACGCAGGATGCGCCCCTGCACCTCCAGGAGCAAGGGACCAGCGAGAGACAAGCGCGCGTTCTCTGCGTCGGTCGTCCCCATGAGCAGTTCGTAGAAGGGCTTGGACCAGCGCACGAGCGTGGCTTGGGGCTCATGGCTGTCGTCGACAGACGCATCCACCCAGCCCGCCGCCGCGCCACGGTAGTAGAACGTCCGATTGCCGGCCTGGCGAACGCTCTGGAGTGCCAGCCGCTGCACATCGCGGTCGTCGGAGGTGGCCAGCCAAGTGCCCGCATGGTTCGGCACGCGCACGGCCCGGCGCCGCTCGACCTGGCTCTTGGCCTGCGCGAGCCCGGCCCCGCCCATGGCCTTGGCGGCCAGCAGCTCGAGATTCTGACGCGCCCGCAGGGCGTTGGCGCCCGAGGTGTCGCAGGAAGGACAGTTCTCCTCGGCGAGGAACGTCGTGTACTCCGTCAGGATGCCGAACTGCGTCGAGAGGCGGACGATCTCCGCGACGAGTGCCGGCTCGAGACTCTTGTGCAGGCGAATGGCATCGACGAGCGCCGCGATCCTCCGGGTGGCCCAGACGCGCGCCGCGAAGTCGCTGCGCACGCCCTCGCCACGACGAGCCGCCGCCCGGGTGTAGTGGTACTCGCGCTCGAGCGCGCCATCGGCTCCCGAGAGGATGAGCTCGACGGGACCGCCGACGTCGTAGCGCCCCGCGAACACCAGCCGCCCGTCCTCGAACAGATCAGGCAGGCGGCCTGCGACCGTGTCGGTGACATGCATGCCGGGGGCGGCGAACGTGACATCTGCGAGGATGGGATGCCGGATCTCGCCGTAGAGGCTGCGCAGGCGATCCTCGACGCTCTCATCGGGGCCAACGAAGGAGGGCAGCCCGCCGTTGTCGAGGGCCAACCGATCGAGCATGACGGTGTTGATGTCGACGCCCAGCCCGAGCACGAAGATGCGGGTCCCCGCTGTGGTGTTGCGCTTGTTCACGCCCGCCAGGATCTTGTCGGGGTCGACCTCACCCACCGTAGGGCGGCCATCCGTGAGGAAGAGCATCACGGAGGGCACACGCTCGGGCTGCCGACCCGCAAGGGCGGTCTGCAGCGCACCCCCGATGTTGGTGTGGCCTGCCGCCGACAGCTCACGCACGAACTGCTGGGCCTGGGCTCGGGCTTCCGGCGTTGAAGGTCGTGGCTCCGGCCAGAGGGCCGAGACCTGCGTCGCGTACGCAATCACGTTGAAGTGATCCCGCGCCGCCAGCCCCTCGATGGTGCTTAGGAGTGCGGCGCGCATGCCTTCGAGCTTCTGGCCCGCCATCGACGCGGACACATCCACGACGAACGTGATGCTCTTGGCACGCGGGACCGTCCGCACGCGGGGCGCGCGCTGCGGCTCGGCGAGCATGAGGTAGTAGCCGCGGGGCTCGTCCTTGGGCCAGTAGGTGAGCAGCGTGGCCCCGATCCGGCTCCGGGTCGTACTCCAGAACACGGCGAGACAGGGCGTGTCCGGGCTGCTGGTGCCCCGGTAGCGGATGGCCGCGCGATTCGCCGACAGTCGGGCGACCTGCAGCGGATGCGTCGGGCTGTAGATCGGCCCCAGCGGTGCCCGCGTCTCGAGGTCGACATACGCCTCGAACGCCGCGGCCGCTTCCAACGGACAGGCAAGCTCCCCAAGCCCGGCATCGGCGGCGAGGGTCTGCTCGTAGGTCAGCGTCAGCGCAATCTCCGCGCCTGCAGCGATGGCCGGGAGCGGCACCCGCAGCGCATCGGTTCCGACGAAGCGCACGAGGTCCGGATCCCGGCGCCGCTCGAGGTCACTCAGCCACGCCGTGCGAGCGGCCAGCCCCCGCAGCACGCGGCCGGGCATGGGCGGGCGCGCGGACACGCGCGGCGGCTTCACTCCGCCAGCCTCCCAGCGCACACCGGCTTGCTGGGGGGCGGTCGGTCGCAGCTCGAGCTTGGCGAGCTTGGCTCCGGGGGGCAAGGGGAACACGAAGTCGGCCTCGAGCGTGTCCTTGGACTCGCTGCGAAAGACATGATCGACGCGCACCGTTGCAACCGAGGCGCGGACGCGCGCACTGAGTCGCGCCCGCTGGAGCGACCAGCGCTGCTCGCGACCGGCTGCCTTGCTGCCCGAGGACTTCGCCACGGCGCCGCGTGGAATCAGTCGGCCGCCCGCCGCCGCAGGGGACGCCCGCAGCGCCAGATCGACGGCCAGCAGGCCGAGCGAGAGCAGCAGGAGGGTAGGGACACGACGGGCCGTCACGGGAGGGTCTCCGGGGAGAGTGTGGCTCCGGAGCGGGCGGCCGAGGGCAAAGGTTCTGCACAAAGGGGACGTCAACGCAAGCCCTTGACCTGAAACACGTTGCGACGATTCAGCGAACCTGCCCAGCGGTCGTCTCCAGCACGAAGGTGACGGGACCGTCCCCGACCATCGAGACGGCCATGTCGGCGCCGAAGCGGCCCGTCGCGACCCTGAGGCCCGCGGCCGCGAGACCGGCGGCCACCTCCTGGTAGAGCGCCTCGGCCACGGCAGGGGCCTCGGCGGCGTCGAAGCCCGGTCGCCGGCCCTTCCGCAGGCTCGCCGCCAGCGTGAACTGGCTTACGACCAAGCACCCGCCGCCGATGTCGAGCAGGGTCCGATCCATCGGTGTCTGCCCCGGGAAGATCCGCAGCGTCGTGATCTTGCGGACCAGGGCCGCGACCTCGGCCGATGTATCCCCGCGCACGACGCCGACGAGAAGAAGGGCGCCGCGCCCGATGGCGCCGACAACCTCGTCCCCCACCAGGACACTCGCCTCACTTACCCGCTGGAGCACGATCCGCATGCCTCGAAGTCTAGGGCTGGTCCCACGCCGCGTCGCGACTGTTGTGGCGGTGGGAACGGCACTTCAGGAATCGCGCGGGCTAGAATGACCCCCATGACCCCGCCCCCCGACCCCGACCCCAACGCCGGCCCCAACCCCGGCCCCAACCCCGGCAGTGCCGCCCACGCCTGCTCCCCGAGCGCCTCCGAGCCGGTCACCCGCGCGGAACTCGATGCCCGGGAGGACGCGCTCCTTGGACCCTGGGCCATGCGCTGCTCCGGCTCGCGGGGCCGCGAGCACGAGGAGCCCAAGCACGCCTACCGCACGACCTACATGCGCGACCGGGACCGGATCATCCACGCCTCGGCGTTCCGACGCCTTGAGTACAAGACCCAGGTCTTCGTGAACCACGAGGGCGACTACTACCGCACGCGGCTCACCCACACGATGGAGGTCGCCCAGGTGGCGCGGACTGCCGCGCGCGCGTTGCGCCTCAACGAGGACCTCACCGAATCGATCGCCCTCTCGCACGACCTCGGCCACGGCCCGTTCGGGCACAAGGGCGAGGATGTGTTGAAGGACTTGATGGCCGAGCGGGGTGGATTCGAGCACAACGCTCACGGCCTGCGAGTGGTGGACCTCCTCGAGCACCGCTACCCGCGCTGGCGCGGCCTGAACCTATGCTACGAGGTGCGTGAGGCGTTCGCGCTGCACAGTCCCAAGGACACAGCCGCCCTGGGCTTTCGCAAGGGGCTCAAGCCGCTACTCGAAGCCCAGTTGGTCGACGTCTGCGACTCCCTCGCCTACGTCGCCCACGACGTCGACGACGGCGTGGCCTCGGGCCTCGTCACGACCGAGGAGTTGCTCAGCAACGACCTATGGCGCGAGCACTGGGAAGCGGCCCAGGCGCAAGAAGCCGAGCTCCCCGATGGACTCCAGGTCTTGATGTCTGTGAAGCGCCTGATCGACGCCGGCGTGACGGATCTCGTCGAGTCGAGCCGCGCGCGCATCGCAGCCGCCGACCTGGACTCGCCGGAGGCGGTGCAGGCCCACGCCCATCGCCTCATCGGATTCTCCGACGCCATGCACCGCCGGCAGCGCGCCCTCTCGCGGTATCTCTACGAGCACTTCTACTGCCACCCGCGGCTCATGCGCATGGGCGCGCGTGCGCGGCGGATCCTGACCGCGTTGTTCGAGGCCTACCGCAGCGAGCCCCGCATGCTCAGCACGCGGGACCGGGCCTGGGCGGACGAGGTCGGCCTGGAGCGCGCGATCTGTGACCGGCTTGCGGCCATGACCGACCGGCAGGCAGTCGAGGAGCACGCGTCGCTCTGACGCTACCGAGCGAACGCGCGGACGCGGTCGAGGAACGCCTGGCACGCTTCGACGCTCTCGAGCTCTCGCTCCGTGGCCAGCGGGAGGTCCGGCTGCAGCGTGCGCAGGGCGCCGACGAGG
>JAJDEM010000162.1 GCA_029259795.1 Planctomycetota bacterium
GGCAGAACGACGCGCACGTCACAGGTAGGCGCAATCAGCCCGGCGATCTGGAACGTGCCATCGCGCGCGACCCGCACGCGGCGCTCCTCCCAGCGGGAACGAAACGTGACAACGGCACCCACTGTGCGCGCGCCTGTCTCATCGACGACGCGACCGCTGACCTGATTGCCGAGCGACAAGACCACATCGAGGCGCTTCGTCCCGGGCAGAACGGGGCGCAGGAACGCTACGCGGTTGTCCGTCGGATCGGCGGCGTTGTAGACGCTCAAGTCAACCGCATCGTCAGCCAGTCCTCGCACGTCGAAGTAGCCGTCCGATCGAACCGTGCTGCTGGCGAGAAGCTCAGACTCCTCAGCCGTCGAGCGTGCCTCGACCACGAACCCGGGGGGCAAGTCGCCACGCTTGGCGCGTACGCGCCCGGTCAGCCGACGGCCCGTCCCCAGGCGGACCACAGCGTCGCGTAGCCCGGTCGCCACCTCGAGTAGCCGCGCACCCTGTGCCCAGACGATGTAGCGACCGGAGCGCAGCCCAGGAAAGGCAAAGCGCCCCTCGGGGTCGGTCGTCGCGTAATGCGGCCCGTCACCGGGTGCGGGGAGTACCCGCGGCTCGGGCTGGGTGAAGAACTCCCACTCGTCCGCGTCATCCCCGGCGAGACCGGCAGCGCGCACGAGGGCCGGCGCGCTTGCGCGGATCGCCTTGAGCTCGATGCCCCCGCCGGCCGAGATCCCGTCCGCTCGTTCGACACGCCCCTGAACGCCGGGCAGCGCGGCAAGCAGGAAGAAGACCCGCGAGCCGCCCGGACGCACGCGCTCGACGCGGCGCAAGGCACGCGGCCCGTGAGTGCCGTGTGCGCGCGGAGGCTGTCCGCTCGCCCAGACCTCAACGGTGTACTCGCGCGTCGTCGGCAGGGGCGGCGTCTCGAACTGGAAGCCGTTCTTCAGGGCGTCGGTGAAGTAGATGTGCTTCGACCAGAAGGTCTTGGGGCGCCCGTACTCAAGGCGGCTTACGTGTACCTGGAAACTCAGGTCCTCCAGGCCTTGTGCGGCCTGCCAGTCGACCGAGCCACGAATCGGTGCATGAGCCGGGAGGCTCAGACGGACATCCGTGTCGCCCACCGTGACCGTCACGCCGGCCCCCTGGGGCGCATTCTTGAGCGACCCACTGCTGTGCAGCGCAAGCAGACGCACCCGGCCCGGCGGCAGGCCATCGAGGCGGAAGGAGCCGTCCGGCTCGGTGCCGGTCATGTCCCACTCGAACGCTCCGTGTGCCGTCTCGTCCGTCACGCGCTCGGGGTCCTCGGAGCGACCGGTGGTGAGCACCGCATAGCGCACGAGAACGTTGGCCGTGGTCTCGGCCCCTTGCAAGTCGACGCGCCCGCGGATCGAACCGGCACGCTGGAGGTGCACGACGTAGGGCTCCTCGCGCGGCACGATCGGATAGACGAACCCCGAGGCGAACGGCAACCCCTCCCACTCGCCCTTCGTCGCGGGACTCTGGATGATCAAGCCGATGGGCGGACGCCCGCTGAGCGTGACGCGACCCGGCTGGCCGGGCTCCGGCTCGACCTTGCCTTCGATGCTCGACCACGCGCCTTCGTTCGAGCACTCCGTGTAGCCCCACGCCGGGACGTCCTTCCCGTCGGGGCCGATGACGCGGATGCCGACCTCGAACTCCTCCTCGGCTGAGGGAATCGCCGCCATGCGAATGCGGACGTCGCGGCGGCCCGCGCGGATGCCCTCGACGACCACACGCTCGACCCAGCCGACCTCCGGCCGTCCCCAGGGGCGTCCCGTGCGCCAATCGCGCGCATGGGCGCGCGGCCGGGCCGCCGTGAGGCGAAAGGTGCGATCGGGGAGTCCCCCCATCACGAAGAGGCCGTCGTCCTCCGTGCTGACGCCGTAGCCCTCCCAGTCAGGGTCGGGGGGGCCGTCGTCATCGAACGCGGCGGTGACCATGATGCCGCCGACGGGCTTGCCGTCGGTGTCGAGGACGCGGCCGACGATGATCTCGGGCTCTTCGCCGTCGAGCAGCTCCTCGAGGGTGAGCGCGCCGAACCAGTCCTCCTCGGGCTTGGCCGCGGCCTCCCCCGTCGCGGCGGGGGTCTTGGGCGGAGAGCGCCCAACGAGCACCGGTGTGTGGTTCACCGGCTGCGCCCGGCCCCCAGTGCTTGTGAACTCGATCTCCACCTGGGCCAGGTAGACCAGCCCGCCGATCAGGAGACCCACCACGACCAGCACGAGGCCGCCCATCCAGTACAGCGGCCGGCGGCTCTTCGTCGTCATCCCCCTACCAAACGTCGGCGGGTGCGTTGGCGACACAAGAATCCCCCGCCGTCAATCGAAGGGCCCGGCAGGGGCGTCTTAAACCCCAGCGGGCGAATCGTGACCCCGTGAAGGGACGTACTCCAACGAAGCGGGACCTGATGGCAGCGGCCCGCTGCGGGGCCTTCTGCCGTCGGGCGCCGCCCGGAGCGACGAACGCCAACACGAAGCTCCCGTAGGGGCGTCCCAAGCCCGTCGCGTAGCGACGGGCTGTGTGGGCGCCCGCGAGTCACCGGTGGGTAGGCGACTCGCCGGTGTTCCGCCCTAACGGGCGGGTCGGAGGGGTCGCGTTGGTTGAGGCGTGAGGATCGGACGGTACCTGCCGCGAGCGATTACGGGTCGGAGCCTGCGTGCGAACGCGGTTGGGCATCGCGGTGGCTGTAGTTCGCGCATGACGGCCGGCGGCCGACCCCTGCGAATCGGCGTCTTTTACTGGGGGGCTCTCCCGTGCTCAACGAGCCTCGCGGGCTCGGCCCGTTGTCGGCCCCAAGGGGCCGAACCGCACGCGAAGCGCCCGCGGCCAGGCGTTACGTCCGCGCCTTCGCGCGGACGTCGCGGCCGCCACCCCCCTTGACATCTACAGCACTCCCAAGGGGGTTGACTGGACGACGCCTATGGCGCTCAGCGGAGGCGACGGAGCAAGGTGCCGTTGCAAACAACGGAAAGCTCAGCGTCCCGGGCCACTCGGGGTCCCGGCGCGGAAGCCGACCGAACCACAGCGGCCGACACGTGGAGGCCGCGGAGGGACGTACTCCAACGAAGAGGGACCTGATGGCAGCGGCCGCGAAGCGGTCTTCTGCCATCGGGCGGCTCAGGCCGACCCAGCGCTTGAACACGCGCTGAAGATACGGCCCGCTCAAGCCCACATGCGCGGCGATGGCGTCGAGGCCCGGCTGCTCCGCTGCGTGGGTCTCCACGTAGCGAATGACCTGCTCGATGCGTTGGTAGTCCGATGCCATGCACCCGACCCTAGGAGGGAGACCGAGGACGCGCGACCCGCTTCTTGCGATCGACCCGCGGCGGTTGCGCCAAGCCCCGCGGCTGCTCTACCGTTGGAGGCTGGCATGCGCATGGCTCGCTTCTTCGTTCTCGGCCTCCTCGTCCTCGGATCCGGGGCAGGGTTTGCGCGTGCGGAGGACAAGCCCGGCCGCGGGGAAGTGGCTCTGCGCGCCCTCCAGAAAGAGGCGAAGCGCCTGAGGCAGTCCTGGGCGCTTGGTCTCCGCAAGAGCCGCAAGGCACGCGCGACACTGGAAGCCGTGCGCCGGGAGGCGCGGCGCGCGGAGCGGGTGAAGGCCCCCACCGCCAAGACCCGCCGGTGGAGCGAGCGGTGGTCCGCGGTGGATCGCATCCCCACGCGAATGGCCATCCAGCGTGACTACGAGGCCTGGGCCGAGGCCCTCACGCCCCTTCTTGCGCTGCACGCGCAGGCTCCGCTGAGCATGCCGCTCCGGAGCGCCATGCACGACGCGACGCGCGAGCGCGTTGGCGCCTGGATCGAGATAGGTGAACCCAACCAAGTCTGGCTGATGCTGCGGCGCGACCGATCGGGTGTAAAGCAGGCCCTCGCAATGCGCGGATCGGATGCAACGCGGCGCGCACTGCTCGCCGACATCCTCGCGCGCATCGCCGCGACGCCGGGCCACTCCGATGTCGACGCCCTGGCCTCCGTCACGAACTGGGCAGGCCTGGTCCTGGGCAACCGAACGGGGGCCGCGCAGCTGAATCTCCTAAGCAAGGACCTCATTCTGCTGCTGACCGAGCGCGACGTGGACGGCATCTCGCTCTCCAAGGCGGGGCACTACACGCCGGGCCGCTTCCGCGACCGCGGGTTCGCAGAGCCGCTGAGGGATGGGAGCGATCAGGTTCGCCACTTCGCCTGGGCCTTCCGCATGTTCGCCGCGTCCGCGGACGCCGACGCAACCGCTTGGTTCCTCACCCTGAAGGAGAAGCGCGACGCCGCGGCCCGCAAGGTGCCGCTCAACCAAGCTGACCTTGCCCTGAACAAGGCCGCCCGGCAGCTCGTAGACACGCTGCGAGGTCGCCGCCGCTCGTTTCCCCACGCGCCCCCATGGGGCGGACGCATCGTCAGCGCTCTTGGGGAATAGGGCCCAAGCGCGCACCCCGCACCGCGGGTACGATCTCGCTCCCCCAACTCCCGAGGAGATCCCCGTTGGACACATTCGACGCCATCGAGGCCCGCCGCGCCGTCAAGCACTACGACCCCGAGCACCGCATGACGGAAGCCGAGGTCGAGAAGCTCATGTCCCACGCCGTGCTCTCGCCGACGGCGTTCAACATCCAGAACTGGCGCTTCGTACTCGTCCGCGATCCCGAGCTGCGCAAGGCGATCCGCGCCGTCTCGTGGGATCAGGCCCAGGTCACCGACGCCTCGCTGTTGATCATCCTCTGCGCCGACTTGAAGTCGTGGGCGAAGGATCCGGCGCGCTACTGGCGGCTCGCGCCGCAGGAGGTTCAGGACTTCCTCGTCCCGGCGCTCGCCCCGTACTACGAGCACAGCGAGCAGGTCCAGCGCGACGAGGGCATGCGCTCGTGCGGCATCGCGGCCCAGACGCTCATGCTGAGCGCCAAGGCCATGGGCTATGACTCCTGCCCGATGGATGGCTTTGACTACGAGGCCGTCGGCAAGCTCATCAACCTGCCGGAAGACCATGCGATCTCCATGTTCGTCGTCGTCGGCAAGGGGATCAAGGAAGCCTGGCCGCGCCCGGGCCAGCTGCCGCTGGACGACGTTCTCGTCACCGACACCTTCTAGCCCGGTAGAGTGACGCACATGCGCTGGATCGCCTGGCTCGCTGCGTCCTTCTTGATCTTGGTTCCTGCTGCCGCGCTGGCGCTTGACGAAGCGCGTGCGCTCGTCGGGGTCGAGAAGGCGCGCGCCGATCACGGTGTCACGGGCCGGGGCGTTGTCGTCGCGATCATCGATCGCGGAATCGACGCCGCCCACCCGGGGTTTCAGCGCGCCGACGGCTCGACGCGGCTGCTGGCGATGCTCGACCTGACGAGCGACAAGGGCGCCAAGGCCGAGGGCAACCGCTACGGGGTCGGCACGATCATCCGCAAGGCGGCGATCGACGCCTCACTGAAGGCCAAGACCGCTCTCCCCACCGCGGACACCGAAGGCCGGGGTACGGCGAGCGCGGGCCTCGCCTGCGGCGGCGGCCAGGGCAGCAAGGACCTCCGCTACCGCGGGGTGGCTCCTGCAGCCCACATGCTGTTCGTGAAGCTCAAGCTGGACGCGGATCCGTGGCAGCGCACCCGCCTGCGCGAACTGCGACCGGTCGAGGACGGCGAGAAGAAGGACGATGCCTGGTTTGACCTGAAGCGCCTGCGGGCGGCCATGTCGTTTTGCGTCGACGAAGCCAAGGCCGTCGGGCGGCCGCTCGTGATGCTGATGAACTTCAGCCAGCTGGGCGGTCCAACCGATGGGTCGAGCAAGCTCTGCCGCACGATCGACGCGCTGGTCGGCCCCGACACCCAAGGTGTAGCGTTCGTCACGGGCTCGAGCGACAAGGGCGACCGGAAGAACCACGCCAGCGGACGGGTGCCGCAGGGCGGCGCGCTCACCCTGCAGGTCGAGAAGGAAGCCGAAGGCGAGGTCACGGTCGACATCTGGTATTCGGGCACCGATCGCTTCGACGTGTCGATCCGGACTCCCGCCGGTCGCACCGGCCCGTTCAAGGCCCCCAAGACCGGCAAGTCGGAGTACGGCACGGGCTACCAGCTCTACCACCTGAGTTCCTCGCGCAACCAGGTCCTGACGCTGGGCGGTAAGCGGCAGATCCGCGTCGACCTCGTCGGGGGTCCCGGCCGCTACGACATCACGCTCCACGGTGCCACCGTCCGCTCAGGCACGTTTCACGCGTTCATCGCGCCGAACCCCGAGAACCCGATGGACGAGCCGTACAACAAGTTCCTGAATCATGTCACGCCCTGCTCGGTCTGGGATGGCGCCTCGGCCAAGCACGCCATCACGGCCGGCTGCTCGATCCTGCGCAGCGAGTGGAAGAACTTCCAGGGCCGCGGTCTTTACCAGTTGGGCGAAGGCAAGAAGGGCGAGCTATGGCTCGGCAGCGGCACGGGTCCCACGGCCGATGGCCGCCCCGGTGTCACCCTCTGCGTTCCCGCCGACCGGATCGCAACCACCTATGCTCGCGGTGCAGACTGGGCCAAGGTGCGCAAGCACATCATGGCCGACGATGGCGGGCTCTACGGCCTGACGAGCGGCACCACCGCCTCGGCCGCGATGGTCGCCGGCGTCGTCGCCTTGATGTTCGAGCTGGACCCCACACTCAGCGGCGCCGAGGCGAAGGCGATCCTGGAGTCCACCGCGCGCAGCACCGAACACACCGGCACCGTCCCGAACCCACGCTGGGGGCACGGCGTGCTCGACGCAGCGGCGGCACTCGAGAAGACCGCGGAGCGCCGCAAGGCCAGCCGCAAGCAGGGGCGGAAGAAGAAGGCCGGCAAGCGGCGGTGAACAGCCGCGTCGTCCTCTGGCTGGGCGCGGTCCTGGCCGTGGTCTTCGTCGGGTGGCTGCTCGTCGACCTGGCCCCACTCCCCTCGCCTAATGACGGCGGCGATGCGTCGAACGACGAGGCGGCGGAGGCGGCGCGGCGCGAGCTACGCTGGCTCGAGGAGGCCGGCGGCGAAGCGCGCCAGCCGACGTTGCCGACACTTCGCGGGCGCGCGCCGCGCCCCCTCGAACAGGCGCCCGATGCGGCCTCGATCCTGCGGCGCCGGATCACGCTGCACGGCCGCGTCCTGCTGCCTTCGTTCCACCCCGCCGCCGGCGTCAACGTCGAGGCCTACGGCGCCGAAGGGCGCAGGGCCGTCGGCACGACCGACGCCAACGGCCGCTACCGGCTGCGCTGGCGCTCGATCCTGCGGGGCACCAGTGTGCTGCTGGTCGCGCGCGGGCAGGGATCCCTTGTCGGCAGCACCAAGGCCTGGATCTGGGGCAGCGTCGTCGGCGGCTGGCCGGTCGACCCCATCGTGCTCGGGGAGGCTGGAGCGCTGCGCGTACACGTGCTGGACGGCATCCACCCCGTCGCGGATGCCACGGTGCGTGTGCTCGCCGCGTTGCGCGGACAGCAGAACAACGACGTGGCCCTCCTTGGCACGGCGCGCACCGGAGCGCAGGGCCGCGCCGACGTCCGCACGCTACCCCTGGGTACGTATCACGTCGAGGTACTCGCGTCCGACGGCCGACGGGGCGCCCTCGTGCACGACGTGAAGACCGCCACAGATGCTGTCGTGACGGTGCCGCTGCTCCCCAACCGCACTCTGGAGGTACGCGTCGTGGACGAGGCATCCAACGAGCCGCTGCCCGACGTCTGGCTCGGCGTCAACGCAGCCTGGAAGACCGTCCACGACCATCACAGGATCCCGGCCGAGGGCGACGGCCTGCATACGGGACGTGACGGGCGCGTACTCGTGCGCGGGCTCGGCGCGCGCACCTGGCTACGCGTCGAGGCACGCAAGCTCGGCTACGCGTACGCAACCATGAACGTCGACCTCAGCAAGGGCGAGGCCGAGGCCACCCTTCGCCTGCGCAAACTGGGCACGCGCCGCTGGCCGGTCGTCAAGGGGCTGATCCCCAGTCCGCCGCACGGTGCTGTGGTCACACTCTGGCCCCTCGACGCGGCGGCGCGCTACCGCGAAGGCGCCCGCACCGGGCACATCGAGAACGGCATGCTGGTCATTGAGGGCGTCTACGCCACGGGCTCGCACTACCTCGCGCAGTACGGCGAACACGCCGTGGCCTTGGTGAACGGCAACTCCCCAAGCGGGGTGTCGGCCGCCGTCACGTTCACCCGACCTCGCCGCGTGAGCGTCACGGTGAAGAACGCGGAGGGCGATCCCGTCGGGGGTCTCCTCATCACGCTTCGCGCACTCGGGGTGTATCCCTACTCGTTCGTGACGAACGCGAAGGGACAGGCCGTGTTCACGGGACTCCCCGCCGCGGCGTTCGAGATCACGAGCGTCAACGATCAGCTGCCCGCGCTCGCCGCCGACACGACGGAGGGCGACGCGACAATCGATGTGGAACTGGGCCACGCCCGGACCGTACACCTTGCCGTCACCGTCGATGGTGCCCGGGCGATCCCGCCGGGCTTCCGCCTGGAGCACCGTCAACTCCTCGTCGAGCGGACCATCGACAGCGAGCGGGGCCTCGTGGTGCTTACGACCAACGCGCGGCCGCATCACGACGACCCCGCGGGACCGGTCACGGACCTCCAAGCCAGCGCCCCGGGCCTACGAGGCGGGGAGGTGGAGGTCGTGAGCCACTCCG
>JAJDEM010000163.1 GCA_029259795.1 Planctomycetota bacterium
CGAGGTCCACCGCGGCGAGGAGGCCGCCTTCCTCGCAGATCTGCCGCTGCCCTACCTCCCGGGCGTCGGCGGCAAGACCCAAGCCGCGCTCGAGCGCTTCAACGTCCGCACGATCGGTGATCTCGCCGCCGTGCCCGAGGAGATCCTCCAGACCACGTTCGGCCGCACGGGCACCACCCTCTCGCGCCGCGCCCGAGGCCTGGATGCCGAGCGCGATGCCCCCACGGTCGGCCAGCGCACGGTGAAGATGCGCACGATCTCCCGTGAGACTTCCTTCGCGCAAGACACCCACGATCCCGCCGTGGTGGACGGCATGCTGTCCTACCTCGCGCAGCGCGCGTGCCGCGCCATGCGTGAAGAAGGCCTCCGAGCTCGCTCGGTCGAGGTCCGCCTGCGCTACGCCGACTTCCAGACGGCGGCCAAGCGGCGCCGCTTTCGTGAGCCCAGAGATCGCGACGAGGACGTGCTGCAGGTCGTTCGCTCTCTCTGGCCCGTCGTTTGGCAGCGGCGCGTACGACTGCGTCTGGTGGGGGTCACGCTGCACGGGCTCGAGCCCAAGGGCGAGCAGCAGCTCGACCTGCTCGCAAGCCTCGACGTCGACCGCCATCTCGACACCGCCGTCGACGCCATTCGCGATCGCCACGGCTTCGGCGTGTTGGTGCGCGGCCGTGCCATCGACCTGCTGCGCAACGTCCCCGCATCCAAGCGCGGTTTCCGACTGCAGACGCCCTCGTGCTCGCGCTAGGCGTAGAGTGGGGGCGCCGGCCCACTGAGGGAGTCTCACCATGAACAAGACCAGTTGGATCGTTCTCGCCGCAATGCTCATCGTCGTCGTCGGAGGCACCGCTGGCGTCGTGGCCGTAGCGCTGTTCTCCGGGGTGGACGGGCCGCCCGAGACCACGACGATCGAGCACGACGCCGACGATCTCCCCGGAAGCTTTGATCCGGGCGAGCGCACGCCAGATCTCATCGAAGCACCGCCCACGCTGCGCGGCGCCGAGACGCCGACCGACGCCAACCTCAGTCGCCGCCTCGGAGCGCTCGAGGACGAGGTCAAGAGCCTGCGCGAACAGCTCGCGGCCGAACGCAAGCTCACGCAGCCGCTGCGCGACATGGTCGACCAAGCCAAGGAGGGGGGGATGCTCGTCGGCCCCGGCCAGCCGCTGGGCAGCGGCGAGGTGATCGGCGACGGCCTGCCCGGCAGTCCGGCCTACGCCGCCAAGCTCGCGAAGGATCTCGGGCTCGACGCCGGACGCGCCAAGGCGTTCAAGACCTCCTATGAGTCCTTCCTCGAGAAGGCGAAGGCGCTCGAGAAGGAGAACGCCACCGTGGCGCGTGACGGCGACACGACCACGATCACGATCAAGCCCTTCGGCCAAGCGGGGGAGCAGCTACGCCGCGAGTGGGACGACTACGTCGACAGCACCCTCACCGCCGACGAGAAGCAGGGCTACGACAAGCGCGGCGCGCGCAACCAGCTGATCGGCAACCGGGGCGGCGACTGGACGCGCACGGTGAAGATCAAGGAAGCCGGCGGGACCATCAGCGTTGGCGACAGCGCCGATGACGGCAAGGGTGGCAAGACGCAGCAGGTCATGGAGGGGCCGGCCATGGCTCGCGAGGTGATCCTGAGCGACTACGCCCACCTGCTCAAGTAGTCGCTAGCGGAGAAGCCCAAGCCGTGGCAGAGCCTTGACCGCAGGCTGCCAGTCGCGTGTCGTTGACTGCTTGCCGCGTCGCAGCACGCTCAATTCGATGGTTCCGGTCGCCACCTGCACTCGGCCGTGGGCGAGCACGCGCGCCTTCTTGTCAACGCGGGTACGGAGCTCGTCGACCTCCTGGAGCTCGAACAGGACAAACTCCGGGGCGTCTTCCTTGGGCGCGTGAATCGCGTAGTCCTCCATCTTGAGCTTGAGATTGCGAACCGGCAGCATCACCCGACTGAACCGTCGATGGTTGAAGCGCGACTTCTGTAGCGGCGAGACGATCTCCTTGCGGACGCGCGCCTCGATCGCGGCGCGCTTCGCCGTCGTCAGCGCTGGAGGCTTCGGCTTGCTCTCAGCCGCACGCGGGGTGGGCGCTTCGACAGCGGCCAAGGGCATCAGCACCGGGAGCCGTTCTGTCATGGGCGGCGCTTCTTCGCCGGGCAGCGGCCGCGTCTGTACGTGGTTGACGAAGGCCGCGAGGGTCACCAAGACCACGGCGAGAGAGGTAGCAAGAGCCATGCGATTCATCGGGAGGGTCCTTTCCGTTGGCGAAAGATGAGGAGCTCGGCCGCGAACAGGTTCACGAAGAAGCTCAGCCAGATAGCCGTTACGTATTCCGAGCCCACGCCGGCTGCGTAGAACGCCAAGTAGAAGACGCGGAAGGTCAAGGCGCTGGCCGCCATGGCGTAGGAGCGGACCATCCAGGCCGCATGCCCGCGGAAGTCACGGGAACGCACATGCTCCAGGCCACGCCAGGTCGTGTAGAAGAGCGCCGCGCCCAGCACGATGAAGCCGAAACGCCCCGCCATGCCACCCTTGGCGAAGATCGCCAGGTAGAGCCCGGGGGGGGCTACCAGCACCAACACACTCAAGACGTACGTCCAGCCCAGGAAGCGATGCAGCCGCGGCGCGCGGCGCAGCAGCGTCTTGCTGAACTGCGGCAACGCCGCCACGAGGCAGATCACCCCACCGGTGATGTGCACGTAGAACGCCACACGCCACAGCACACTCGGGTACACGACGGCCTTCTCGAGGAAGAACGGGATGTCGTCGGAAAACGTGTAGTAGGGCAGCGTGTTCACGACAACGAGTGCGGTCGACGCGGCGAAGAACAGCAGGAGCAGTGCGCGACCGCCGTGCCAGGAGGCACGCAAGATCGAGCCCGACCATGTTCCGTTCGCCACCGCGCGCGCTGTCATCAACAAGCCTCCGCTGCTCATGGATGAACATACGGAGTACGGGCGCGCCGGATCGCACAAGGTAGGCAAGCGGACGGCAAGACTTCTGCAAGGGGGGTGCAACGCCGCGCCTTGCAATGCAAAGCCCGTGCAAGCGCGAGGAGGGCGCGCGCGCTCGGCAAAACGACACAACGCCGGGCTTGGCCCGGCGTCGTGTGCTTTCGAGGGAGGGAGGAGGGAGGCCTACGGGACGATCGTCGCCCCGGTCAAGCGGTCGAGCTGCACGATGCGGTCGCCGAAGGTCTCGACGGCCAGCAGCGTCTGGGTTCCGGGAAGCATGACCAGCCCCCGAATCTCGGCGAAGGCCGTCTGGCCACGCCCGGTCACGACGCCTGTGGTGCGATCGATCTCGACCAACCAGCGGGTGGAGCGGTCGATCGCGACGAGTGCATCGTTGTCGACGTCGTACGTCATGGCCTCGATCGTGTCGGCCTGCAACGGGGTGAGCGCCGCGACGATCGATGGGGTGCCCAGCGCGGTGTCCACGATCAGCAACTCGTCCGTATCCGAGTCCACGGCGTAGAGCACGCGATGACGGGAATCGAACGCCATGGCGCGGATGCCCGTGCGGCCCAAGGCGCTCGGCGGACCGACGAGGGCCATGGTCAAGTCGGACTGGATGGCAAGCAGGCTCCCCGTACTGGCGTCCACCGCGTATGTCACATCATCACGGGGGTCGTGCGCCATGGCCTGGATGTCGAGCAGGCTGTTCGGGCTGGCGGCCAACGCATGTTGGTCATCGGGGACGATGTGGAGCAGTGCACCCGTTGCCGAATCAGCACCCAGGAGGCCACCTGCAGGCTCGCGCAGCACCAGCGCTGAGATCTGGTCGAAGCCCAAGGAGGGCAGGGGAGGGACCGGCGGCAAGGGCGGCGCGGGCGGCGGCGAAGGCGGCGGGGGAGCCGGCGGCGCAGGCGGAGGCGCGGGAGGCGGTGCCGGGGGCGGAGCCGGCGGTGGGGCCGGCGGTGGGGCCGGCGGCGGCGGCGTGGACGGCAAGGCGCCTCCGGCGCTCCCGCCACCCGTCGGCGCGGGCACGGCAACGACGCCGACGGTGGTGTCTTCGCCACCGCCACCGCCACCGCAGCCGGCCGAGAAGAGCAGGGCAGCGCCCAGGAGTGCCAGCGTTCCGGCCTTCTTCGTTCCACGCGTCATCGTGTCCATCACAGCCTCCTGCCACTTGGGTCTGGTCCCATCCCAACAACAGGACCACCCGGAAGAGCGGGGCGCCCCACAGGCCGTTTCAGGGGGCTCAGCCGCCCGGGCCACGCTCGCGCTTGCGGGCCTGGGTCTTGGCCCGGATGGACTTCGAGAAGCGTCGGTTCTTGCGCTTGTGCTCGAGGCGCGCGCGCCGGTCGAGCTTCCGCTCGAGGAACGCCTGCTCGCGCTGAAGCTTCAGCCAGGAGGCCAGGCGCTCGGCTTCGAGTCGACCCTCGTCGATCGCCGCCGCGATCGCACAGCCAGGCTCGCCCGCATGGGAGCAATCGGTGAACCGACAGGCCAGGGCGAGCTGCGCGACGTCATCAAAGACCTCGGCCAGCCCGTCGCCTGCGCTCCACAGCCCGAACTCGCGCATGCCGGGCGTGTCGACCCAGAGGGCTCCCGACGGCATCCGCAGCAGCCGGCGCGCGGTCGTCGTGTGCTGGCCACGCTCATCGCGCAGCCGGATCTCGTTGACATGCTGCAAGACTTCGCCGGCCAGGGCGTTGAGGAGCGTCGACTTGCCCACCCCCGAGGAGCCGACGAGGGCGATGGTCCGGCCGGGCTGCGTGTAGCGCTCCAGCGCTTCGAGGCCCGCGCCGCTCAGCGCGCTGACCACATGGACGTCCACGCCCAGCGTCACATCACCGAGCGCGCGAAGCGGCGCTGCCGGGTCCTCGCAGACGTCGGCCTTGGTCAGCACGAGCGCGGGCGCTGCGCCGCTCTCCCAGATGGCCGCCAGGTAGCGCTCGATACGCCGTGGCTCCAGGTCGCTATTGAGGGACGTGAGCAGGAGCACGTGGTCGACGTTCGCGGCGATCACCTGCGCCGTTGTCGTGGCGCCGGCCTCTTTGCGCAGGAGTGCCGTCCGCCGAGGCAGCACCGCGTGGATGACGCCCTGATCGGCGGCGGGAGGCAGGCCGAGGACGACCCAGTCCCCGACGGCAGGCAGAGCCTCCCGCTCGGCGGCCTGGTGACGCAGACGACCGGAGGCCATCGCACGCCGCTCGCCGGCGGCGGTCATGACGCGGTAGCCATCGCGTTGTTCTTCAATGACCCGGGCCGGCACGCTATCGGCGACGGGGGTGGACGCGTAGGCGTCCGCAAACGTGGGGTGGTAGCCCCAATCTTCAAGCTGGATCACTTCTCTGACTCCGAGGGATGGGTAGGGATTCCGTACGGAACCGCCTCGGGAGGGGCGCGGCCTGTCGTCAGGCCAAGCGCGCCGGGCTACTCGCTAGAGCGAGACGCCACCCTCTGGAGAGAGGCGGAGGCGGTTCGGGTGCTGCCGGGGAAGAGCTGGAACACACGCATGAGATCGCCTCCTTTCCTGGGTCGCGGGCTACTGAGGGCGCGACTGCCCTTGATACGTCGTTGCCGCCTGGGGGGTTCCACACGCCGCCCGCGCCGGCCGTATGCTGGGCGCATGCGAACCGCACTCTGCTGCCTCGCCCTCCTGCTCGCCACCGGCTGTGGCGAAGATGCGGTCGCTCCCGGGCACCCTGCGCCGATCACGACGCCGGTGCCGCGCGAGCGCTTGACCGTCATGACGGCGGAGAGCGTGCCGGTCGTGGAAGTCCACGATCCGTACTTCTGAGCGATGCCCGGACCGGGCACGGTCGTGCTCCCCTCCATCCGGGCTGAACTGCTTCGCCAGCGCGAAGCGCTCAAGGCTGAGCGCGCCGCGCGCAAGCGCGGCGCCAAGTAGCGGCTAGTCGCCGCCCGCCTCGAGCCACTTCGCGCGGTAGTACTCCGCGAGCTGGGCCCGGTAGAGGTACTCGAGGTGGGCCTCGCGATCGCGCTCGACGGCAGCCTCGTCGCCGAGACCGCCGACCACGATGGCATTGCGTAGTTTCCACGTACCCAAGGCCGCGACCATGGCCGTGTACTCCTTGAACCAACGGAC
>JAJDEM010000164.1 GCA_029259795.1 Planctomycetota bacterium
CGAGCGTCGTGCTCTTGCCGCTACCGGTCGCGCCACAGACCAGCACGAGCCCGCGAGGCAGGCTGGAGATCTGCTCGCAGAGTGCGCGCGGCAGGCCCAGCTGCTCGAAGCCAAGCACCTCGGCCGGGATCATCCGGAGAACGGCCGCGACCGAACCCCGCTGATAGAAGACGTTGACGCGGAAGCGGCCCAGGCCGTCCACACCGAAGGAGAGGTCAAGCTCGAGGTCCTGCTCGAAGCGGGCAATCTGCTCGCCGGTGAGGAAGGAGTAGATGATCGACTTCGTGTCATCCGGCTGGAGCATCTCGTGCTCGGAGTCGTACAGATGACCGTCCACGCGGACCTTGGGCGGAGAGCCAGCCGAGATATGCAGGTCAGAGCCGCCCTGGTCCACCAGGATCTGAAGCAGCTCTTCGATCGGTACCGTCGCCATACGTCCAACACCTCCGCTGCGGGTCCCTTGATGCCCGGAGTCGTGCTGGCCCTATCGGCAGGCGATGGCCTCAGCCTTGAATCGTCTCCCTTTGAGACTTCAGACGGGGCCATGCCCTGGGCTGCGCCCGCCCGACCAAAACGCGAAACGCCCCCGAGCCGATGCTCGGGGGCGTAGGAGGCCGCCCTGAGGGAGGGCGGCCTTGAAGGGCACGCCTGCCGGAGGCAGGCGGCGGAAACAGCGTGCTTACAGGCGGATCATGATCTCGACGCGGCGGTTGCGGGCCTTGTCGGCACGCGAGCGCTCGGGGGCGACCAGCGGCTCACGGGCGCCGCGGCCATCGATCGAGATCCGGTTGCTGTCGACGCCGCTCGAGGCGAGGACCGACGCCACCCGCTGGGCGCGGGCGAGGGAGAGCTGATCGTTGTCGCGCCACTTGTTCTTGGTGCGCTTGATCGGGTCGCTGTCCGAGTGGCCCACGACGGAGACCGAAGCCCCCGGGTAGCTGCTCAGGGCGCTGGCGGTCGTGCTCAGGGTCGAGATCAGCTCGCGGTCCTGCTTCAGCACATCCGAACCGGCGCGGAAGCTGTTCGTCATGCGGACGATGACCAGGTTGCCGTCGCGGATGACGTCGGCGCCGCCGGAGGACTGCAGATCCTCGGCGAGGCGCTCGGCGGGAGACTGGGCGGGAAGCTCAGGCTCCTCGGTGTCGAACGTGCCCGTGGGCGCATTCTCGAGCTGGTCGATCTTGGCGCGGGCGGCCTCGAGCTCGCTCGCGGCGGCGGCCAGACGATCGCGCTCGGCGCGAATCTGGGCTTCGGCCGCCTCGCGGCGGCGGGCCTCTTCGTCACCGCGATCGTTGGCGGCGTCGAGATCGGCCTGCGTGATGGCCGGATCACTGGGCACGCCCGGCGCGGGGGGGAAGGCGCTGATGCTCGGGTTGGCATCCGGCGAGCCGGTGCCGCTGTCGCTCCAGACCTCACCGTCGACGATGTCGCCGTAGGCGGGCTGCTGCGCCATCGTGGCCGGCGGGGCGCAGTCATTGCAGCCGGTGCGGCCGCGGCTCTTGCAGGCCGCGAGGGAGAGCGCCACGGTGATCACCACCGCCACGCCAATCCAGGGTTGCGTCTTCATAGCTCGAACTCCTCAGTCTCTTCGTCAATGCGGTGGGAGGTGTCTGGCGTGCCGGGCCGCCCCGCTCGCTCGAACGGGGCGGAGGCGGATCGATCAGGGACGCCCGCTCCGGGGCGTCCGCTGAGGGCCTACGAACGGGGCGTGATGAAGATCTCGACCCGGCGGTTGCGGCTCTTGGCGCGCTTGGTGTTGCCCATGGCGAGCGGCTGGGTCGCACCCAGGCCGTCCGTGCGGACGCTCGTGGCGGGTACGCCCGAGTTCGTCAGAAGGCTCTCGACGGCCTTGGCGCGGGCGCGGGAGAGGTTCTCGTTGGTGCCCCAGGACGAGCGGCGGATGGGATCGCTGTCGGTGTGCCCTTCGACGAGCACCTGGCTGTTGCGGTAGTGCGAGCGGATCATCTTGCCGACGCTGATGACCGCCTTCACCGCCGAGGCGTTGTAGGCGAGGGTCGCCTTGCCGGCCGGGAAGGCGTCGGGCAGGACGATGGCGACGCGCTCCTCACCGCTCGGCTCGCGGCGCACCTCGACCTTGAGGTCGCGGATGCCGAAGCTGGCGAGCTGGGCACGGAGGTCGCGGCGCATGGCCTCGGCCTCGGGGCTGATCCCACCCAAGCGGACGGGGGTCGGGCTGCTCGCGTTCGCCACACGCACCGGGGCGGGCTGCACGACCCGCGCACGGCGCAGCTCCTCGTACTTGCGGTTGGCCTCGGCGAGCTCGGACTCGGTCCGGCTCAGGTCCCCCTGGATGGAGACGAGGCGACCGCGGGCTTCGGCGGCCTGGGCGTGGGCCGCACGGGCGCCTTCGACGTCCTGGCGGGCGGCCACAAGCTCGGCGCGGAGCTGCTGCTCGCGAGCCACGGAGCCGTCCTGCGCGAGGTGACCCTGGCGGATCTGCTCTTCAAGCGTGGCAACACGCTGGCGCTGGTTGATGTTCTCGGCCTCGAGCACCTTGGCGCGGCTCACACCGCGTGAACGGGAGCAACCCACCGCGAGGGTGAGGAAGGCGAGTCCGACGACAGCCGGAATGATTAGACGGTTCAAATGGCGCATGCTGCCCTCCCTGGCGACTCTGTCCCTGACCTCACGGTGCGCCGGGAATCCACCCCCGGAACCGACGGCTCGCGGGGTGAGAAGACTGCTCGACACCGAGCTACGCCTTCCACTCCTGCGGCGACACCGCGACGACCTTGATTCAACCCACCCACGCGAGCCGGTCAAGGCATAAATACAACATCTGGTAGGAAAAAGACGGCTCCTCCACAAGCTGGGGTGGTGCAAAGCACACCGCTGCCAGAGAGAAGGTCGTCGAAGACCCGTGGGGCGCCGGAGGCCAGATTGGCGCGGCGCGTCCTACTGCCTTGGGTCGGACGAATAGGACCTCATCCGAAGTCCCACACATTTCTTGCGCGCCAAAACGTGCCCTCAACATCTGGGACGGCCGCGAAGCACGGCACGCGAGGGCTGCGCCCGGAGGTGGCAAGCCGCGCATGAGCACGAGCTACAGGGCGGCGAACGGCAGCCGCCGTGGGTGCGAGGCGCGGCCTAGCGGTGGAAGAGCGAGGGGTACCCGACGCTCAGGGCCCAGTGCACCTCGCGGCCGTAGATGGCGCATAGCGCCCCGCCAAAGGCCAGGAACGGACCAAACGGGATGTACTTGTAGGACATGCTGAAGAGGCCCACGCGCTCGGCGTCGTCGTCGGTGTGCTTGGTGATCTCGAGGATCCACATGCGCTCGTCGCCCTCGCCCTCGACGCTCGCGATGTTGCCCTCGAGCGCGAGATGCGCGTCGTCGTCTTCGAGGATCCGCGTGGCGGGCAGGACCAACGCCACGCGCACGGGGGTCTTGACCTCGGCGGGCGGAGCGCCGCGCACCTCGAGCCCCGTCTCCCCCACGCGCATGCGCTCGAAGGTGGCCGTGAGGTCGCGGTGCGCCCCCGTGCCGACCACCTCCACGCCACACGGCATGGGCCGGCGGCGCCCGATGGCGAACATCACCCCGCCGATGACCGCACCGCCCAGGCATGCCAGCGCCAAGGCATAGAGGCAGGGCAGCGGGCCGACCACGGCACCGATCAAGCCCAGCAGCTTCACGTCGCCGAGCCCCATGGCCTCCTTCTTGAGCATCCAGCTGCCGACCGCGCGGATCAGCAGGATCGTGCCCATGCCCACCGCGATGCCGATGCCGGCGCCTAGCAGGGCGTTGAGGCCGGGCTTGGCGCCGTTGATCCACTCCACCCCAGCGTGGAGCCCATTGAATGGGGCTACGAGCAGGAACAGGACCATCCCGGGCTTCGAGATCGCGTCCGGGATGATGCGGTGGTCGAGGTCGATGAAGGAGATCGCCACCAGCGCCGCCAGGAAGAGCGCGACGATCGCGGCCGTGACGGCGTCGCTGCCGTGGGACTGCCAGGCGAGCAGGAAGAGGGCCCCCGTCAGCGCCTCGACCGCCGGATAGCGCCAACGAATGGGGCTCTTGCAGCCCCGGCAGCGCGCGCCGAGCAGGATCCAGGACAGCACGGGGATGTTGTCGTACCAAGCGATGAGCGTGCCGCAGCCCGGGCACGCCGAGCGCGGGCGCGAGAGGTTCTCGCCCCGCGGCAGGCGCCAGATCACGACATTCAGGAACGAGCCGACGACGAGGCCGAAGAGGCTGGCAACGGTGGCGTGGAAGGCTTCCATGGCGTCCTAGTCGGCTTCCGGGGCCTTGAGATCAAGCCCGCCGTCGGGCCGGACGGCGTAGGTCGAACCGCAGGGCGCACAGGCGGCCTCGGCGGCGGCCGGCCAGCCGGCCAGGGCCTCGCCGCAGTCGCAGCGCCAGCCCGCGGGCTCGGCGGGGCAGCCCTGGACCAGGACCCGGGGAGGCACGTCCTTGGTCACGACCGCGCCGGCCGCGACGAAGGCGCCTTCCCCCAGCGTGGTTCCGCAAACGATGGTCGCGTTCGCGCCGATCGTGGCGCGGCGCCGGATGAGGGTGCCGGCGAACTGATCGCGCCGGTTCACGTGCGCCCGAGGGTTCATCACGTTGGTGAAGACGGCCGAGGGGCCGACGAAGACCTCGTCCTCGAGCGTCACGCCGACGTAGATGGAGACGTTGTTCTGGAGCTTGCAGCCGGCGCCGATCTGCACGTTGGGGGCTACGAAGACGTTCTGCCCCAGCACGCAGCCGGGGCCGATCGAGGCCCCGGAGCAGACATGCACGAAGTGCCAGATCTTGGTGCCAGCCCCGAGCACGGCGCCATCATCGACCACAGCACTCGGATGGACCCAGGCCGCCGGCGGCGCACGCTCCGGCTCAGCAGGCTGGCCGGGGTGAGCAGATCCGTCGGACTCGGCAGCAGTCACCGGGTGGCCTCAAGCGGCCGAGAGCACGTAGGCCTGGAGCAGCGCGGCACTCTCTTCGTCCAACTCGGGGAAGAACACACCCGTGTCGTATTGGTCCTCGCCCACGCGGTGGCTCCAGACCACCACGCCGATGGTCTCGACGCCGACCTCGTCCGTGCGGCCCACGCGCTCGCCGGGCAGGCGCATCGCGACGTGCACGCGGGTCATGGCCCCGATGGCGACCCCGCATGTCAGCCGGGCTCCGCACTCGGAGAGATCGGTCAACGCAAACGCGCGCTCCGCGCCGGACTCGTCCCGAATGGTGCAGGCCCCCTGGGACGGGACCGCCACACGCGGGGAACTACGCCGTTCATCGGACATGGAGGGGCTCCCTGAGGCCTGCGTCCCCCGCTGTCCGGGGGGCGGTCTAGCATCGTACAAGACCGCGTGACCGCTCGGGAACGCGGATTCCCTGCCGCCTAAACAGGAGCGGACCCGAGTGGGGTCTGTTTCGAGGGCGGCGGGATGCAAGGCCTCGCCCGAGCACGATTCAGGAGATTCCATGGCCAACCTCAACAAGGTGATGCTCATCGGCCGCCTCACCCGCGATCCCGAGACCCGCAACGTCAGCTCCGGCAATGCCGTCGTGAGCTTCGGGCTCGCCACCAACCGCACCTACATGAACAAGAGCTCGGGCGAAAAGGTCGAAGAGACCACCTTCGTCGACGTCGAGGCCTGGGGCCGCACCGGCGAGACCATCGCCCGCTACATGCAGAAGGGCCGGCAAATCTACGTCGAAGGCCGCCTGAAGTTCGACACCTGGGAGAAGGACGGCCAGCGCCGCTCCAAGCTCTCCGTCGTCTGCGACCAGTTCCAGTTCATCGACTCGCAGGGTGGCGGCGGTGGCGGCGGTCGCTCGCAAGGACAGGGCCAGAGCCAGCAGGGCAGCGCGGCCCCGGTCGCCGCGGCCCAGACGCCGCAGGACGACTACGGGGACGACGACATTCCGTTCTAGAACAGCTGTGCTGTTCTAGAAATGTCGGCAAGGGGGGCTGCCGCCCCCCTGCGGGCAGGCAGCGCTCGGCGCCGATGGCGCCGCGCATGCGCCCGCACCCCCCGCGTGCGACCGGGTGCACGGCTCCAGGAGTGTCGGCAAGGGGCGCTGCCGCCCCCTGCGGGCAAGCAGCGCTCGGCGCCGATGGCGCCGCGCATGCGCCCCCACCCCCCGCGTGGGGATCGAGTAGGCGCATTCCAGGATGGGACGGTTCCCCGCGCCCATGATTGGGACCTGCGCGCAGGCGTGATGCATGTCGGGCCGGTGAAATCGCGTTGGTTCCAGGACGGAACGGGCCCGGGGGTAGAGCACGCCCATCCCGCGCAGGTGGATCGGGCGCGTCGTGCGGGCGCGTCGTGCGGGCGGGTCGTGCGGGCGGGTCGTGCGGGCGGGTCGCGCGGGCGGGTCGTGCGGGCGGGTCGCGCGATCTATGCAGTTTCCGTGCGATCGGTGTCGCGGTGGCGCTCGAGGTCCTCGGCCAGATCGGCCGGCTGGCCGGTGAGGCGGGCGGCGGCCGCACGCTTGCCGAGCTCGACGCCAGGCTGGCCGAACGGATCGACGCCGAGCAGCCGTCCCCAGAAGACGACGGCCGCCTCCCAGGCGAAGAGAAACGCGCCGAGGCTCTCGGCGTCGGCGGCAGCAAGGCGAATGGTGATCGAGGGGCGACCGGCGGCGGCCAGCGCAAACTCCGTGGCCTCGCGCTCGGCCTCGAGCACGGCCCCCAGCGGCTGACCGGACGCGAGGCAGAGCGCTGCCTCGCCTGCCGGGACGCTCGGACCCGCTTCGGCGCTCTCGGCGGTGACGAACACGACAAGCTTGTCGTCGGGTCCTTCCACGAGCGCCTGCAGCAGGCTGTGCTGATCGGCGGGGCCGGTCGCGGCGAGCGGCGTCATGCCCGCGGGACCCGAAGGGCCCGGCTTGCCGAGGCTCTCGCCGACGAGCTGCGCCCACCAGGGCCCGAGCGGCTTCAGCGCCTCGCCGTAGGGCCAGAGCACGGCGACGCTGCGCCCCGCCTCGGCCGCCGCGGCGTGGACGGCCGCCAACGCAAGCGCGGGGTTGGTCGCCGCGTCACTCGCGAGGCAGCGAGTGCGCATGTCACGCGCGCCGCGCAGCAGGGCCCGCGGATCGAGCCCGACGCAAGCCGCTGGCAGCAACCCGACGGGCGTCAGCCCGGAAAAGCGTCCGCCGATCCCCGTGGGCACGGCGAAGTGCGCGTAGCCCTTCGCCAGCGCGCGGGCGCGCAGCGGGTTGTCCTGCGCTCCTGCGATCACGGCCAAGCGCGCGGCGGCATCGGCCCCGAGTGCGTCGGTCAGCCAGGCCTCGAACACCAAGAAGACAGCCCCCATCTCAAGGGTGACGCCGGACTTCGAGATGCCGATCACACACGTCGCGGCGGGGTCGAGTCGCTGCAAGAGTTCCTGCACTGGACGCGGATCGACGGTGTCGATCACATGCAAGCGCGGGGCGACCTCCCCCACGGGACGGATCGCACGCACGACGCGCGCGGTGAGCGCCGAGCCGCCTATGCCCACAAGGACGACATCGAGCGACGCAGGCGCTGCGTCGAGCCACGCGGCAACGGCCTCTGCAGGTGCTGCGTCGAGCGGGAGATCGAACCAATCCGCTCGGCCGTCGCTGCGCTGCTCCTCGAGCCACAGGCCGGCATCGCTGAGGCGCGCGGCCTCCGCCTCGTACGCGCTGACGTCCAGCCCGCGTCCCGCACCGAGGGCGCGGTCGAAGGCGAAGGTGAGATCGACGGTGAGGCGCGGCATCCGCAGATCGTAGTATGAGGCCTCGGCTAGAGACCGGCGAGATCGCGGACGTTCATGGACGCTTCACGCTTGGCGAGGGCGGTGATCTCCTCCGCCACACCAGCATGGCCGGCCCAGGCGCGCAGGAGGATCACCGTCCGGCGAAGCTCGAAGTCATCGCGCCAGCGCTCGACGCTCTTCGTGGCATCCTTCGCATCGGCGCGTTTCTCGCCGCTCGGCGAGAGCGCGCGAGCCAGCGAGCGGAACACGCGCACGCGCTCGAAGGCCGGCTCGATTTTCAGCGCCTTGGCGCAGGCCGCCTCGGCCTTGTCGTGGTTGCCGTCGAGCCACGCCGCGCAGGCCTCGGCGAACGCCGTCTCGGCCGGCTTGAACTCGGAGAGCTTGTCCGTGGTGTCGGTCCTGAACAGCTCGATCAAGCCGTTGCCACCCCTGCTCTTGCTCGTCTTGCCGTTGAAGCGGACCTCGATGCCGACCTCTTCTTCGCCACACTTCGCCGTGCCCGAGACCGAGCGGTAGACGGTCATGTTGCTGGAGTCGCCGTCCATCTCGATGCTGCGACCGAACCAGTCACCCGAGAGCTTGAAGCGCGACCCGCAGCGCGAGCGGAAGTAGGTCACTGCGCGCCGAGGCCAGCCCGTCGTCTTCACGTTCCCGAGATCGGCTTGGTGGTCGCCTCCCTGGGGCTCGATCGCCTTCGCGGCGTCAAAGCGTGCCTTCAGCAGCTTCGCGCGCAGGGCATCGCCGAGCTCGGCGCCGAGACGCTTGAAGAGACGCGCCGTAAACCAGGCCGTGAGGTAGTCCTCGCCCTCGCGCGAGCCGGAGCGGATGGCCTTCTCGCCGAGCTTCTTGATGGCGTCGGGCTCCCCGGTCCAAGCGTGCGCCTGGGCCCGCAGCATGCGGGACTCGCTGTCGGCCAGGGAGCCGACGCGCTTTTGCACCTCGGCGGCGTCGCCCAACAGCAGCGCAGCCCGCGCGGCGAACAGGCGACCGGCGGAGTCGCGCTCGACGACCTTCGCAGCCAGTCGCTTGACGTCCG
Organism: Planctomycetota bacterium; assembly: GCA_029259795.1. Classification (GTDB taxonomy): domain Bacteria; phylum Planctomycetota; class PLA2; order PLA2; family JAEUHO01; genus JAHEIK01. The sequence goes on from JAJDEM010000164.1 coordinate 8,750, forward strand.
CCGCGTTGCCCATGCGGGCATGGCTGACGAGCGAGGCCTTGATGGTGCGTAGCTCGTCCGGATCGGCCGCGCCGAGGCCAAGCAAGGCCGCCTCGTAGTCGCCAGCCTTGAACGCGGCCTTGGCCAGCAATGCCGCCAACATCGGATGCTTGGTCTTGGCGAAGTGGGTCTTCAGCGCCTTGGTCGCCGTGGCCGCGTCACCCGTCTGCTCGAGAAGCATGTTGTAGGTGGCAATGTGCTCGTTGTTCGGCTCGAGGCCGAGCGCCTGCGCCGCGGCGTCCAGCGCCTTGCCGAGCATCGTGCTGCGGTCCTTCTCTTTCGCCTTGCGCTGGTAGCAGAGCGCGGTGAGGTGGAAGAGTCCGGCGTCCTTGGTCTCGTCGAGCGCGGCATCCAGGACCTCCAGCGCCTCGGAGGCAAAGCCCTCGGTGAGCGAGAGGTTGGCCAGGCCGATCGCAGCGGGCGCGCAGCCCGGCGCGTCTTCGAGGATGCTCTCGAGGAGCTCGGCACCTTCGTCTTCGTCGCCTTCGTTCACGTGCCAGATGCCGAGCGCCGTGCGCGCCTCGACGTTTGACTTGTCGCGGGTGAGTGCGGCGTCGATCCACTTGCGCTTGGCCTTGGCGTCCTTCGCCACACGCGCGCGGGCGAGGTCGAACACCGTCGACTTCGGCGCGGCCGCTTGCCGTTCCTTGACGATGCCATCCCAAAGGCCCGCGGCGTCCTTCTTCAGCCCAGCCCATACGCGCGCGTAGAGCGTCCAGAAGTCGATGGAACCCAGGGCCTCGTCCTTGCGTGTCTCCAGCAGGCCGAGTGCCTTCTCCAGACTGGGGCCGTCGCCCTTGGCCAGCAGCCCCGTGGCGGCGTCGTAGGCGGACTGAACGGTGTCCGGGACATCATCCGCCGATGCCGGCGGGGCACAGAGGAGCAGTAGCGCGAGCAAGCCCAACAAGGCGGCTCCCGTACGCGGTTGAGGCCGTCGTCGTGTGCGCTTCATCGCTCTCCCTCGCCAACCCATGCCCCGAGCCTACCGGGAATGGGGGCTCCTCACGGCCCGGCGGGCTATTTCGACGGTGCCGCCGGGGGCGCGTCGAAGACGAGCCCCTGGCAACGCGCAGGGCCCCCTCGGGCGACGAGGGAGAGGATGTCCGGAGCCGCGCGGCGCGGGGGCGCGCCCTTCGGGGCGGGCAGGACCACCCGCCGCTCCCCCGCCGCCGTGTCCACGGCGAGGACGAAGGCCCCCCCGAGACGCGACAGCCGCAGCCGGTACGTCGCCTGGCTTGGCAGGCTCACGGACGCGACCACGTTCGGCGCGAGCGCGCCCACAGCAGCACCCTCGCGCGCTGCTTGCTGCAGGTTCCCGAAGCGGGCCACGGTGAGCCGCCCGCGCTCGACCAAGAAGGCCCGATCGGCGTGCGGGATGCCTGGGGTGTGGAGCACGAAGCCGACGGAGGCCTTGCTCCCCTTGGGTACGCTCACGTCCATCCGCACCTGCGACCACGGCGCCGGCACGCGCGCCGGCCGCAGCACGGCGATGCCCGTCCCCCGGGCATGGAGGACGCCCGCGTCCTCGTCCCACCCGACGCCATGGGTGATCCAGCGTGGCTCGACCGCAGCCCAGTAGGACTTCACGGCCGCCTCGAGTGCCGGCCGTAGGTCGCGGAACAGCCGACCAAAGGTCGCCGCTCCCCCACCTCGCCGGAGCACCTCGCGCTCATAGCGCGCGAGGCGCTCACGCAACACCGCATGCGCAGTGCCGCGCAGCGCACCAAACAGCGCGGTTGCGTCGGTGTAGTCGCCGCCCCGCGCCCGCGTCCCCACGGCGAAGGCACTCCAGTCCTTCTTCGCGATGCGCAGCTTCAGCGCTTCGAGGCGGGCGCCGCGCGCGAGCGCATCGAACGCGCCGTACGCGAGCCCCGCGGCGGTGCGCCGATGCCAGCCGTAGTACTCCGCCAGCCCCTCGCGGTACCAGAACGCACCCTGGCCCCGGCGAGAGGGCTCCCGACAACGGGCATAGAACTGATGCACCAACTCATGCAGGATCAGGCGGCGGGTGTCGAACGCATCGGCCTGCAGCCACACATGGGAGGTGGGCGGGTGCCTGCGGGTCCAGCCCCCGAGGATCTGGTGGAGGCTTGCGTCCTTCTCGCGCAGGGTGAGCGGCAGCACGGCGCGCTCGAAGGTGACGCGCGTCGGATAGAGGGTGAGCCGGAGCGGGAGTTCACTCGCCGGGGGCCGGGCGCCAAGATCCTCCGCGAGCTTGCCGAACAGCTCATCGCCGAGATCGCCCGCGACCTTGCGCCACGCCGCATCGACGTTGCCATCCACGTGGACATGGTTCCCCTCGTAGACCCCTTCGGTCGCGTGCACGAGTCGCCCTGCACCCGCAAGGCAGACAGCGAGCAGGGTGAGGGAGGCGAGGATGCGCACGGGCACCCGAGGATAGCTGCCCGGCGGCCGCAGGGCCCCGGCCAAGCGAGGCCTGTCCCCGCCCGCCGGCATCGGGTTCAATGCGCACATGAACGAGAATGCCCCGATCGTCTGGCGGCCCACCGCCGCACAGCTCGCCAGCGCCAATGTCACGCGGCTCATGCAGAAGGCGGGTGTGGACACCTACGAGGCGCTGCAGGCGTGGTCGGTCCGCGACATCGGTCGGTTCTGGGACACCGCGCTCGAGGACCTCGGCTTGAGTTGGTACGAGCCCTACAAGACGACGTACGACGACAGCCGCGGCTTCGCGTGGACGCGCTGGTTCGTCGGGGGGAAGACCAACATCATCCTCAACTGCCTGGATCGCCATGTCGACGGCGAGCGCGCAGACGAGTTGGCACTCCTCGGCGAGGGCGACGACGGCACGGTCACGCGCCGCACCTACGCGGAGCTCAAGACCGAGGTGGGGCGCGCGGCGGGCCTGCTGCGCGACCTCGGCGTGAAGCCCGGTGACCGGGTCGGCATCTACATGCCCATGGTGCCGGAGGTCGTGGTCGCGCTCTTTGCGTGCTTCCAGGTCGGCGCCGTGGCGATCCCGGTGTTCTCCGCGTTTGGCAGCGAGGCGCTGGCGGTACGCCTGAACGATGCCGAGGCGGTGGCCCTGTTCACGGCCGACGGCGGCTACCGCCGGGGCAAGCCGGCAGCGGTCAAGCCCGCCGCCGACGAGGCAATCACACACGTGCCGAGCCTGCGTCACCAGATCGTGCTGCGCCGTACCGGCGAAGACGTCCCGTTCGAGGCAGGTCGCGATCTCTGGTGGGACGAGGCGATCGATCGACGCGCGAGCGACCCGCGCACGGAAGTACTCGACGCCGAAGCCCCCGCGATGATCCTCTACACCTCGGGCACCACCGGCAAGCCCAAGGGCACCGTGCACACGCACGCGGGCTGCCTGGCGCAAATGACGAAGGAGCTGGGCTACGCGTTCGACGTGAAGCCGGAAGACCGCTTCTTCTGGCTCACGGACAT
>JAJDEM010000165.1 GCA_029259795.1 Planctomycetota bacterium
ACGACCATGCCGCACAGGATCGCGCTCATGCACATGCCGAAGGCCTTGATCAAGCCGGCCATGCGCGCGTGCAGGATCGCGAGGATCGAAAGCACGATCAGCAGGGCGCCGTTCTCCTTCGGATCCCAGCCCCAGAAGCGGCCCCAGGAGTCGTTCGCCCAGATGCCGCCGAGGATCGTGCCGACCAGCGAGAACAGAAGGGCAAAGCAAAGCACGCCATAAACCATGCTCGCGATCGAGCTGTAGAACTCGCGACTCAGCGCGTTGCCCTTGACGGCCTTCGCCACGACATAGACATGGGCGATGGCCGCGGCGGCCAGCCCACCCATGTAGCCGATACTGATGCAGGTGACGTGCGTCATCAGCCAGAAGTTGGTGTCGAGGACGGCGACCAGCTGCGGCATCGTGTCCCCGCCGTTGAGGACCTCGTAGCCATCGGCCACGAACAGCCCCAGCGAACCGAGAACCGGGGCAATCGCCAGCGCGACCCGCCGACGGTTGAACCACTCGATGGCGAGTAGGGCGATCACCGCCGTGGCAGCGATGAAGATGATGGTCTCGTAGAGCGTGCTGATCGGGGGCCGACTGCGAATGATGCAGCGCAGCACGATGCCGTACGTATGCATGCCCAGCGCGATGACGGTCAGGCCGACGGCGGACAGACGCAACCAGCGCACGCCCGGGCGAAGCCACGTCAGGGCGACCATCAGGAACGCAAGCAGGTAGAAGAACTGCGCCTTGCCAAGCGGGTTGAAGGCGTAGAGGTGGACTTCCCGCTCGATCTGGTCGTACTCGCCACGCGGCTCGGACATGTCACGAACCGTCGACTGCCATGTGGCCGCCGCTGCAGCGAAGCGCTCCCGATTCGCGGGCTCCCGCGCCATGGTCTGCATGGCTGTCAGGATCTCAAGATGCTTCGGCGCGAGCGTCCCACGCATGAACGCATAGCCTGAGACGTCCCGGAGTGACATCCATGTCTTGGCGTCCTCGGGCGCATCCGAGGCCGGCGGGACGAGACCCACGCGCAACGTCTGCTCGGCCTTGCCGAACGCGGCCATCAGCAGGATGCCGATGGCCGTGGCCTCCGGCGTTGCCTCTTCCCCGGTGGCCTTGCTGCCCATGCCCAGCTGCGCGCGCTGAATCAACTCCTCGGAGCGGGCGAGGATGTCGGTGAAGGTCACCTCCTTGCGGCCCTCGAAGAGCGCCTCCAGAGCGGGATCCCCCAGCGGATAGTCCGCCCGCGCCCAATCAAGCAGCGTCGTAAGCCCCTCGAACAAGGCCAGCGCGTTGTTCAGCTCGACGATGCCGGACTGCACGCGGGAGCGGTCCTTGGGCTCGAGGGCTCCGTACTTCTCGGCCAGCTGGCGCAGCTGCGCGCGGGGCTTGGGCGTTGCGAGTTCCTCGTAGCTGTAGCGATCGCGCTTCTTCTTCTTGGCAATCTCCCCGTGGCCAACAGCGACGAGGATCTCGTCCGTCGGCACCTCGAAGCACACATGCTTCTTCGCCCACGCGGGCCGGAACGCCGCGTCGAGCAACCAGGGGGTGGAGGTCAGCTTGTTCTCGTCCGCATCGAGGCACGAGCGCTTCTCGTTCAAGCCGAGCAGGGCGAAGGCCGCCCACGTGGAGAGCGGCTTCACACGCCCCTCGGCCTGCACTGGCACCTTGGCCATGGTGGCCACGACTTCGTCCGACCACGGCTCCTCGGAGGGACTCTCGGTGCCGCAGCCCCCGAGCGAGAGGGCGAGGACAACGAGTCCAAGCGAGGCAGCCCGTCGGCGTTCCTCCTTGCGGAGATAGTTCACCAGCTTGATCAGGAAGTGGATGAGCATGCCGATCGCGATGACCCAGGCCATCCACTTGGGCCACTGATCACTGGGGTTCTGCACGACGGAGAAGACGGAGTACTTCGGCGTCCCCTCGGGGGCGCGATCCTCGGGCTTCGGGCCGAAGTCGCTCTGGTAGAGGGTGTAGCCTCGCCAGCGGAGCGGTTCATTCATGGTGATGTGCACGCGCTCCTGGATGCCCCCGTCGATCTTGGTCACGAAGCTCGAGTAGCGCTTGGCCATCCCGATGCCGGGATACATCTCGTGCTCGAACCGATCCAACCGGACCGAGAACGGCATGGCGTGCGTCTGCCGGCGGAGGTCGATCAGGTAGCGAACCTCACCAAACGTCGGATCCCACGGATGCTGCTGCATGCCCCAGAGAATGGACCGCGTGGAACCACTACCGTCGCTGGGATGCAAGGTGGCGATCAATGCAGGCACGTTCACCCGTCCGCCTGTGCCCTCCGGCTTGAGACGCCGGAGCACGAACCCGTCGATGGAAGCCGCTTCGCCAGGGTTCGCGGGCTGCGGCTGTCCGTTCACGGTCATGTCGGAGAGAACAACCTTGAACGGCAGGGCCTCATGGACCCACTCGACGCGCTCGCCGGGGCCGATTCCGCGGAAGGACTCCCAGGGGATGACGTACTCGGTGACGCCTTCGCCGCGCGGCGCGGTCACGACCACCTCCCACTCGTGAACGCTCTGGTACTCGTCGCCCGCCTCGTTCTCGTAGAGGGTCAGCTGGCCTTTCGTCGAGAACTGGTGCTCGACAAAGCTGCCGGCAAGCAACGAGAGGATGCCGAGGTGTGCGATCAGGATGCCCATGGTCCGCGTGCCGCGGCGGAGCCGCAAGACGCCACCGATCAGCAGGTTCACGAACAGGACGCTGAGCAGGAGGTAGCCGCCCAGGAGGGGGATCGGAACGACGCCGCCGGCCCACCAGACGAAGATCGCCGACTCGAAGAACTTCGCCTGGACGTCATAGAGGCTCGTGTGCTGCTGCTCGAGCGTCCCGGCAAACGTCAGGACCATGAGGAGGAGGTAGAGCGTGGTCGCGAGCTTGAGCGACCCGAGCGCGTGCACGCATGTCAACCAGAGGGGCTTCTGGGGCTTGGTCATTGCGCCTCCCGGAGCGATGTGCAGTAGGCAATGAACGCCTCGCGCTGTGATTCCAAGGTGGCGGCCGGGCCGACCATCTTGATGAAGACGACGTCACCCTCGCGAGGGCAAACGACGCCGAGCAGGCGCGCGCCCTTTTGCGGGTCACCGCCGGTCCCCGCGAAGTCGCCGGTGAGATCGAGGAGGACCGCCTTCTTGCCGAGGACGTCCAAGGTCGGCAGCGCGCCGACCGCGGCTTCGTCGAGTTCTTCGGCGTGGCCCATCTCACGGCGCCAACGGTTGACGTTGTTGACGAGGCCGCCCGCTGTGCCGCCGAGGCGTGAGGTGTAGCACCACGTCGTCGGCGCCCCGGTGGGAATGAAGGTCGAGACGCGCATCATGCGACCCGGCTGCTGCTCCCAGCCCTTGGGCGTGTCCCACGCAAAGCCGCTGGCCGCTGGCGCGCCGCCAGGCGCCGCGCCGTGGGCCTCCGGC
>JAJDEM010000166.1 GCA_029259795.1 Planctomycetota bacterium
GTTGCCAACGTGAATGTCGTCGGTTCAAATCCGATCGGCCGCTCCATTCACCCGTACCCCGCCCGGTCACCTGGCGGGGTACGGTTCTTCTTGGTGGACGGTTCCTCCCTTGGCGGCCCAGGCACGGCTTGGCCCGCCGCCGCCCGCTCCGGAGCCGCAGCCCTACTGGAGAACGATGGCTTCGACCTCCCCCTGGTGCCATGTCAAGGAAAGCGGGATCCACGGCAAGGGCCTGTTCGCCGCCCGGGCGATCCCCGCCGACACCCTGATCATCGCCATCGAGGGCGTGACCACCCGCCGGGACGGCCCCTACGTGATCTGGTCCGACGATGAGAGCGGATCGCTCCAGGGCCTACGCATCACGAACGCGGCGCGCTACGTAAACCACGCGCGCGTCCCCAATGCCGCCTTCTTCGGCGACGAACTCTGGTCCCTCCGCGGCATTCGTCGCGGGGAGGAGATCACCCACCACTACGGGAGCGATTGGGACGAGATCTAGGCAGACTCGCGGTGGCGAACACCGAGATTTGGGCGATACTCTCTGCAGCCGGGGCAGGCTACGGACCGCACAGGAACTGCGATGCGACACATCTTGATAGCCGTGGCCCTTGCCACCTTCGTCGGCTGCGGCGGCGGCGGCGGATCGACCCCGCCCGCGCCCCAGGTCATCGACATGGGTCTCGTCCCGGTGAACACGCCCTCGACCGCGACGTTCAGCGTCTCGAACTCGACGGGGGCCGAGGGCACGGTCACGGATGTGAGCGCCGCCAGCGCATTCACCATCGATGGGGGCCAACTACCGCTCGTCCTTGCGAACGGTGCCAGCAGCACGCTCGACGTGACGTTCAATCCGCCGGCAGCGGGCATGTTCGAGGGCGTCTTGACCGCGCGTCTCACATCAGCGAACGGCGTTCGGAACTTCACGGTGACGTGCAGTGCCGAGGCCGAGTTGCCTTCCATCGCGCTGCAGACCTTGAACGTCGCCTTCGGCGATGTGCTCCCCGACACGACGGCCGATCGCACCGTGACCGTGGCCAACAACAGCCTCGTTACGACGCTCGCCCTGACCGGCGGCGGCTACCCGAGCGCTGCGTTTGCATTCACGGAAGCCTTCCCCATCCAGATCGCGCCGGGCGCGACGGCCGACCTGACGCTGCGCTACGCGGCGACCGGCCCCGGGAGCATCGACGGCACGGCCCAGGTCGTCAGCGAGCGTGGTCCGCTGCCCCTGGGGGTTACCGCCAGCACCGGCGGGCTCGAGGTCATCGACCTCGGCAACCAGACCTTCCTCGCCGGCGGCGATACCGCCGAGATGACCTTCGACATTCCGGCCGACGCCATCGCCTTCACCGTCGAGGGCGTGACCGACAGCGGCACGGTGTCAGGGCTGCGCCTGCTCGAAGGCCCAGGCGCGCGCGAGTACGAGAACGAGACCCTGACCGGGCCGTACATCTGGCGTCAGAACCCCGGCCTGCATCTCTCGCAGGTGCCGAACACCGACCGCAACGAGGTCCAGCTGGTGGCCGGAGGCGGCACCTACCGCCTCAAGCTCTGGCGCGTCTCCGGCAGCGACACGGACGTCGATGTCCGCATTCTCGTCCAGCGCCGGCCCGCCGGGGGTACCGATGTCATCGGCACCATCGACCTCAACGTCTTCCTCGCGGACGCGATCACACCGACGGCTGCAACCGCGGCCAGCGACGCGACCCTCGGAACCGTCCTCACGACCGTGGACAACATCCTCGCCCAACAGGGCGTACGCCTGGGTGACATCGACTACTACGACATCAACGACGCGACCTACGACGATGTGACCGGCGCCGAGTTCGGCCCGCTGCTCGCGACCAGCTCCGTTGCCAGTGAGGTACGGCTGAACCTGTTCTTCGTCCGCACGGCGATCGGCGGCGGCATTCTCGGCGTCGCCGCCATGCTCGGCGGTCCTGCCATCAACGGCACGACGCAGTCCGGGGTCATGAGTCTCTACACGACCAACAACCCCGCCTTCATTGGGCTGGTGGCCGCGCACGAGATCGGGCACTTCATCGGTCTCGCTCACACGGTGGAGCAGAACGGGCAGCACGACGACATCACGGACACCGCACAGTGCCCCGCGACCGGCACCAATGGCACCTGCACGACAGCAGGTGGCGGCTATCTCATGCACTGGCAGGCGGTCGGCGGCTCGACCATCACCGACGGCCAAGGCGGGGTCCTGCGCGGCCATCCGCTCGTCGGGCCCCGGCTCGTCCCGCCGCCGCCGTTCACGGCGCTGCAATCCAAGCCGCAAGCCCCGTTCATCCAGGTCGATCCGACCGTCCCCCAGAACTGGTGCGGCACCTGCCGCTGCGGCGGGAAGCACGCGCCGGCGAAGTAGGGCTGGCTAGACCCGGTACGCGTCCTCGGCCGGGTGCAGCGGACGGTTGAGCCAGAGGGGCCGGCGCAGGCCGTCGACCGGGCCGGGCTTCGTGAGCGCGAGCCACGCGGCGTAGACCTCGGCCGACTTCGCCGTGTCGACGTAGACGTCGCCGTAGCGGTCGCCCGCGTGCGCCTTCTCGACGCTGACGACCTGATGCCAGCACTGCATGCCGCTGACGGGATCGGTCTGCACCGGGAAGGTCAGGTTCTGGTTCACACCGATCTCGTCCCACCACGTCCGTTCGCTGTCCGGGTCGCTGCCCTTGCGCTTGCGCGCATCCTTCTTCTTGCGGAACAGGAACGTGCTGCCGTCGCGCACGATGTCTACGAGGCTCGACGCGTGATGATGACCGCCGACGCCAGTGAACATGCGCCAGCGACCGACATGATGGGAACAGGCGACGACGCCGGGGTGGATGCCCTCCGTCACCCAGGCCCGCGGAACGAAGTAGCCGATGCTGGTGCTCACGCGCATCAAGTCGCCACCCGTGACGCCCAGGCGCTCCGCGTCCTTGGGGTGGATCCAGAGCGGGTTGGTGTGTGAGATCTCTTGCAGCCACTTGGCGTTCGCCGAGCGTGTATGGATCAGCGTCGGCAGCCGGAACGTAGGCAGTAGCGCCATCTGCCCTGCGGCCGTATCGAGGTTGCGCCAATGGACCTGTGAGCGGATGTAGCCCGGAAGCACCTGGTCAGCATGGCCCCACTTGGCCAAGGTGCTCGAGTAGATCTCGAGCTTGCCGCTCGGCGTCTTGAAGCCGTCCTGCTTGTAGCGCTCCTGCCCCTGGTAGGGCACCTCGAAGGCGCCATAGCGACGCATGTACTCGAGCGGTGTGATGCCCTCGGCCTTCGCCGCATCCGGCAGGCCGGGAACGCCGGTCTCGAACAGGTCCGCGAAGTACTCGTCGACCGCAACCATCGTTCCGGGCTTCTTCTTGGACTCGTAGTACCGGCGGATGCCACGCGAACCGTCCGGGTCGATCTGCCACGTCAGCGCCGTCCAGAACTCGGCCTCTTCCCAGACCTCACCGGGGTTGGCCTCGCGGGTCAGGTCCACGGCGTCGCCTTCGCGGCGACGGAACTCGCGCACGACGGGCTGGCGGAAGCCGATCCAGGTGCCCGCGTGGGTCTCCTGACTCATGACGTCGTGGCGTTCCGGGCCCAGCCCCATGGGCAGGACGTAGTCGGCCCACTGCGCGGTCTCCGACCAGATGGGCGTGAGGGCGACATGGCAGCCGACCTTGGCTTCGTCCTCGAGCATCTCGATCCAGGAGCAGCCGTCAG
>JAJDEM010000167.1 GCA_029259795.1 Planctomycetota bacterium
CCTTCGCCTCCGGCGGCTCGATCGACGCGACCACGCTGCGCTGCTTCTCGGCGCGGCGCAGTGCGAGCACCTTGATCGGCGGGATCTTGGACGCCTTCACGGTGTAGCCGACGAGCGGATTGGTCGGTCCGCCTTGCTTGGCTTCGCCGCGCTTCTCATTCCGTGCGGTGACGGTTACGACGCCCGAGTTCTTGAAGAGTTCCCGAAGCTTCACGCGCAGGCCCGCATCAAGGCCCATGTCCTCAGCCAAGATGTCGCGTGCGCCACCCAAGGCCGCGTCCAGCGCGGTCGGGGGGATCTCTGTCTGGCCCTCTTCAAGCTTGACGAAGGGCTTGGCCAGCTCGCTCAGCAGGGTTTCCCCTGAAGCGGTTCGGATGGCATCGGCAAGGCCCTGCAGGCCCTGACCACGCGCCACGGTGGCTCGGCTGGCCATGACGGGCAGGTACGGCGCCGCGAGGTCGTCCATCGCCGGCACGGACGACGCCTTCGCGAGACGCGCGGCCGTTGCCTCGTCGTGGCCCCCGCGCTTGATGAGCAAGGCCTCGATGCGCACACGGTGCTGCTCTTCTTCGAGGAACTCCTGCCACGTGACGAGCACTTCTCGTAGCCGGTTCTCGTCGAGGCCGCCGGTCAGCGAGCGACGGAAGCGAGCGAGAAAGGGAATGGAGGTCCCCGAGACCAGGAGATCGATCGTGCGCCGGACGGTGTCTTCCTTCGCCTTGAACGCCGTGACGAGACGCTGGATCGCTGCCTCGGCTGCCTTGGCCTCGAGCTCGGGGGTGAGCGGACGCTCCGGGGCCTTGGGCGGCGGGCGCCGCTTCGGCTTCGGCTTGGGCTTACGCTTCCTGCTCTTCTTGGACGCCTTCGGCTTGCCGGCCGGCGCGGCTCCGTCCGCGGACGCGTCGACGGTCTCGGATCCTTCGGCACCCCCGTCGCCGGCCTCCGCCCGGGTGGCGTCGCTCTCGGTCGCTTCGCTCTCGGTGGCCGGCGCCTCGCTGCTGGCACTGGATGCGTGCTCGGCGGAGGCCTGCGCGTCATCCGCACCGGCGGAAGGCGCATCGCTCACGGACGCATCGGCAGCTTCGGCCGGCGTCGCGGGGCTGGCTTCGGCGGTGCTCGCCGTGTCGTGCGCACTCTCCGACGCTGCGGGCTCGGGCGTCGGTTCCGCGGGCCTCGGCGGGAGGTCGTCGTCCTTGCGGGGTTCGTCCGGCGTGGCGTCCATGGTGTGCGTTCCAACGAGGTGGGGGTGAAAGCGCCACCGGGATATCCCGGTGGGTCGCCGCCGCGGCGGCATCAGGCCGAAGATTTCACCATGTTCGGGGCGTTGGCTCAAGGCGCGACACGCAGTGCTTCACGCGGTGAAGTAGCGCCCGAGGAACGCAATGGAGGCTTCCGCGGTGCTCGCGGCCATCGCGGAGTGCCTTGAAAGCTCCACTTCCAGCGGCCCCGCGAAGCCCACCGCGACGACGGCCTTGGCGAGGGCCGCGAAATCCACGGCACCCTCACCGAACATCAGATGGTCGTGAACCCCGGGCCGGTGGTCGTCCAGCTGCAAAACGAGGAGGTCGGCGGCGTGCTCCCGCAGGATGTCATGCGGGCTGCCCTCGCCGGTTGCGAGGCAGTGGCCGACGTCAAGCGTCAGCCCAAGCGTCTCGTGATCGACGCGCTGCGCGACGGCCGCGTAGGCGTCGGCGGTTTCAATCCACATGCCGGGCTCGGGCTCGAATCCGATACGCACGCCGGCCGCGGCGGCGTGATCGCACAGGCGTCGAAGTCCCTCGACGAGTCGCGCCTGAAGCATGCTGGCAGGCGTTCCCTCCGGACCGTTGCCGGACCACACAGTGACCACCGGGGCGCCGAGCGCGCTGGCCTGATCCACGCAGCGCTTGAGGAAGTCGAGTCGCACGGCGGCTTCGTCCGGCTCATCGAGCAACGAAGGGCGGTGCTTGCGACGCGGATCCAGGACGAAGCGAGCACCCGTCTCGAGGACCAGCGCCAGGCCAAGTGACTCGCACAGGCTGCGGAAGGCCTCGACCTCGGCGGGAGCTGCATGCAGCGGGTCGAGGTGGTGGACGTCCGGCGTCAGCGCGAGTCCGCGATAGCCAAGGTCGGCCAGGATGCGCGCGGCATCCTCGATGCGGTGGAAGGCGAAGCCGTTCGAGTTGTAGTAGAGGCCGCCCTGCATGGCTTCGCGTTGCGAACGAGCTACTTGGCGCCCAGCTGCTTCTTGATGTAGGCGAGCGGCTCCAAGAACTTGGTGATCTTGCCGCCCTCCTTGCCGAGCCAGTGGTTGGCGAGCTGCTCGGAGTCCCAGTCGTTGTTCGACACGCCAAGGCCTTCGATGTCACCGATGACGTTGTTCCAGCTCTCCTTGATGTCATTGAAGAGCACCGAGGCTTCCTTGAGCTTCGCCTGCCATGTGTCGCGATCGCCAGCCGCCTTGGCTGCCATCGCTTCGTCGTAGAGGGCGTCGCCCCGCGCCTTCTTGTCGGCAGCGTCCAGGACGACTTCCTTCGCCGAGGCGATGACGTCGGCGGGCAGGTTCGGGGGCGGGGAGCGCTGCGGCTTCACGGGAGCGACGGGCTTCTCGACGTTCGAGTCGGCCGTCAGCTCGGTCGAGACGTAGGGCTCCTTCTTCTTGGCCTTGGAGCCAACGGCCACCGCGATGACGCCGATGACTGCGATGATCACGACGATGCCGATCACCATGGGCATGGCGTTGTTGCCGCCACCGCGACTGCCGCCCCGGCTCCGGCCGCCGCCGCGCGCGCGGCCACCGCCGCCCCCGCGGGAGCCGCCACCACTGCCGCGAGATCCGCCGCGAGATCCGCCGCCACTCCGCCTCGCTCCGCCGCTGCTGCGGCGCCTGCGCGCACCGTTTGCCATGAAAGGGTCTCCGCCTGATTGGCTAAACCTTGTATCACGGTCGGCCGCGAGTGGGGCCGTGGCGGTCGGTGCCCTACAAATCGGGCATGCTGACAGCTCGTGACATGGCGGCGGAACTCCTCCTGCGACTCGATCGCAAGGGCGGGCGGCTCAAGGAGGCTCTCGAGGAGGGCCGGGCCAAGCTCACCGACTCCCGCGAGCGAGGGCTGCTGACCGAGCTGGCCTATGGCACCGTCCGCCGCCAAGGGACGCTGGACGCCTTGATCGGCGGGTTCTCCAAGCGCCCGGTGCCCAAGCTGAATGCGTCCATCCGGGTGGCCCTGCGCCTCGGCGCCTACCAACTGTTCTTCCTCGATCGGATTCCGAACCACGCAGCGGTGGATCACGCCGTCGGCTGGGCCTCCAAGCACGCGGGGGCGCGCCGGGCGGGGTTCGTGAATGGCGTCATCCGGAACCTGATCCGCGGCATCGAAGGCCCGGCCGTGGGCGAGCCGAACGCGCGTCGCGACGTGCCGCGCGAAGACGGCACGGCCGTGCGGATGAAGAAGAAGCACTTCGCAGATCCCGTGACGAACCTCGCCGGCAACCTGGCTGCACGCTACGGCATGCCGCAGTGGATTGTCGAGCGCTGGCTGGCTGCGTGGGGCGAGGACCGGTGCCGGGAGATCCTGCAGAGCGCGATGGCGCGGCCGGGAGTTACGCTGCGCGCGCGTGAGTCGCTGCCGGCTCTCGAGGCGACGCTGCGTGGGCGTGATGTGGACTTTCGTGTGGGCCCGGGGCCGCAGGCGATTCGCGTGCGCGACGGCGAAGCCGCGGTGCGTGTCGCCGTCCGCTCGGCGCAGGCAGCCGTGCAAGACGCGACGAGTCAGCAGGTCGTTCCGCTGCTCGGGCTGCAGCCGGGCGATCGCGTGCTGGATCTCTGCGCGGCACCCGGCGGCAAGACCCTGCACATCGCCGACACGCTGGGGACTGGGCATGTCACGGCGTGCGACGTCGCCCCGCAGAAGCTGCGGGGACTCGAGGAACTCAAGCCGCTGCTGGGCTCCGTGGAGTACGAGGTCGTGCAGCTGGACCCCGACGGAGCCCTGCCGTTCGAAGCCGGGTCGTTTGACGCTGTCTTGGTCGATGCGCCGTGCACGAACTCTGGCGTGTTCGGCCGGCGCGTCGAGGCGCGCTGGCGGCTCAAGCCCGGCGATGCGGCGGCGCTGGCCGCGATTCAAGGCACGCTGCTCGACCGCGCTGTTGCCGTCGTGAAGCCTGGGGGGCGCATCGTCTACAGCACGTGCTCCATCGATCCGGAGGAGAACGAGGCCGTCCTCGCCGCGTTCCTCGAGCGCCATCCGGCATTCGCGGGTGAGGTCGGCTTCCGCGCCTGGCCTACGGCCGAGAACGACGGCGGCTTCGCCGCGGTCCTTCGCGCGCCGTAGCTCGCTCGCTAGCGGATCTCTACGAAGCGCCCGTCGTTCTCCTTGCAGAGTCGCTCCATGAACCAGAGGGAGCGGTCGCGATTCTCGAGGGACTGGAAGGCCGCGGGGGCCTCGCCCTTGAGCAGCGCGATGCCGTGGATCCGCACGCCCCGGAGGCGGTTCCACTGGCGAACGACGTTCAGGATCACCTGGGGGTCGGTGATGCGGCCCTCGCTCGGATGGCCGTCGGAGAGCAGGAAGATCGTGTCGGCCTGCGGGTCCTCGAACGCGGCCTTGAGGGCTCCGTGGGTGTTGGTGCCGAGCAGGGGGCGCTGGGAGCGCACCCAGGCGCGTGCGCGCTTCAAGTTGCCGCTTGAAGCCTTTTGCAACCCGGACTTCCACACCCAGGCCCGCTGACTGAAAACGATGACGTTGAAGTAGGTGGTCTCCGGCAAGTGATCGAGGACCTGGAGCAACTCCTTCTTGGCCGTGTCGAGTCGGCTGTTCCAGCCCATGCTGCGGCTGACGTCGAGGACGAAG
>JAJDEM010000168.1 GCA_029259795.1 Planctomycetota bacterium
ACGGCCTCGGCGAGAAGCCGCTGACGCTCCGCACCCTCGGATGCCGTGGCTTGGTCACTCAGCGCGTTCGCCAGGTAGTTCGTGGTCCTAGCCCAGTGCTGAGGAAGCGCCTGGCGGGTGTGGACCTCCAGGGCGCCGCGGTAGGCACTGACTGCGCGCCCGCGCCATTCCGCGATCTCGGTCCCCGTCGAGACTCGAGCCCGCCCGGCGGCTGCAAAACCCAGCAGGACCTGCAGGAGTGCCCACTCTTCTGGTTCGGCGTCGTGGGACGTGAGTGTCAACGCCTGATCGAACGCCCCGACAGCCTTCCCGAAGTCGCCTGCCGAGTCGAACGCCTCCCCCTGCAGAGTAAGGGCTTCGCGTTCAGCCGCCCGCGCCAGTCCCTCCTCTCGGGTTGCCTGCTTGCGCATCCGCCTAGCGGCAAGGCGCTTTGCTCGTGCCCGTTCCGCAGCGAGGCCAGCCTTCATCGCGGCGTCCTTGAAGCGCAACTCGGCCATGGCAGCCAACGCCTGATCCATGAAGCCCGAACCCGGGTCCGCCTTCACCGCCGCGACGAACAACTCGATGCCGGACTGCAGTTCGTCCGCTGGTACTCCCTCACGCATTGCAACGACAGCGAGGGCGCGAGCCCAAAGTTGCTTGTCGCTCAGCTTGAGCTTGGCGAGTTCGGACTTCTGTCGTGTGAACGCGCTTCCGACCGCCTTGATGTAGCGGCGCTGCTTCGCCAGTTCCGTCTCCATCGCGCTGACCTGCCCTTGGGTCTCCTCTGTGCGCTCACTTAGCGCGAAGAGGCCTAGTCCCAATCCGATCGTCGCCAGAACGGTAACGCCAACCCCCTTAGCCATTCGTGAGCGAGAGCGGGCCAGGTCCTTGGCGAGCGCCTCCACGCGAGTCTGGAGGGCGTGGACCTGCGCCAGCAATCCCTCGCGGTCTTGGGCGACGATGAACAGCGCGTTCCCCGCGAACAATCGATCGCGGTGGGCCTGCTGCAGTCTGCACGACTCGGGATCTTCGGTTTCGTGGTCGTCGTAGGGAAACTCATCGCCGCAGATGAATACATAGACTGGCTTGCCGAGTTCACGCGCAATCTCGAGTACGATCTGCGTGTAGCTGCGCCTCGGGGCGTCGGGCTCACGCTCCGCAGGCTCTGCCCCGAAGACCCGGCCCGCGATGTGGATCACGGCGTCACACTCGGCAATACGCCCCCCGAGCATCTCCTCCACGCTCGCCGCGCTCGGAGGGAAGTTCGTCTGCTCCACCGGAACGCAGCCGAGGGTAAGCAGCACTTCCTTCACCTGCTGGCGTACAGATCCGAGGTCTTTGCTCGTAGCACTGACGAAGACCGCAGGTCGGTGAGCGGACATCGAAAAACTCTCCCCGTTGCGAGGTCAACGATGATACGCCACAGCCGACAGTCGGAGGGACGCCGGGGCCAGCCCGACCATGTCGATCCCACTGCAATGACGCTCCCCGCGGAGATGGCGTGGGTCCCGGTTCCGTGTGAAACGCGGCGGTCCCGGGGTACGCGGCGAGAGGTGGTACCCCCAACGGGATTTGAACCCGTGTTTTCGGCTTGAAAGGCCGATGTCCTGGACCAGGCTGGACGATAGGGGCCCGTGAGCGGCCGTGGGAGATCAGAGGGTCGTCAGGTGGGCCTGATTGTCAAGCAAGCGTCTCGGCGCGGAGCGTTTGACCGGGATCGTCAATTGCCCGGGCTGGTCAATCAACGGGCTTGAAGACCCGGGTGAGCCAGTCACGCCAGCGGTCGGCGTTCTCCCCCACCGCCTGCCAGTCGACCTCCATCGCGCGGAAGTCGGTGCCCGGACGCCAGCGCATGCGCTTCTCGTCGGGGGTCGGGACGCCCTCGCGGAGCGGGATCTGGGCCGAGCGACTCGCGGCGAGCGTTTCTTCGACGCTCGCGCTCACGAGCCAGCGCAGGAGGCGCTCGGCCTCGGCCGGATGGGGTCCGCCCTTCACGAGGGCTGCGGTGTTGGGGATGAGCAGGGTGCCCAAGCCGGCCTCGCCGTCGTCCGGATAGACGAGTACGAGGTTGGGGTTCTTCTCGGTGAGGGCGATGTAGCTGTCGTCGGTATCGGTCAGCCCGAAGCAGACCTTCTCGGCGCTGTCAGACACTGCACGCATGACGCGCCCGTTGCTGCTCACGACCTTCATCGTCCCCTTCTCGCGCGCAGCGGCCATGCGCTCGAAGAACGCCTTGGCGCCCGGCTCGTCGCGCGTGAGCAGAGCCACGGCGTGGGTGTAGGTCGTACCGGTGAGCGGCTCGGCCATGCTCGTGGCGAAGCCCATGGCGGCGTACTTGGGGTCGAGGAGGTCCTCGACCTTGGACGGCCAGTCCTGCGGGTCCGGCAGCAGCTCCTTGTTCACCAGGAACACGCGGGCTCGGGCACCGAAGGCGATGTAGCGCCCGTTCGGATCGCGCCAGGCCTTGGGGAAGTCTTCGGCGAGGCCCTTGGGCAGCGGCGCCATCACGCCGCTCTTGCACAGATGCACCATGTGCATGATCTCGTTCGACCAGTAGACGTCCGCTCGCGGCCGCTGGCGCTCGCCCATGAGCCGCTTCGGCAAGCCCACGCTGCGCATGGCCTCGGTTTCCCCGTGGTAGTCCACCGCAACGCTCGTGGCCTGGGTGAACTGCTTGGCGATGCTGCGGCTCTGGTCTTGATCGACCCCGCAGTAGAGGGTCACCGAGCTGCTGTCCTCGCTTCCGCAGCCGGCCACGAGGGCCAGCGGGGCGAGAAGGAGAAGACTGAGAAAGGTGGCGCGCTGCATGGTCCCTCGTTTCGTATCCCTGCGGTAACACCGTGGCTGCCCCGATACGCTGGCCCGGAGCTCGGCGGGGGCCTAGAGATCCCGGAGGCGACCCCGGCGGGCGGCTTCCTTGAAGCGGTTGGCGTCCACCCCGAGGGTCTTCAGCTTCTTGTGGAAGTTGGGGCGGCTGATGCCGGCCAGGCGCGCCGCCGCGGCCACGTTGCCGCCGGTCTGGACGAGGAGTTCCTGGACGTACTGGATCTCGAAGCCGCGCTGGGCCTCGCGGAGCGGCAAGGGACCGCCGTCACGCGTGGGCGTGGCCCGACCGTTCCCGTTCGCTTGGCCATTGCCGTTGCCGTTGCCCTGGGTGGGCGCGTAGCTGGCGAGCTGCGCCTCGACCTCCTCGAAGCCCTCCGGCGAGAGTCGACGCTCGACGAGTGCTCGCAAACGCCTGTTCTCTCGGCTCAGACGCGACTCATCGACCGCGCGCGCCAGGATGCGGGCCACCTCCTCGACCGCGAAGGGCTTCTGGATGTAGTCCTTCGCGCCGCGGCGCATGGCCTCCAGGGCGATCTCCATGGTGCCGTAGCCCGTCATGACGACGACAGGCACCGCCGCATCCATCTCGACGAGGATCGCCGTGATGTCGAGGCCCGAGAGATCGGGAAGCTTCACATCCGTCAGGACGGCATCGAAGCCCCCCCCGACGAACTGCTCCACGCCCCCGCGGCCGGTAGCGGCGGACGCGCAGCGAAAGCCTGCGCGCTCCAGACCCTTGGTGAGCGCGTGGCGCATCGACTCCTCGTCGTCGATCACCAAGACACGCGGTTTCGAACCAGTGAGTTCCCGTTGTTCCATGCCGGTCAGAAAGCAAGTCGCGGGCCGGACGGCGTCGGGGGCCCTACCGGGCCGGCTCGGCGAGCGGAATCGCCACCGTGAACCGGGCGCCGCCCTCGGGGGCGTCGTCGACCGTGATCCGGCCGCCGTGGCGCTCCACGATCCCGTAGCTCACGAAGAGTCCGAGGCCCGTGCCGTCTTCCCGGCCGGTGAAGAACGGCTCGAAGATCCGATCGCGCGTCTCGGCTGCCACCCCGCTGCCGACGTCGCGTACCTCGACCACCCCGTGGCGGCCGTCGACGCGCGTGGCGATCACGATCGCCTCATCGTCATCCACCGCGAGCAGCGCGTTGGTGACGAGGTTCAAGACGACCTGATGCAGCTGGCCCTCGTCCCCAAGCACGACCGGCTCCCCCGCCTGCTCCCGCCTTACCTGGATGCGGCGGCGGCCATACGTGGGCTCGGCCGTGCGCAGCACGTCGGCAACCACTTCGTCGAGCTTGACCGGCACGAGCGCGCGAGCACCCGGCTTGGCAACGTCGAGCAGGGCTTGCACCAGGACCGCGGCACGCTGCGCGGTCTTGTGCGCGACGTCGAGGTCCTCGATGACGGAGGGATCACTGCTGTCGGCGCGCGCGCCCTCGACGCAGCCGAGGATGCCGCCCAGGAGGTTGTTGAACTCATGCGCCACGCCGCCGGCCAGGGTGCCGAGGCCGGCCATCTTCGCGGACTGCACCAGGCGGTCGCGGGTCGCACTCAGTTCATCCAGCGCTTGGGTACGCTCGGCCAGCGTGGTCTCGAGGTCGGCAGTCTTGCGGGCAACCTCGGCCTCGAGCCCCTCGGTCGCGCCGGCGATCTGGTCGCGCATGCGTTCGATGTCCTGGGCCAAGGTCCGCAGTTCCTCCGCACCCCCTTGGCGCAGAGGCACCGGGGTCGCCAGATCGCCGTCGGCAATGCGGTTGACGACGCCGCGCAGCCGACGGACCGGCCGAACCACGAGCACCAGCAGCGTCACCGTGAGGATCACCGCCATGCCCACAAGCAGGAGGCCGAAGCGCAGCGTGAGGGTGCGGGCGCGGGCCCGGGCGGCATCGTCGGCGCGTGTCGCCGCCGCCGTGCGCTGCGCGGCCATCGCGGCGTCGATGCGCGCCTGGGTGTGGCGCTCCATCTCCTCGCGCAGGATGGCGATGCGCTCGTTCTCTTCGCGGCCGAAGCGCCGGACCTCGGCGACCAGCGTGGACATGATCGCCTCGACATCGATGCGCTCGGGATCATCAGCCTTGCGGTAGAGCGCAAGGGGCTCCTGCTCGAGCCACGCCCTAAGACGCGCTGTGTGCCCCTCGGAGAGGCCCGTGGCGATCTCCTGGGACAGCGTCAGCAACTCGCCGGAAAGGTCGCGCACGCGCTTCTCGGCGGCGTCCTGCTCGGCCTGGGCCTCGGCCCGGGAGGTGCGCCCGTCTTCGGCGGCGATCCACGCGACAACGGCGGCGCCCAGCAGGAGGACTACACCGAGCACGAGGCCCAGCGTGAGCATGACGAGCGACCGCCTCAACGAGCGACCTTCGGCTTCGGGGCCGGGCGGCGACCGCGGCGCAGCTTGTCGGCGCGCGCGAGGAAGGGCAGCGGGAGCTCGACACCCAGCGCCTGCGCGGCGGCGAGATCGACCCAGACTTCCATGCCCGGGACAACGCGGGGCTTGGGTGCGTACGTGGAGTCCGCGCGTAGGTTGCGCGCAGCATCGGCGGCGGCCCGGCCCAACAGATCGTGGCGCGGGACGAGCACGACGACCGCGCCCTGGCCGAAGTGTGCCGGGTTGTCGCTGACGAGCGGCACCTTGTGCTCGCGCGCGAGGGCCAGCGCCTTGGCGAAGGAAGCGGGTGGCTTCGACGGGTCCAGACGCAAGTGGAGCACCACCGAGACGTACGGCGGATGAGGTTCCGGCTTGCCGGTGCCCCCGATGTTCTCACTCAGTGTGATCTCGACGATCCCCCTGGAGACATCGACACTGGCCGCCTTACCAAACGCACGGTCAAGCGCTGCCCCTGGCTGCCGGTCCGCGCGGGGGCGGAGCGCCTTCAGCGGGTCCTTCCCCAGGAACGAGCGCAGGATCTGTCCGACCCGCTCGGACGCCATGTCCGCGTAGACGACCGCCCCCCGTGCCGGCGCGGGCAGGGCGACCAGGGGCTGACGCTGCGCGGTGTAGCGCGCCACCGCCATCACGCACGGATGGGTACCGCGCGCCGCGAGCACGGCGGCACAGGAGGCATCCCCCACCGCGAAGATGGGCTCGATGGTCTTGCCCGCCTCGCGCAGCGGCGCAGCCGCTGCCGCCTGGCGCTCCAGGAAGCCGGTCACACCGCCGGTCTTGGCGGCCGGGTCATGCCGACAGACGCGCGGGAGCTGCGCGAGCTCGAGGCCTTTGCGGAGCCCGTCGTAGGTCGCGAGCATGCCGGCGTCGCCGGGATCGACGAGCGCGTACATGCCGCAGGTCGTGCGGGCCTCGTCCTCGGCGACGGCAACGCCGACGGCAGGCAGGACGAGCAGTAGGACCAATAGGAGCGGGAGCAGGCGGCGCATCGCCCCTATCGCACCACGCCGGTCGGGCTGACGTCCATCCCGAGATCTTCGATCAGGCCGGCTTCGAGGAGCGCTGCGCCGCGGAGCGCGATCATGGCGCCGTTGTCGGCGCAGAGGCTGTGGCTCGGGAAGCGGATCTTCGTTCCAGCGGGGGCCTTGGCGGCGAGGTCGGCGCGCAGGCGCTGGTTGGCAGCGACACCGCCGCCGACGACCAGCTCGCCGTAGCCCTTGGCCTCCACCGTGGCAAGCGCGTGCTTCGTCAGCGCGTCCACGACCGCCTGCTCGAAGGACGCCGCGATGTCGGCGTAGCTGATGGGCAGGTCCGCGCGGTCGGGCGCGTCCCGGCGGCCGCCCGGGCCCTTGAGGTAGTAGAGGACGGCTGACTTCACGCCCGAGAACGAGAACGCGGTCGGATCGTTCTTCACGCGGGCGCGCGGGAAGCGCACCGCCTTTGGGTTGCCGCCCTCGGCGAGCCGGCTGACCGAGGGCCCGCCGGGCTGGGGCAGCCCAAGCATGACGGCCACCTTGTCGAAGCACTCCCCCGCCGCATCGTCGATGGTCTGGGAGAGGAGCGTGATCTCGTGCGCGCTGACGCAGTCATAGAGCGCGGTGTGACCGCCCGATGCAACGAGCGCAACGAACGGGAAGTCGAGGTCCTCGTGCTCGGCGAGGGCCGCCGTGCAGTGCGCCTCGATGTGGTGCACACCCAGCAGCGGAATGCCAAGCACCATGGCCAGGCTCTTCGCGGCCGCCACGCCGACCATCAACGCGCCGACGAGACCCGGCCGATTCGTGACCGCGATGGCGTCGAGATCCTCGAGCGTGATCCCCGCCTTGGCGACCGCTCGCTCGATGACAAGCGTCACCCGCTCGGTGTGTGCCCGACTCGCGATCTCGGGCACCACCCCACCAAAGGCCGCGTGCAAATCGAACTGCGTCGCGACCTCGTTGCTCAGCACCTTCCGCGGCGCCCGCAGCACCCCCGCGGCCGTGTCGTCACAGGAGGTGTCGATACCGAGGATCAACATGCTTCGCCGTTCCCGAGTTGCTCAGGCCCCTAAGCTTGCCACCCCTGCGCCCACCTTCAACGCCATACCCACCCGGGGCGTCGGATGGCAGGCGGAAGGGCGAGCAGGAGCGCGTGGCGTGGATTGTCACGCAAGGTGTGTCGGCACACGAGCACGAGGAAGCGTCCTCGCCGGCGCCAGCCCGTCGCCCCGGGCGTTACCCATTCCGACGAGCTGGCGTGCGCCCGCGCCGGATCTTCTGCATGACAACGTCACCGCGCAGGAGGTCGAGGGCGCGCTGGAGCTGCGGGTCGATGTGGTCATCTGCCACGGCGGGAAAGCGCTTCTTCTCGCCCCACGGCTTGCCTTCTTCGTCGGCCCAGAAGTGGCGCAGCGCATCCTTGGCGTCGTCGGGCAGCGCGATCACGACATCGGGGATCAGGCCCGAGCCCGTCGTGCGCCCGTTCGCGCGTCCGTCGACGCTGGCCTCGGCCGAGCCCTGATAGGAACGTCCCGAGGGCGTGTAGTAGCGCGAGGTGGTCAGCTTGACGGCGGCATCCTTCTGGGGAATCGTCGTGATCGACTGCACGAGGAACTTGCCGTAGGTGCGTGTACCCACGAGTACGGCGCGCCGATGATCCTGGAGGGCGCCGGCCACGATCTCACTGGCGCTGGCACTCCACTCATCGACAAGCACGACCAAGGGCAGGTCGAGCAGCTTGTTGGCCTGCTTGGCGGCCGTGTAGTTGCGCGAGGCGTCGAGGCCACGCCCCTCCATGCGCACAACGAGCTGGCCCGCACGCAGGAAGCGCCCCGTGACACGCACGGCCACGCCAAGCACGCCGCCCCCGTTGTGGCGGAGGTCGAGGAGGACGCCCTTGACGCTCGGCTCGCCCGTGGCAAGCCGATCCATGATGGCGTCGTACTCCCGCGCGGTCTCCTCCGTGAAGTCCGTGAGGCGGATCTGGAGGAACTCCTTGTCCTTGCCTACGCGCCGGTGGAACACCGTCTGCGGCTTGATGACGCCGCGCCGCACGGAGATCTCCTCGATCGGGCCGCGCGCGGGGCCCTTCTCCGGGCGCGGGCCACGGATGACGCCAACGCGGGCCGTGGAGGCTGGCGCTCCCTTGAGGATGCGTGTGATCGCGTCGACCTGCATTCCGGCGAGGTTGCGCAGCGGCGCATTGGCGTTCGGGGACGCCTGGACGAGGGTGTCGCCGATCTTGATGCCGGCCTTCGCGGCGGGTCCGTCGGGGAACACGCCGACGATCTCGAGGCCTTCATCGACCTGGTTGATCTTGATGCCCAACCCCGCATAACGCCCGGCCGTGTCTTCCTTCCACTGCCGGTGCTCCTCGGGGGGGATGTAGTCGCAGTACGTATCGAAGCGGACGTAGGCATCCATGGCCCGGTTGAAGGCCTCGCGCCCCGAGTTCTGGTCCAGCTTGTCGACGTAGGTCGAGGCCACCTTGTGGCGCACGAAGCGCTCGACCTCCTCGTCCCACCAGCCATCCTTCGCGGTGGCCTGGCGCGCCCCCGCGCTCTTGCTGGCAAACAGGAACGCCAGCAGCAGGGCGAGCATCGAAACCGAAAGCAGGACAGCGATGCCGGGGCGCATGATCAGGACTCCAGGGGGACCCCGATCCTACCCCCACCCCCCGCGCCTGCGGATCGGGCTCTCAGCCGGCCCCACACAACCACGGTCACTCCTGCTCCCTCTGCCCCGGGCCACACCGCATTCGCTGTCTCCGAAATCGAGCGGCTTGCCAGAACGAAGGCGCCGCGAGGAGTCGAGGACGTGGCGTGGGCTTCCACGCGAGTCCGCTGACGACGACGCGCCGTCGAGTTCTGGCAAGCCGCGCCTGCGGATCGGGCTTTCAGCCGGCCCCAGACATCTCGCCGCTCGCTGCCCCGCCCGAGGCTCGCTGCTAGTCAAAGTCACCTCTGCCAAATTCAACCGGGTGATCGGAGCCGACGTTGAGCACGAGCCCCAGCGCTGCGAACGAGGTCAGCAAGCTCGAGCCGCCGTAGGACAGGAACGGCAAGGGCATGCCCACGATGGGCAACAGGCCGAGGGTCATCGAGAGGTTGATGACCGTCTGGCACGCGAAGATGCTGGCAACGCCCACCGCCAACAGGCGCCCTGATGGCTCGCGCACTTTCAAGGCCGTGCGCAGGATCAGGCCGATGAACAGCAGATAGAGCATGAACAGCAGCGTCGCGCCGGCGAGCCCAAAGGCGTGGATGACGACCGGGAAGATGAAGTCCGAGTGGCGCTCGGACAGGTTCCGAAGCGACTCCTGGGTCTCCTCGCCGGTGCCGTGACCGAGGATGCTCGCCGTACCCACCACGGTCTTGCTGTTGTGGATGTGGTGGTTGTGGCTGCGCAGGAGGTCCGTCTCGTTGCTGCCCTGCATGAGGAACGCTCGGACGCGGTTCTTCTGATACTCGTTCATCAGCCCGGGCGTGAAGTAGAGCGTGAGGGCGGCGAGCATGCCGGCGCCGGCAACGATCAAGAGGTGCTTGCGGTTCGCCCCGGAGACGTAGAGCAGGGTGAACAGGATCGGCAGCAACAACAGCGCCGTACCGAGGTCCGGCTGCTTCATGATCAACATGAAGGGAATGAGCGTGATCACGAACGGCGTCGCGAGCCCACGGAACGTGCGGTAGCTCCGCTCGTAGCGGATGTAGCCCGCGAGCGTGATGACCAGGATGAGCTTCATCAGCTCGCTCGGCTGCATGCGGAACGGGCCGACGGAGATCCAGCGTCCCGCGCTCTTGCCGCTCCCCACCAAGAGGACAAGCAGCAGCAGGGCGAGGCCCCCGACGTACCAGAGCCAGCGGAACTGGACGACCCAGCGGTAGGGCACGGCGAGCATGAGGAGGCAGGTGACGACGCCGAGGACCATCCAGCGCATCTGGGTGGACCCGTAGTCCAGAGCCTCGCCCCCGGCGGTCTCCACCGCGACGACGCCCACGAAGGAGAGCAGGACCCCGAGGCCCAGCAAGAGCCAGTCGGCGGACTTCAGCCGCTCGCTGAGGGTCATCTCGCGCACGGCTACCGCTTCCTGCCTGCGGGGGCCGCCGGCTGCAGCGAGCGACCCGACGCGTACCACTGGGTGAGAATCTGCTGCGCGGCGGGCGCCGAGGTGAGGCCCGCGGCTGCCTCGGTGCGGGAGTGGAACACGCACGCGAAGGCGACGGTGCGCTGCCCCGGCGCCTCGGCGAAGCCGACGAACCAGTGGTGCCAGGGCCCGATCTCCTGCTGCTCCTCCTTGGTCAGGGTCCACGGGCGCCAGCTCTTGCCGACCTGGGCCGTGCCGGTCTTGCCGGAGACTTCGGCAGGCACGTCGCGCCAGCGGGGGTGGCGATGCGCCGTGCCCTGCGGCGTGTTGACCACGGCCCACATGCCGGAGCGCACGCGATCCAGGTGCGCCGCCTCGATCGGCAGGCGCCGACGCTCGAACGTCGTGCGTCGGGTACCGATCGCACGGACCGCGTGCGGCTCAACGAGGACGCCGCCGTTGGCGATCAACGCCACCGCACGGGCCAGCTGCAGGGGCGTCGCAACGACGGGCCCCTGCCCGATGGCCACATTGCGTCCGTCGGGAGGGAGGATCACCGGAGGCTCTTGCGGATCCGAGCGGCCGACGCGCTTCGGGAACGCCACGCGGAACCATGCCGTACCGCCCTGCTCGATCGATCCGTCGATCCCGCGACGCTCCGCCGGCATGGCGGCCAGCACGCGCGGCAGCGGCTGGGAGGCGCGCGTACCCGGCAGCGCAAACCAAGCGGCGCGACCGGCGGCACGCATACCAAAGCGCAGGGTGACGGAGGAGCCTTCGGCCTTCTCCCGCGCAACGCCGAGCTGCAGGGTGCGGGAGCCGCTGTGCTTGCCCGTCCAGACGGCCAGCTTCGCGAGCTTCGCGGCGAGGCGGTCGCGGTTGCCGCCGACCCGCGCAGGCGTGCCGGGGGCGAGCCGCAGCGTGAGCGTGATGCCGGCGTCGGCGTGCTTCTCGCGCAGGATCGCCTGGGCGCGCGCGGTGACGTCCGCCAGCTCGAAGTCGATCCACGGCCAGAGCCACTGCCCCTTCTCCCACTCGGCGCACTCGCTCGTGGGCGCCTGCCCGAAGCCGAGGGAGTCAATGAAGGCCCCCACCGAGCGGCGGTAGTGCGGCCAGTACTTCGAGTCGCGCAACGAGAAGGCGAAGTAGCGGTTGCACGAGCTGCAAATGGCACCCTCGAGGTCGAGGTTGCTTCGATGGCAATGGCAGTACGGCTTGCCTCGGCCGCCGCACGTGAACTCCTGGAAGGGCAGGGGCCGGCCGCTGGAGAGCATGGCAAGCGCGATGAAGGGCTTCATCGTCGAGCCCGGCTCGACGGCCACCTGCCCGTTGCGGCTGAGCGTCAGCGGCACAGGCACGACGAGCCCCTGCTGCCAGGCCTCGAGCGTGAGCGCGCCGTCCAGCTGGCCACGGGGCCTCCACGCACGAAGGCCGTCCTCGTCGATGATCGGCTCGGCGTCGTCGACGTCGTAGAGGGTGTCGAGATCCTTGTTCAGGTCGAAGCTCGGCGTCTCGGCCCAGACGAGGATCTCCCCCGTATTGGCGTCGAGCATTACGAAGCCCGCGGACGCGAGTCCGCCAGGGAAGTAGCCCCCCGTGCGCTCGCTGTTGCCGATCTCGCCGAG
Source organism: Planctomycetota bacterium (assembly GCA_029259795.1). GTDB lineage: Bacteria > Planctomycetota > PLA2 > PLA2 > JAEUHO01 > JAHEIK01. The sequence goes on from JAJDEM010000168.1 coordinate 11,881, forward strand.
GATGCGCTCGGCTTCGCGGCTGACGCCAAGGTCGATCGAGCTGTAGAGCGTGCGGCCGGGTCGCGGCGGCTTGTCCTTCAGCACCTTCGTGAACTGGCCATCCTTGTCACGCCCCAGGGTGCGCCGGCCCGGCGTTCCGTGCAGCGGCGCGTTGTAGCTCTTCTCGAGGCCGCGGCGTCCGACGCGGGTACTCGGCGTGATGGCCGCCTCACCGTAGCGCTTCACGAGCGCGACGTACTCCGCTCGACTCGCGAGCTGAGACGTCCACCCGAGCACGTGCGGCGCGAAGTTGCCCTGGGGATAGTGCCGACGCAGGGCGTCGACGATCCGCAGCCCGCGGTAGCGGCCGTCCTCGTCGGTCAGGACCAGGCGCGCCACCTCGGGCGCAACCCGCGCCACGATGACGTTGGGTCGCATCAAGAGGTCCTGACGCTTCATGTCCAAGCGTGACTGCAGGAACGGCGAGGAGTCACCCTTGGCGCGCGCGGCCTTCTCCATCGCCGCGATGATCGCGTCGATCTCGTCGATGCGACGCCCGACGCGCCTGGCCAGCTCGCCCGGCTTGAGCTCGAGTGCCTTCTCGAAGGCACTCAGGTCGCCGTCGGGCAAGCGCTCGAGGCGACCGCTCGTCTCCGGGGTGATGTCGCTGCGCGGGTAGGCGTCACGCTGGAGCTCGCCGGAGCCGCCACGCTGCGCGTAGCGGGCACAGGCGCAGCGCGTCGGGATGTAGATGCGCTTGAGGTTCGTGCCGCGCTCGAAGTACATCGCGCGGCAGTCAGGGCAGCGCGCGCGACCGCGGCGCTGCCACTCCCAGCAGCTCACGGCCAGCTGGAACACATGCGCGTCCTGGGCAAGGATCTTGCCGTCCGCGCTGATGATCGCGCCCCGGCGCGCCTCGAGGGGCTCAGTGTGCTGGCGCATCTTGCGAGCGGCAGCGGCCCAGGCATCGCCGTCGAGCAGCTGCAGCTGCGAGGCGCGCAGCCACACCACGCCGAGTCCGACGCAGAAGACGAGGTAGAGGAGGAGGAGCCTACGTCGAAAGCGCACGGGCCCTCCCGCAGATCTCGTCGAAGAGACCGAAGCGATCAAACCGGTCGAAGACCCTGAGGCCGACACGGCTGACTACACAGCACGAGGGGGTCCTACGTCGAAAGCGCACGGGCCCTCCCGCAGATCTCGTCGAAGAGGCCGAAGCGATCAAACACCGGGTACAGCCCCAGCGCCATGAGCGTGGACCAGAGCGCGACGGGGACGGCGTCGACGAAGGCCCCGAAGGTCACGACCCCCCCACCGAGCGGCAGGATGCGCAGGAGATACAGCCAGCTCGCGCCGAGTACGCCGGCGCCTGTGAGCAGCGCCCGCATGCCGCCATCGATGCGACCGCGTGACGTCTGCCCCTCGCACACGATGTAGGCGACGACGCCGAGCACGAAGCCGTGGGTGCCGAACGGATCCAGCGAGACGCAGTCGCGCACGAGGCCGATGCCGATGGCCCAGCCGACGGAGCGGAAGCCGCGCGCGCGGAAGGCGAGGTAGAGCGCGGCGATGGCCCAGAGGTCCGGGGGATGCCGATCGATGCTCAGGATGGACGGAACGAGGTCTGGGAGCGCGGTCGCCAGCAGCATCAGGCCGAGGAGCAGGACGAGGCTCACCTGCCCGCGCGCGAACGGATCGGCGACGTCAGCAGGACGATGACTTCGGTCGACCGGTCCAGGTCCAGCGCAGGCCGAACCGAGAGCGTGGGCATGCGGTCCATGTTCGGATCGGAGACCTCGCTGACGAGGCCGATCAGGAGGTGGGCGGGAACGCGCTCATCGAAGTTCGAGGTGAACACCGGAGCCTTCGCCTGGATGACACCGACGCCCGGCGTGAGCCGGACGAACTTGATCTCGAGGTTGTCCTCGCCGTCCCGCGTGCCGGAGCGCTGCGCGTAGCCGCGCAGCAGCTTGCCCTTGCTGGTGCGGACAAAGACCTCCTGGCGCGAACGCGGGTCGGTCAAGAGCTGCACGAGCGACGTGCTGGAGCGCGCGGAGCGCACGCGGCCAGCGTAGGTGCCGCCCATGACGACGGTATCGCCCACGCGCACGCCGTCGTCCGTCCCGCGGTCGATGAGGATGGAACGGCGCAGCGGGTAGGGGTCACTCGCACGCAGGACGCGCGCGAGCACGCCGCGCGGCAGACGGTCGAGCTGGGAGCGCTTGAGCACCTGCAGCAGCTCGGCGCGCTGGCGCAGGCGGTCCTGCGCGCGGAGGTGGTCGTTCCAGTCACGGGCCCGCTCTTGCTCGAGCGCGCGGATGCGCGGACTGTCCGAGCCGTCCCCCTCGCTCTTGGCGAAGGCATGTGGGCTCGGCGTGACTTCGGAGAACCAGCCGAAGAACGAGCCGGTCGGCTCCTCGAGGAGAGGCACGCCGCCCGGCTTGAAGACCGGCAGCGCGAACAGGGCAATCAGGACTACGCCCCATGCATGTCGCTTGCGCAAGCGCATGCGCCCACCTCCGCTCGCCCGGTCCGGGGCCACGCCGGCCACCCGAAGGGTCTATCTTGGGGGGCAAACTGCGTTTGCCCCCAGCATCTAGTATTGAAGCCCGCGAAGGGCAAAGGTCAAGGGCCCGCTTGGCGCGACGGCGCCTTCCGCGGAGGGATCCGCCAACGCGGCGTCTAGTCGTCGCTCGAGTCGAGGGCCATGCGGAGGTCGCGGATCTTCTCGAGGAAGACCCCGGTGCCACGGGCCACCGCGGTGAGGGGATCCTCGGCCACGCGGACGGGCAGGTTGATCTCCTCGGCGATCACGCGGTCGAGGCCTCGCAGGAGGGCGCCACCGCCCGCCACGACCACACCGCTGTCCACGAGGTCGGCCGCCAGCTCGGGCGGGGTCGACTCGAGCGTCGTCTTGACGGTGTCGACGATGCCGCGAACCGGCTCCTGGAGCGCCTCGCGGATCTCCTCGGAGGTGACGACGACCTTGCGGGGCAGGCCCTGCTTGATGTCGCGGCCCTTGACGTCCATGGTCATCTCGCGCTTGAGCGGGTACGCGCTGCCGATGCCGATCTTGATCTTCTCGGCGGTCTGCTCACCGATGAGCAGGTTGTAGGTGTTGCGCATGTGATTGACGATGGCCTCGTCCATCGAGTCACCCGCGACGCGCATGGACTGCGCGGTCACGATCCCCGCGAGCGAGATGACGGCAACCTCGGTCGTGCCACCGCCGATGTCGACGATCATCGAGGCCTGCGGCTCGGTGATCGGCAGGCCAACACCGATCCCTGCAGCCATCGGCTCCTCGATCAAGAACACCTTGCGCGCGCCGGCGCGCTCGGCGGAGTTGATCACCGCGCGCTTCTCGACGGGCGTGATCCCGTAGGGAATCGCGATGACGACGCGGGGGTGCACGGCCCATGTGCGGTCGTGGACCTTGTAGATGAAGTAGCGGAGCATCGCCTCGGTGATCTCGAAGTCGGCGATCACGCCATCCTTGAGCGGCCGGATCGCGTCGATGTTGCCCGGGGTCTTCCCGAGCATCTCCTTCGCGGTATCACCGACGGCGCGACCTTCGAGCAGGACTCGATTGGTGCCCTTCTTCACGGCCACCACGGACGGCTCGTTCAGGATGATGCCGCGCCCTTGCACGCAAACCAGCGTGTTGGCTGTCCCCAGGTCGATCCCCATATCGATGGAGAACTTCCCGACGAGCCACTCGATCAACTTGGGCATGGTGGGTCCGCCTTCCAGGGCCCCGACGTCACGGCGCCATTGCCGCAGCCTCGATCCCCGACCGCCGACGGGGCTAGCGGCGGTCGCAAGAGCACCACCCCCTCGGCGGCGTCTATGTACACCGACCAAGGGACGGCCCCGGGCATGCCACGAGGCCGGCCAGGCTCAGACGCTGGAGCATCCGACGGGTGGGCACCGCCCGAAAGGGCGCTCCGCGGACCTCCGGCGAGCCGCCGGTACCTCTAGGGGTCGGTCGCCGAGGGGCCCGAGGGGAGCCCGAGGGTGCTTTTCTGCGATCCATGGCTCGGATCGAGGCGGGCGGGCTCCGCGCCTGGCGCCGGCCAAAACGTAGCGATGCCCCCGCGAGCCGGTGGCTCGCGGGGGCATCGGAGGGTCAGACTCGTGCGAGTCGGCTGCCTTGCAGCGCGGCGCTCGGCTCGTTAGCCGTCAGAAGGCGCGGCCTGCTTGTCGGCAAAAAGGCCCTCGTCGTAGTGCTCGCCCAAGGCCTTCTGCATGAAGAAGCAGGCCGCCAGCAGCACCAGGGTGGTGACGATGACAAGGCCGGTGCTCAGCATTTCGCGCGGAGCTTCGGACGCCTCATCGTGGTCTTCGTAGATATCGCGTGCCATGGAATGTCTCCCGTCGCCGACTTTGGGCGTGCCTGGTCGTAGGGCGTCGAGGCGCTGGCCGTGCGGCCGAGCCTGTCCGCGGAACAGGCGCTGCCTAGTTGCCGTTCATGACCTTGTCGCCGCGGTTGATTGCACCCTTGGAGAGGGACTTGATGGCCCGACCCGCCGACTGCTTCGCCTGGACGTCCGTGATCTGGATCGTGGCGATGTACTCGCTGCCGCGCGAGACGATGTACTGGAAGCCGCTCTCGACGCCGTCTTCCTTGCCGAGGCTCATCACGAAGACGTTCGCGTCGTTGTCGACGGCGAGCACCTTGCCGCTGTGGGCCGGCTGGTTGCTGGCGATGATGCCGGGGAACTTGTCCTTGATGTAGGCGATCTCGAAGCCCTGGCGCTTGATCTTCTCATTGGCCGAAGCAAGCTTGCTCTCGAGGCTCTTGCCCTTCTCGGTCTCGTTGGTCAGCTGCTGCTGCAGCGCGTTGACCTGAGCGACCTTGGCATCGCGATCGTCCTGCGCCGACTTCAAGTTGTCGCGCAGGTTGTTGTTGTCAGACTGCAGGGCAGCGCCCATGTCGCGCGCCGAGTTCAGGCTGTTGGAGAGCTGGTCCACGGTGCGCTGGGCGCGCGTGGCGTTGGCTGCCAACTCGTTGTAGGCCTCACGCAAGTGCGTGATCTCGGCGCTGATCGCCGTGGCCTTCGTTGCGAGTTCGGTGCGCTCGGTCTGGACCTTTGTGAGGTCCTGCTGCACGGCGCGAAGACGCGAGACGAGCGAGGCGATCTCTTCGTCCTTGTTCTTCTTCGTTACATCGTGGCGGCCTTCTTCATCCGCGAGCTTGTCCTTCAGCTTGTCCTGGTTGGCCAAGAACGTCGATGCGGACGAAAGGAAGTAGCCGGCGAGAAGCAAGTTCAAGACGACCAAGATTTTTGCGACGGTGCTCATGAATCTCTCCTTGCGGCTCCTACCCTCTAGAAGCGCGCACGAAATTGGGTACCCGTTCACGAGCGCCCCCCTCCCTGGGGGCGGCATCCCGCGGTGGCGTCCGGGTTTATGCCAAAACCCCCGGCATGAAGCAAAGGTTTTCGCTATGGACAGGAACGGCACCCGAATCGGGCGCCCTACCTAACCGAAGCCTTCGCAACGATTTGGAGGTTTACGCGCGCATCCTACGCGGGATCCCGACAGGGCGCGACGGGTCTTCGACCCCCGAGAATCGAGGCGAGGACGAGGACCAGGCCCAGCAGGTACCAGGGCCGATCGCCCCACGCCGTGTAGCGGGTCTCGTAGTCCCGGATCTCGAGCGGCGCATGGGCCCAGCCGGGCACATAGGTCGTCGAGATCGGCCCTGCGGGCACGGCTTCCGCCGCATCGGCGGGCTGAAAGCGGCCGTAGGGGCGCCCCAGGGGGTCGTAGAAGGCCGTGGGGCCGGTGTTGCCGGCCACGACGACCGTGACGGCGAGCTCGGCGGCCCGCAGGCGGGAGATGGCCGCGATCTGGGCTCGGAAGCCCGTGGGGCCGAACCAGCCGTAGTTTCCGGGATTGAGCAGCACCTGGGCGCCCTGACGGCGCCACGCCCGGCAGGCGCGCGGAAACGCGATGTCGTAGCAGACGACCGAGCCGACCTTGAGGGCCCGCCCGCCGGGGCCATCCGTGAACACCCAAGGCTCCTGCTCGAGGGCGCCCGCGTCGAGGCCGGGGAAGTCCGAGATGATCTTCCGGAAGAGCTTCAGCGGGGGAAACAGCTCGCCCCCCGGCGTGTATTCGCCGCCCGGAACCAGGTTCACCTTGTCGTGGCGGCCCTTCACCCACGGGGCCCGCGTTCCCAGCGTCGGCTGGGCCGGGGTCGGGTCATCCATCGCCGGGGCCTGGGCTGGATCGAGCCAGAAGAGGCTGTCGTAGTCGCCGTAGGCCCAGACAGCCGTATGGCGCTCGTCCCCCCGGCGGAAATGGTGAATGGCTCCGATCAGCCACGGCACGTTGCGGGCGAGCGGCGCATCCCGGCGCAAGCGTCGCAGCACCCCCACCTCGTCCTCCCACGCCTCGGGGAAGCGCGCGGCGATGTCGGCGTCGAGCAGCGGCCATGGCGACATGGTCTCGGGCCAGAGGATGGCGAGCAGGTTGTCGGACCCGATGCGCAGCGCGCCGCGGCTGGCCAAGCGAACGTGATCGTCGAACATCCGCTTCGTCGACTCGGGGCTGCCCTGCTTCAGCGACTGGGGGATCACGGCCTGAATGACCAGCATCTCCCGCTCGGTCGACCACGACGTACCGTCGGACAAGGCGGCATTGTCGTCGGCGCGACGGATCTCCACCAGAGCCATCAACCCCAGGAGCACGGCCGGTACCAGCGCAAGGCGCGCCAGACGCTGCGCGCGCGGGCACGAGCGACCGCCCATGCCCTCGACGACTTCCCGGTAGACCGTCGCACCGGCGAGGCCAGCGAGGAACGAGAACCCCCAGGCGCCGAACCAAGAGGCCGCGGGCAGGAGGGCGGAGAGCCCGCCATCCCAGGCTGCCGTGGAAGCAAACGCCAGGGAGCGGGCCGGCCAGGGGAAGCCCCCCATCCACACCATGCGCAGCATCTCCTCGAACACCGCCAGGAGGCCGAAGCCGAGGGCAAACGGCACGCGCCGCGTCGCCAGGGCGCGGACGGCCCATCCGAAGAGCAGGTACGTCGAGCCCATGACGAGGCCCGAGGCCAGGACCTGGATCGGGGTGATGTGGGCCAGCCAGCGCACGCTCAGCCCGATGTGCAGGACGCCGTAGAGCAGGGTCCAGCGCTTCCAGTGACGCCCGCCGTCGAAGAACAGAAGTGCCAGGAAGGGCACATCCGCGACGAGGACGAGCATCGGCAGCGGCCCCGGCGGCAGGGAGAGCAGACCCAGCGCGAGGCCGGCGCAGATCAGGGCCACGCGCCTCACGCCGTTCCCCAGAGCTGGAGCGACTCGGTGAGCGGCACGACGTCGACCAGCGCCGGCCCGTCGGCGGGGGCCGCGGCGCCCTCGGCCAGCGCCGCGAGCGCATCGCCCCGGGCGAGCCCGAACGGATCGCCGGATCCCTGCCAGGGCGTCGCCTGCGCGACGAGGGTGCCGTCCGCCCCACTCCGCAGCCGCACGGGGCGGTAGCGGCGGCGGGGGGCGGCCTTGCCCCAGGGACCCTCATAGCGCGCGCGGAGGCTCGCACGGGCCCGGCAGGGCCGCCCGAGGCGCGTGGCCAGCGCCGGGACGACAAGCAGCTCGAAGCCGACGAACACCGCCGCCGGATTGCCCGGCAGTCCGAAGACCAGGGTGTCGTCCTTGACGCCGAACCAGAGCGGTCCGCCGGGCTGGACGGCCCAGCGATGAAAGACACAGCGCACGCCCTCCGCAGCGAGGGCCGCGGGGACGAGGTCCTTCTCGCCCATGCTGACTCCGCCCGAAAGCAACAGGACGTCTGCGCCGAGACCCTCGCGGATCGCAGCGCGCAGCGGCGCCTCGGCGTCGGCCGCAATCCCCAGGTCGCGCGGCGCGGCGCCGACGCGCAGGCACTGCCCGAAGAGGGTGGCGCTGTTGCTGTTGCGAATCGCACCCGGTCCGGGGGCGTGGTCGACCGGCACCAACTCCGAACCCGTACCGATCAAGGCAACGCGCGGCCGCGCGGCGACTTCGACCTGGGCGAGCCCGGCGGACGCCAGCGCGCCCATCGTGGCCGGCAGGATGGGCGAGCCGCGCTCGGCGATGACCGCCCCTGAACGAACGTGCTCACCCTGGCCGACGATGTGCACCGGCGTGCGCGGGAGGCGCTCGATGACCATCGTCTCGTCGGTCTCGGCGGTCCACTCCACCGGGACGACCGCCGTGGCGCCGGCGGGTACCGGGGCACCGGTCATGATGCGCGCGGCCTCGCCTGCGGCCACGGGCGCAGCGGGTACATCCCCCGCCATGACCGCCTGCGTGATCTGAAACCGGGCACCTTCCGCGATCTCGTCGGCGTGCACGGCGAACCCGTCCATGGCCGCACGGCGAAACGGCGGCACATCGTGATCCATGCGGACATCGGCGGCGAGGATGCGGCCGAGGGCCTCCGGCAAGGCGATCGACTCCGGTGTGAAGTGCGGTTCCCCCGCGGCCTTGGCAATGAGATCGAGGGCCTGCTCCACGCTCCGCATGGCGGGATGGTATGCGGGGCAGCGGCCAACCGAGTAAGACAGGCCAACCGAGTAGGACAGTACGTGTCGCCGGGCCCACGGCGTGGGTAGCATCTGCGCTCCCCGCGGATCTTTTCCACCATGCCCGAGACGCTCACCTCCACACCCGATGGCACCGGCCTCCGCCTTGCCGTCCTCACGGCATTGTGGCGCAGCGACATCACCGCGCGCCTGCAGGCGGCGGCCCTCGAGACCCTCTACGCCGCAGGCGTGAAGGAGGAGGACATCCTCGTGGTCGAGGTGCCGGGCGCCTACGAGCTCCCGCAGGCCGCGGCGTGGATCGCCAAGGGCGAGGACATGGACGGCATCCTGGCCCTGGGCTGCGTCATCCGCGGCGAGACGCCGCACTTCGACTACGTCGCGGCTGGCTGCGCCGAAGGCCTGCTCCGCGTGGGCCTCGACACGGGCATCCCCGTGGGCCTGGGCGTGATCACGGCCGACACCCAGGCGCAGGCCGAGGCGCGCGCTGGCGACGCGACGGGCAAGGGCGGCAACAAGGGCATCGAGGGCGCCGACGCCGTGCTGCGCATGGCCGCCACCTACCGCGCTCTCGAGAAGCGGCGGCAACGCTCATGAGAACCCGCTCCCGGGCCCGTGAGCTGTCACTGCAGTTCCTCTTCCAGATGGACTTCCAGGGACCGGACTATCGCGAGACGCTCGACGCGTTCCTCGATGGCGAGCTCGAGGAGAGCCACGCCGACCCCGAAGCCCTCGTCGAGGTGAAGGTCTACGCCCGCACGCTGGTCGAGGGCGTCCTCGCCCACCGCGACACCATCGACGCGCTGCTCGACACCGCGGCAGCCAACTGGGAGCTCGAGCGCATGGCGGCCGTCGATCGCAATGCGCTACGCATTGGCTGCTACGAGATGCTCTACGCGGGTGACATCCCCACGAAGGTCGCCCTCAACGAAGCCATCGAGCTCAGCAAGAAGTTTTCCACCGAGGCGTCGGGCGCATTCGTCAACGGCATCCTCGATCGCATTCGCAAGGACCAGGGCCTGCACGCCTGAGCGCGTGTTCGTCACAGGAGCAAGCCATCGCATGGGCCTCTTCGACAAGCTGAAGTCCGGTCTCGCCAAGACCCGCTCGCGCTTTGCGAGCGGCGTCAAGGCCGTCCTTACGCTCGGGCGCGCCGTGGATGAGCAACTCCTCGAGGAACTCGAGGAGTCCCTGCTGCTCTCCGATGTGGGCCCCCAGACCACCGATGAGTTGATCGAAGGCGTACGCAGCGCAGGCAGCCGCCTCAAGACCGCGGAAGACGTGCAGGCGTTTCTGCAGGAGCAGATCCGCGAGCGCCTCTCCATGGGCGGCACCGCCCTGGCCCGCGCTGCGGAGGGCCCGACCGTCGTCCTCGTCTGCGGGGTCAACGGCGCCGGCAAGACCACCTCGATCGGCAAGCTCACGAAGTGGCTCCGCGGCCAGGGCCACTCCGTGGTCCTCGGAGCGGGCGACACCT
>JAJDEM010000169.1 GCA_029259795.1 Planctomycetota bacterium
CGCGCCATCGGACGCGCCGAGGCGCGCCAGCGTCACGCTGGCCGTGGCGTCCAAGCCATCGAGATCGCCGGCATACACCGAGACAACGGCCCAGAGGATACGCGTGTCCACGACAGCAAGCAGCGGGGCCCCCGCCGCCACAATCTGCCGCGCCCCCACGTACACGTCCTCGACGTGCCCTGTGAGCGGAAACGAAAGCGGCATGGGGGCGGGTGCTTCGCCCGCCGTCGCCTTCAGACTGACTGCGTCGAGTCGCGCGAGTCGTCGGGTCGCCGTGTCGAGATCCGCCTGGGCAAGATCGCGCTCCGTGCGCGCCTCATCTACGCGCCGTTGGCTGCCCACCTCCGAACTCGCGAGCGTCTCCGCACGCTCGAGGGCGACCTTGGCGCCGGCGAGGCGCGGCCGCGCCTTGGCCATGGCGGCGCGCGCGTCCGACTTCATCAGTTCGATATCCGCCAGGCGGGAGGCGATCGTCAGGCTCTCGGCTGGCGTGATGACGGCGCGGTCGGGGCTGAGAAGCGGGAGGAATGTGAGTGCAGGCGCACCGGCTTTGGTCGCCGACAGCGGTGCCGGCGGCGTACTCATGACCCGACCCAGGACGGGCGCCGCGATCACGATGCGTGTGCCCGGCGGTTGCACGAGGCGGCAGGCGTGCACCCGGCTCTGCCGCGCGTCTCGCTTCGTGGTCTTGGCCGTCGTGATGCCAAGACGCTGAACCGCGGCCTGCTCCAGAACGACGACGGCGTTCTCGCTCTCCGGCCGTGACCCCTCGACGCGTGCAGGGGGCGGCGCCTTGTGCCCCTTGGGTCCGGCAGGCTGGCCGCAGCTCGGGAGGATGCACGCCGCGATGCACAGCAAGAGGCTGCGAGCCGCGGCGGTGGCGGGAGCGTGCGGCATGATCGGTCTCTCCTATGGCTCGAGGGTGCGGCCGACCGCGTGATCAAGTTGGATGCGCGCCAAGCGCTCGCTGGCCGCGGACTCAATGGCGCGGGACTCAGCATCGACGACGGCGAGTTGGGCTGCGACGAGTTCGACTTGGGATGACTCACCGGCCGCCTTGGCCGCGCGCGCATCCGCCTCGGCCGCCATTGCTACGCGAAGAGCACCGCCCATGACGCGTCGGCGTCGCAGCCGCGCATGCACGAGCCCCAAGCGGGCTTCCTCGACCTGCAAGGAGAGCTGGCGGTAGACCGCGTGGTGACGCGCCACAGCTTGCTCCAGTTCGACCCGCGCCTTCGCCCTGCGCGCCTGCCCATTGTCGAACACGGGAAGTTCCAGAACTAGCCCGGGACCGGACTCGAAGCCTTCCAGCCCGCTCCCATTCGCATCGAGTACGAGTTGTACGGCCGCGATGTCGCGCTTGGAGAGCGCGCACTGCAGCGCCGCACGTTCGACGCCGAGCTCGGCCGCGCGCACGTCGGGCCGTGCGCCCGCCGCTCGTTTGCGCACGGTATCCAGCTCGGGCGCGGGCGCGGTCTCGCGCGACGCGTCCAGGACCAGCGTGAGGTGGTCTGCGGAGAGAACCGAGTCCACGCCGAGGAAGCCGCGTAACGCGAGCATGGCGCGGCAGGTGCGAAGATCGAGCGTGTGCTCGACCTCCTTGGCGGCCTGGAGCGCGAGCTTGCGCGGCGGCAGACTGGCGGCGGAGACATCACCGGCCTCGACCCGTACGGTCTCGAGCCTCAGTTGCTCGGCCAGCAGTGCTGTGCGCCGGGCTGCCACAGTGCGGAGTTCGCGCGCTAGGACCGCTTCCAGGTAGGCGCCGCGGGTCTTCGCGATGAGCGTCAGGCCCTCCTGCTCAAGCTCATGCGCAACCTGTTCGAGGTCCAGCGTGGCGAGGGCCACGCGGTGCGGACGCGTCCACAAAGCGTCGAGGGGGATCGAGAGGGCGCTCTCGAACTGCTTCGGCCCCACGGGGAACAGAAGCGAGAGCACGGGGTTCTTGAGTAGACCGGCCTGCGCAAGATCGGCGCTGGAGAGGCCAAGTCGGGCGAGGGCGACTGCGAACTCGGGGTTTGAGTCCAGTGCCAGCGCAACCGCCTCCGCCTCCTCGAGGCCATCGTCGACGTCAACGTGGAGCTGGCTCCCCGTCCGACTAGCGAGAGTCGCTCGTGTTGCCGCACCGTCGCGCAGCATGACGGGTGAGGCGCATGCCGCGGTGAGCAGGGCCAAGACGGTGAGCAGGAGGAGGGCGCGAAGACTGGGCACGTTGGTGCTCGCTAGGGCGGGTTGAGGCCCGGGGCGGTTGTTCGGTGTCCAGCGACGCGGACTTTAGGGAGCGTACACACGCTTGCTTAGGACTGGCTGAGGGTGCAGCCGTGCACCCCGCGCGATCTCCGATTCACTGCAACGAACGCTCGGTTCATCTTGGATTCTTGAGCCCACTCAGCCTTCTAACTTTGATACACACCACTTGACCGCGGCGCGGGCCCGGACGGTCGCCAGGGCATCATCGGAACGTGTGCCCGATCGAAATGAAACCGCCGATGAAGGAGAACTCGTTGTTCAGCGTAGAGGCGCGGGTTGATCGTTGGTCGTAGCGAACACCGAGCCCCACATCCCATTCACGATGGAACTTCCAGCGCACACCAGTCTGACCACCCAAGGCGTAGCCGTGGAGATGCACCAGCGCATCGAGCTCGGCCCATGCCTCCACGCCCCGGCACAGCTCGTAACCGAGATAGGCGTGGGGACCGAGTTGCCAGGAAACGGCGCCTCCACGCGCGACGAGGCCGGGCTGCGATAGATCGATACGGTGATGCAGCGCCGAGACCTGCCCACCGATTTTGACCCTGACGGGATACCGACCGCGCAATGTGCGCCGGTAGCGCAATCGAATCTCATTCGACGTGTAACGCACCCTTGTCTCGACGCCGGACGGAAACGTGACCCCGCCAGCGGACCTGGGATCGGCGAAGACAATCAAGCCTTGCGCGTCATACGGGAGTATGCGGAGGGCGAACTCGTGCTCGCTTCCGGGGTTCCTGTACTCGAGCGTGGCGGCCGTATAGGGAGTCCTTCGTTCGGCAGACCCGAACGAGGTGAGGTCCATGGAGCTACCGTCCGGCACGGGCGCTTGGACTTCATTTTCCAAGGCGCGGGAGACGCCCACGTCGAACTCATAGCGCCAGATCGGACTCTGACCGCGCCGTCGAGCGCCGGCCACTCGAGGCCGGTACGGTCGGACGAGGGCCCAATTGAAGATCATGGCGATGCTCGCCCCGGCGACCACATCATCAAGGAAGTGCCGACCCGAGGCGACCCGACTCGCCGCCGTAAGAGCCGCCGCCAGATACGCGGGAACCCCGACGCGGGAACCGTAGCGTGACTGAAGAAAGGCAGCACTGGAGAAGACTGCCGTTGTGTGACCCGAGGGGAACGAGGTCGTGTCGTCACCGCCGCCGGGCCGACGTTTGGCGACACCCGTCTTCAAGAGGTCCGTGATGATGCTCGTCGCAGACGCAGACGCCCCGTACTGAATCATGCCTACGGGATCACCGTGGAGCGCTCCGGTGGCAAGTGGCACCAGGACCGCGTTCTTCTTGAAGATGTGTCCTACATTCTCAATGCGGGCATGATCGCCAGACGCAAACGCAGAGACACCGAACGTGAGAATCGCCGCGCTGGCCCCGAGACTCGCCCAATCATCCCATCTCTTGGATCGCCGAGTCAGCGATGGGTAGATCGTGGGCAACGCTGCCCCCTGGACGCGACTCGGAGGCGACCCAAAGTCACGAAGTGAGTCACGGATCGTACGGCCTAGGGCGGCCCCGGGCTGGCCCCGTGAGATGAGACGCGCGGGGCCGCCGCTGTCGTGGTGTGCATCCGAAAGTGGCAGATGGCTTCGACAGCCGGCCGCTGCGAGCATGCCGACGGCCAAGGCGAGGACCGTGAACGCATGATTCGTCATCCAGCGCACGCTAGTTGAACTTGACGCGAACAAGTTCCAGCCGTCGGCCTTCGGCGTCGATCTCGAGCACGAGGCCGACGCCCGGCGCAAAGTAGGATCGCTCCGCGCCACCCGACTCAAGCTCCAGTCGCTCTGTGATCTCAATGCATGGACCCACGCCACCAAACGGCACGAGCACGGTCGCTCCGAGCGAGCTCACGGTCGCAATCTCAGCTTCGCCCGCGGGGCGGGGCTCGGACGGGTAGGTCGTGCCGCGGACGGGATACGCGAACATCGCGATGCCGGGCCGCGCCCCGGCCCGGCCGGCCTCCCAAGATTCGCCTTCAGCCTGCGGGCTACCGCCAGGAGGGCCGCGTTCCATGACGCCCATGTTCCACACGTTTCCCTGCGTGTCCTGAACGTGCCACCGTTCCGACTCCTCGATGACCACGCCGTCGAGCCGGACGGTCTCTGTCACGACGGCGCAGCTGACCCCCAGCACTTCCCTCTTGCGCGCTGTCACCCGAACGGTGGTTGTCTCCACGCTCGTTCCCTCGGCGCGTGCATACGTCAGTTCCGTGCCGGGGATAAGTGGATAGTGGAGGTTCGAAACGTCGCCAGCAAAGGTCTGGCCTTCAAACTCGGGGGTGCTTTGCACCCCTGCCAGTCTCGGAACGGACCCACCGCCGCAAGCGGAGAGCACCATCGCGCTGACCAAGCATGAGATGGTGCCAAGCCCGTTCCGCGTACGGCGCGTTCTGGCGCTCGCGCGCACTACGGCACGAACTCGCGCGATAGAGTGCGCCGCGGCGCTGGCGTGTGTCTTGTGCATGGCGGGCTCCGCAAGCGACGATCGCTACGTGCACGCTAGTGCTCGCCCGGAACCCTGTGCTGTTCATTTGCCCATGCGTGAAAGCTGGCGGGAATGGAGCTGAAACGCTTCTGAAACAACCCCGATAATCTGGGCTCAGGACCTCGGAGTGGGCGACGAGTTCGGGCACCCATCATCGCGATCTGGCTCCCTCGCGAATGGGCACAGGTCGCGAGGCGGCAACTACCTTGACACTCACCGGTTCAGCGCATCGGGCCGTAACCGCCAAATCTGGTACGCCGCGTGACCTTGATCGACTAGCGTCAGTCGAAGCCGGAGGTCCTTGGGTACTTGGCGGAAGTCGAAGTTCTTTGTCACGACCACGACGCTGACACCCTTGACGCGGGCACGATCCCAGTTGGCATCTTTGGCGTCCTCCACGCCGATCGCCGTTCCCCGGCTGTAGAAGGAGGCACTGTAGAGCGTCGTGATTGGCCGACCGTAGATCACGACATCCGCGTCGACGTCCTTCAGGATACGGCGCTGCGTCGCGCCGTCCCACACGGTGTCAGGGACGAACGCCAGTGCGGGAACGATCACACACATTGTGAACGCGACCAGTTGGGGAGTGCGAAGAAAGTTCCGCCACCGTGCGCGAGATACCAGCCCGGAGTTGGCCAGGTGTGCGCCGATCAACACGCACAGGGCCGGAAGCACGGGGTACACGTACGTGGGCAGGATGCTCCCGGCCAGGGTGAATAGAGCTAGGGGTAACAGGCACGCCACGCCCAGGGCCACGTAGCGAGGTCGCGCGGGCAGTGAACGGAGCCTGCCTCCTCGACAACCCTGCCACAGCGCGCTCAGCATGGCGGGCACCCACGGTCCCACGCCAAGAAGCAGGTAGAGCCAAATCGTCCCGCGCGGCCGGGGGTGGGTGCCTCCGTAGAGGTCACCGCTCCAACTTGGATTCAGGAATCTTTCCACATGCTCTCCGACGAGGAAGTAGCGGAGGAAGCCTGGTGTCCGCACCTCGGCCGCGATGTACCAGGGAAGAACGAGCAATCCCAGCAGGACTAGACAGCGGACCCACGGCCAAGCGGAGAGTCGTCTCCGCCCTTCGGGAAACAGGGTCATGGCCAAGAAGGGCGCGCCCCCGAACACCAAGCCGACCGGCCCCTTCGCCAGTGAGGCGATGGCGAGGCCCACAGCCACGATGGCCGCGACGCGCCAGGGCGAGCGGCGCGCCGAGTGGTGTGGCGCGTGGTCCCCTGTTGACGCCAGAATTCCGTACATGGATACGGCCGTTCCAAGCACAAGAAACGGGTCTGTCATGACCGCGCCGGCCATGAAGAGCGTGAGTGGCATGGAGGCGAACACCACGGCAGAGGCAATGCCCGCGGTTGGCCCCGCGAGCGCGACCCCGGTGCGCCAGACCACCAAGAGAGTGAGAAGCGCAGCCAACCAAGCCGGTAGCCGCGTAGCAAACTCGGTCGGTCCGAGGACGAAGATGCCAGCAGCCTGCGCCCATGTCGCTAGCGGCGGCTTGCCCCAAAAAGGCTCGCCTTGAAGTCTTGGTGTGACCCAGTCCCCATCCGTCGCCATCGCGCGCGCGATTTCGCCATACCTGCTCTCCGTCCGATCGGTCAGCGGATACATGGGAAGCGTTGCGGCGCGCAGGAGCATGAGAACCATGCAGATCCCAAGCGCGCTCCACCCAAGGAGGTGCGGTCGCCCAGCGACGAGACTAGGCTCCGGCATGGCCAGACTCTTGCCGCTCCGGGGCTTGGCTTCCGTGCGGTTGCCCGCTCTTGCAGGAGATGCCGTCTCCAACGGCGGACGCGTGTACGGGAGCCACCCCGGCAAAGGTCCACAGGTCGTTGAGTACGAACGAGAACGCGAAACTCACCGCCGTCGCGCCCAGTTGAGCCCAGGCGAGGGCGAACCCCAGGTTGTTGTGCCAGCACCAGACCAGACCGGCGTTCAGAGCCGCGGTGAGCAGGGCCACACCGGCGAAGGTCGCGGCAGATCGGGTTCCCATGTCCTGTCCGAAGACGTGCCGTGCGGAGATCCCGTAGTGCACGAGCGCTCCGACGGCGGAGCCGGATGCGGTCGCGGCCGGTGCAGGTAGGCCTGACCAGACAAGCGCGGCCAAGACGGCATAGTGCACCCCTGTCGCAGCGCCTCCGGCCGCGGCGTAGCGGAACACCCGTGTAGTGCCGGCCGTGGGCAGCGCACCTGCCGCATCCACGGTCGCGTTGCAACGCTCTTGGGGACGAGGTCGGACGGCGAATGCCCGCACTCGCCAAGGCGCCTGTCTTCGCATCTCAACCTCCGGAGGGGGGGGCGATGGCTGAGGACCATGCCTGGGCGGCTCCCGCTGGAGCCGTGGGAGGGTGGAATCTGTGGGCCCGCGGCAGCAGCCTGCACACTCAATGGCGCCCATCGAAAGGTCGCTGAAAGGAAGGCGACCGGCTGTCGCGTGCCCGATTCGACCCCAAGTGCGCCAATTCCTGCTCCCATGAGCAAGGAGGGGCCTACGCTGTCGGCAGCAGAGGGTTGCCAAGGGCGCAATCCGTCTGCCCCCTGGTCGTCACGGAGAGCGCTCATGAGACTCGTTCAATCGATTGCCCTCGGTGGCGTTCTTGCTCTCGTGCTCGCGGGATGCGGATTCGCGGACGACGACAAACTCACTCACGCCGCTGCCTCGGTTGATGGCGCGTCTGCACCCGAGCGGGGCGGGGGCGTCGGCAGCCAACCCATTCCGCCGCCGTCAACAACACCGGATACTCAGGAGCCTCCGCCTTCGGAGGAGCAACCTCCGAGTCCTTCTCCTGCCCCCGCGGCATGGGCCGCGGTCATTGACAACGAGTATCTGCCTTTCCCTGTGGGCGCAGAGTGGGTCTACGAGGGCGAGAGAGATGGCCTCGCCAAGCGCGAGGAGGTTCAAGTCGGCGACGAAGACCGCACGATCCTTGGGGTTCGCTGTCGCACGGTCGCGAAGCTCGAGTACTTGGATGGTCGCCTCTCCGAGCGAACCACCAAGTGGTACGCACAGAGTGGCGACGGGACCGTGTGGATGTTTGGCGAAGAATCTCTCGAGTTTGATGGGGCAGGTGAGTCGCGATCGGCGGACTCCTGGCTCGCGGGGATCGACGGTGCGCGCCCGAGTGTGGCGATGCCCGCAGCGCCCGAAGTGGGTGCCCGCTATGAGGAGGATCACCCCGGTGATCGGGACAGTCGTGAGGTGGTCTCGACCTCACAGGTGGCCATGGTCCCCGCGGGATCGTTCCAAGACTGCGTAGAAGTCCGCGAGATCAGTCCAAACACCCCCGAGGAGGCTGACAATCGGCTGTATGCGGCGGGGATTGGCTTGGTTCTGCTTACGGACGACGCCGGGGCCCTCGAACTTGTGCGCTTCCGGCTGCCCTAGCCCGCCGCCTCTTCCCCCTTTCAGCCCCCTTTCAGCGCACGCGTGAACTCGGCGCTGCCGTAGCCCCCGCCCGAGTCCAATGTGCGTTGGGGAGGATCCACCGTGCGCCTGCTTCTTGTCGAAGACTCCGAACGACTTCGAGATGGCATTGCCACGGGTCTGCGGCAGGCAGGGTACGCGGTCGATCCTGCGGCAACCGGGGCCGCCGCGCTCCACTTGAGCAGCCAACACACCTATGACCTCGTCCTCCTGGATCTCATGCTGCCGGACATCGATGGCTTGACGATTCTCAAGACACTCCGTGCGAACGGGAGCGAGGTCCCCGTGCTGATCCTCAGCGCCCGCGACGCGCCCCGAGATCTTGTCGCCGGGCTCGACATTGGCGCAGACGACTACGTCGTAAAGCCGTTCCTATGGGATGAACTCAAGGCAAGGGTGCGGGCACTGCTCCGACGACGGGGAACCACGAGGGCCGCCGTGCTTGCGGCGGGTGCATTGACCCTGGATGTTCGGTCCAGGTCAGTCATCGTCGACGACGTTCGCATCACCCTCAGCCCAAGGGAACTGGCCGTCCTCGAAGTGCTGATGCGACGCCGGCCTGATGTTGCGACGCACGACGAGATTGAGGGCGCGATCTACGAGGCAGACTCCAAGCCGACGGGACCGGCCGTAACGACAATCGTATGTCGGCTTCGGCAGCGGCTTGCGGCGGTCCCCGCGGCGCCGCGGGTAGAGACCGTTCGCGGGATCGGCTACCGGATTGACGCGTCGTGAAACCGCTGTCACTGCAGGCTCGCACCGGGGTCTTTCTAGCGGTTTGTGGACTGGTTCTCCTCGGCGGGCTGGAGGTGCTGCTGTTCCGACAGTGGCAAGCCGAGGTCCTCTCGGAGTTTGATCAGAGCATTCTCGCCCGCGCGCAAGCCCTGGGAACGCTCATGAGTTTTGACGGGAAGGCCATACGGCTCGACTTCGCGGACGAAGCAAGCCCCGAGTATTCGCAGGCCTCAAACCCGGCCTATTTTCAGATCTGGGCGAATAGCGGCGTGGCCAGCAGCGCGCCTCTTGAGCGCTCAATATCACTTGGCGACGGATCCCTGCCCCGCAAGACGGGCCCGCTCGACGCGCCAGCCTTCTTCGACGCGGATGGACCCGGGGGCCGTCCCCTGCGCTGTGCTGGCGTGCTGGTTCCCGTCGACCTCCACGCTGGTCTGCGCGCAGCGAGTGACACCGAGTCGGACTCGTACTCGTGGACCGAGGTCATTGTCGGCGTCGGCCGTGAACGGATGGAAGATCGCAAGCATCAGCTACGCGCGACGATGATCCTCGCCTACGTTGTGCTGGGTCTCGCGTACCTCGCATCCATCGTGGCAGCGATGTGGTTGCTCCGGCGGTCGCTAGGAGGGGTGACTGCCAGACTGCGGACGGCCCGAGCCACTCCCCTCGAGCCGATCCTCTGGGATGAGCGGACGCCGAGCGAACTTCGGCCTCTGACAGATGCCCTGGATGAGAGCCGCGCGGATGCTCGTCAGCTTGTCGAACGGGAGCGCCTTCTGCTGGCCAGCCTGGCTCACGAGATCCGAACCCCCATTGCTGAAGTCCTGACAACGACGGAGGTCGCGCTTGATGGCCCCGGACGCAACGGGACGGAGCGCTCCGCGCTCGAGGCGTGTCGCGACGTAGCGCGGGAGATGCGGTTGACTGTGGACAGGCTCCTTGAGCTGGCTCGGGTTCGGTCGAACGCAAGCCGCCTGACGAGATCACGGCTCGACCTCGCACAAGAGTGGCGCGAAGCGGTAGAAAAGTGCGCCGCCCTGGCAGCCGAGCGGCGTGTCCGGCTTCTCGGCCCAGCCCAGCAGATTGTCGAAGCCGTGGCCGACGCGGACGCGGTGCGCGTGATCCTCGGGGTACTGGCCGGCAACGCAGCCGGGCACACACCGGAGGGCGCTGCGGCGGTCTGCTCGATCGTTCTCGTTCCTACGGGAGTCCGATTGGAGGTCTCGAATCCTGCTCCCCACCTCGGAGAGGCCGATCTTGAGATGCTCTGCGACCCCATGTGGAGCGGTCCAAGTGCTCCAGGCGGACACCACGGGCATGGGCTTGGGCTCTACTTGGCTAGCGAAGTCGCCGAATCCAGCGATCTGGATCTTCACTTCGAGTTGAGAGAGGGAATGCTACGCATTGCGCTCCATCTGCCGGGCGCTGCTGGAGGAGACGCGTGCCGCCCCGGCCGCGGGGAACTGGCGGGGTAGTTCGAGGGTCAACGAGCCCCGAGTGAGGCCATGGGGCGCCCGGCAAGCGCGGGCGCATCAGTCGCGCCGCTAGTCACGGAGGCTGAATGGACTACTTCGACTTGGCCGCCTTGGTCTTGGGCTTCCGCGCTGCCTTACTTGCACTCGACTTGCGCCCTCGCGTGCTTGCCTTGCGTCTCGGCTGCTTCTTCTTTCGTCCGGACTGCTTCGAGCGCCGCCGAGCGACCTTGGCTTCATCAGCTGAACTAGAAAGCAGTTCGCCCAACTGCCGTTCCAGAGAAGCGAGCCTCTTCTGCATATCCGCCACGTCACTTCGTGCGCCCCGAATGCCCTCGATACGTTCCCGAGTGGCACCCAGCACCTTTGACACATGCCTCTTCACTGTCTTGGCGCCTGCGCTAAGCGCCTCCCCGCCGGCACGAATGATGTCGTGGAGTCGTTCGATGGGGACTGCCACGCGGCCCTTCTTGTCTTCCTCGACGATGATCTTGCCCAAAATCTGCACCGTGATGTCTTCACCCGTCGCATTGTCGATCACTTGGATCTGCTCGCCTGCATGAATGAAATCAACAACCTCGTGGAGGCTGACATGCCTACTAGCCCGCGAATCGTACAGCTTCCGGTTCTCGTACCTCTTCAAGACTCTCGGCATGGCGATGATCCTTTCTTTGGGCGCGCTTTGGATTTCAACGCATTGTTTCACGAACATAACGCGTTGCGTTAATTTCTGAAGGGGCTCCCCTTTGGGAGGCCTAGGGTGCGTTCCTTGGCTAGCGCACTTCGCGCGATCCGCTACGGAGACGAATGAACATGACCACGAAAGTCCTGAGTACGTACCTTGCGCTCCTCGTCGCTGTTGCCGCTGGGTTCGCGACTGCGCGGAGTGCTGCGAGTGACGGAGACAACAAGGCGTCGCTAGCCGCGGCCCCCCAAGCAGTTCAACGGGCGTTCCTTCAGCGCTATCCGAAGGCCGAAGTGAAGGATGTTGAACGAGAAGTCGACGATGGCGTGACGATCTTCGAGATCGAGTTCATGCTCAACGGCGCCGAGTCCGAGGTCGAGTTTCGGGAAGACGGACTCCAGCTTGGAGCGCAAGAAGTTCCCTTTGCGTCCTTGCCAGACGCTGTGCGTGCCAGCGTCAAGCGGCTCGCAGGGTCTATGACCATCGACATGAGCGAGCGCGAAGTCCTCAAGCGCAGTGTCCGATACGAATGCGAATGGAAGAAGGACACACACGAGTACAGCGCCAAGCTGAGTGCCGCGGGTCAACTCATGGAACTGGAGCATACGGTCGGCGCCGATGCGTTGCCTGCAGGCGTTCTCGCTGCGTTCAAGAAGCAGTTCCCTGGAGCCAAGATGGCGAAGGCCGAACTCGTGGAGCGGACCTTCTACGAGGTGAGCGCCATGGTGAACGGCAAGAAGCGTGAGATCTCTGTGTATTCGGACGGCGCCTCTATCGATGAGGAGGGCGACGATGAGCAGGATCACGACGACGGAGACGATGACGGCGATGACGGAGACGATGATCACGACGACCGAGACGATGACCACGACGACGACAAGTAGCGGCTACGCGCCGCGACTCTGACGTCCTCCGCCGTAGCGCTTGAAGGGCGATGCCCCTCGGGCGCTACGGATCTTGCCACCTCACCTTGCCAGCCGGCGTCCTGCCCCGAGGACGGCATGGCGCATCCTAGAGAATCGAAACCCTTGTGAACGGCCAACTGCTCAACCGTGTTCCCCGCATCATCGTTCTCTATTGGGTGATCAAGATCGCCTCGACGACGCTCGGTGAGACTGGTGCGGACATGTTCTCCATGACCTTCGATCTTGGGTACGGGACGACGATTCTCATCTTCCTGGCGGTGTTCTTGATCCTGCTGGCGATCAAGATGTCGCTAGGGCGATACGAGCCTCTGACGTACTGGTTGACCTTCACGTCTACAGCGATTGCCGGTACCGCTGTCTCCGACTATATCGATCGCACGCTGGGGCTTGGGTACGCACTGGGCTCTCTGATCTTGGTTGTCCTACTGCTCGGCGTCCTTCACCTGTGGCATCGCCACGAACGCTCCGTCTCTGTTGAACGAATCACAGCCCCGAGCGCTGAGGCGTTCTACTGGGGAGCATTCTTGATCGCGAACACCCTTGGCACGGCTGCTGGAGACTACGTGGCCGACGATCTCGGTCTCGGCTTCGTGTGGGGCGCGATCTTGATCGGTGGCTTGATCGCCATCACGGCAGTGCTTCACCTCTACACGCGCATATCAGGGATACTCCTGTTCTGGATCGCCTTCGTGTTGACGCGCCCATTTGGTGCGAACTTCGGCGATCTCCTGACTAAGCCGGTCGCGAAGGGCGGGCTCGATCTGGGGACGATCGGTGCCTCGATATTCTTCTCGATAGTCCTCGTAGGGGCTCTAGCCGTGGAGATGAGTCGGGAACGTAGGAAGAGCCTTGTGCCGCCTACAGAGTAGGCTGGGCCGACGTGGGGGAGACGCTTGCCGATGACCGTTCCGTGGCTCAGCATCTTGACCCTCACGTGCGCCGCAGCGGTGGGTTTCGTGCTCCTGTCGCCACGAGTCGCCCGCGCGGAGCGATGGCGAGCTACGGTTACGCCGCTTGCCTCCATCATCGGAAGTGGATTCTTGGTCCTGGGTCCTATCTTGCTTCGCGAGTATGGCCAATTGGCTCCCTTGATGATGCTCGCGCTGTGTGCGGTTGCGTACGCGTTCGGCTCCGCCATCCGGTTCAACATCCGCTATCTTGAGCCCTGCTCTGCCCCAGGACATTCAGGCAAATCCCAACGAGTACTCATCACCGACGATGTGCCGGGAGCGAAGCCGGCGCCTCCCATCCCTACACCCCTGGGGGCGCCCAGGACGGGACGGCCCAGCCTTAGGTGCTCCGTCCCCGCACGACCGCGCTGGCAGTGCTCAAGGGCACACGAGCCTCCTCAAACTACATCCCAGCGCCACTGCTCGGGCTCTCACGCACACACGGCGCACTGCCGCGCCCGGTTCTCCTCCATCCGACGTACTCGTGCCTCAGCTCGCGCCTCGGCAAGCTGGTCAGGGATGTCCTCGCCCTTGCCGAAGTACATCTCGTCAGGCGTCTGCCCCTTGAAGGCCGAGTGGGGCATGACGCTGTTGTGCTCTTCGACGTAGAACGCAACCTGCCGCCGCACCGTGGCCGCGGTGTCGAGCGGATGCAGGAACAGCCAGTTGTGCTTCAGCGATCGCCACCACGCTTCGATCAGCGAGTTCGAGAAGCTGATGTCCACCATCGCCAGAAGGCGGCGCAGGAGGCCGCGCTCGACCAGGCCGTCCACTCCACGGTTCATGTTCTCGACGCCGGCGTCCACGAGCAGGTCCGGGGCCGCAGCGAGCTTCTCCGCACCAGCCTCGACGAGCAGTTCCTCCGTCACGCCCGGATCGAATCTGTCGTTCACGCGCCAAGCGAGGATCCGGCGGGAGAAGTTGTCAATCACCGCGTGCAGGAACGTCTTGGTCCCGTCGAGCAGCCGGATCACCGTGGTATCGACATGCCAGAGCGCGTCGGGCTTCTCGGCGCGGATACCTTCCCGCGGCTTGCCAGGGTGCAACCTCAGCCGCGGCCGACGCCAACCGAACTGCTTCACCAATCGGTGCCAGGTCGAGGGCGAGGCGAAGACTCGACGCAGGCGCTGGGCGAGGAGCGCGAGCCTCCGGGTCGGGATGTGGCGGTAGGCGGGCGAGGTGACGATGTCTTCGATCGTGGCAATCTCATCCCTGGTCAGAGCGTGCGGGGAGAACGCGGGGCACGACGAAGCGTCGTCGAGTTCGCATCCCGCGGCCCCCCTGCGCCACGCGCTCAGCCGCGAAGGCGACAGCCCGATGGCGCGGAGCATCCGGGCGAGGCTG
>JAJDEM010000170.1 GCA_029259795.1 Planctomycetota bacterium
CGGGTCGGAGGGGTCGCGTTGGTGGCGGCTTGAGGTTTGGACGGTGCCTGCCGCGGGCGGTTACGAGCCGGAGCCTGCGTGCGAACGCGGGTCGTGCATCGAGCCCATGTGGTTCGCGCATGACGGCCGGCGAGCGGGGCCTGTGCATCGGCGTCGTTTACTGGGGGGCTCACGCGTGCTCAACGAGCCTCGCTGGCTCGGCCCGTTGTCGGCCCCGAAGGGGCCGAACCGCACGCGAAGCCCCGCGGCCAGGCGTTACGTCCGTGCCTTCGGCCCGAACGTCGCGGCCGCCACCCCCCTTGACATCTACAGCACTCCCAAGGGAGTTAGCTGATTGACGCCTATGGCGCTCAGCGGAGGCGACGGATCAAGGTGCCGTTGCGAACAACGGCAGGTTCGATGTGCAGGGCCATTCGGGGTCCCGGTGGGGAAGCCGACCGAACCACAGCGGCCGACACGTGGAGGCCGCGGAGGGACGTGCTCTCCGGCGCGGGACCTGATGGCGGCGGCCGCGAAGCGGCCTTCTGCCATCGGGCGGCGCTCAGCGGAGGCGACGGATCAAGGTGCCGTTGCGAACAACGGCAAGTTCAGCGTGCAGGGCCCTTCGGGCTTGTTGGTCCGGAGGTCGCCCAAACCACAGCGGCCGATTCATGAGGCCGCGAAGGCCCGCACTCCAACGCAGAGGGACCTGATGGCAGTGGCCGCGAAGCGGCCCTCTGCCAGCGGGCGCCGTTGCGAACAACGGCAGGCTCAGAGTGCAGGGCCATTCGCGTGGGTCCGGTCCCCTAGACCTCAACCACTGCCGGCTCCGGGGCTTCGGCCATCTCCCGTTGGGCGGAGCGGCGGATGGCAAGGGCGCGGAGGGTCGCGCCCCCCATCGCGAAGAGGCCGATGCTGAGGACGGCGGTGATCACCGCGGCCATGACCATGCTCTCGCGAGCGTGGATGATCGCCATCCACACGTACCAAGCACCCAGAAGGATCTCGATCACGGCCTGCCAGAAGTCGCGGCCACCCGTGTAGGTCCGCTCGCGCTTCTTCACGAGGGCGCGGTCGTCGCCGAGCACGCCCAGCTTTGGCGTGCGCACGAACTCGGTCTTCAGGCCCGTCATGGCCTCGAGGACGCCACGCGCGTTGTTCACGGCCAGGCCCACGCCGATCACCGGGAAGAACGGCAGGAACTTCATGCGGCACACCCAGTCGGTGTGGACCTCCTTGGTTGCCACGACGTAGAAGCCGACTTGCGTGACGATCACCAGCAGGAAGACCAAGGAATCGACCAACTGACTCACGCCCCCCGCCGCCCCCCAGCCCATGCGGACCAACATCACGGGCAGGCCGATCACCGTCATGAAGAGGCTGGCGGGGAAGGCCAGGTTTGCACCGAGGTGGAACGTGCCTTCGAGCTTGCGCTTCAGCGGAAGATCACTCTTCCACAGCGGCGGCATGATCTTGAAGAAGCACTCCGTGAGTCCCTTCGCCCAGCGGTGCTGCTGACTCTTGAGTGCCGTGATCTGGACGGGCAGCTCGCTGGGGCTGGTGACGTGCCGGAGGTAGACCCCGCGGTAGCCCGCCAGGCCGGTGCGATAGCTCAGGTCGGTGTCCTCGCAGATCGTGTCAGCGTGCCAGCCACCGGCAGCTTCGATGGCCTGCTTGCGCCAGATGCCACCGGTGCCATTGAAGTTGAAGATGTAGCCGCCGCGGGAGCGCGTCACCTGCTCCAGGGTGAAGTGACCGTCCATCAGCATGCCCATGCCCTGGGTAAGGATGCCAAAGCCGCGGTTGAGATAGGACCAGCGCGTCTGGACGAAGCCGACCTTCGCCTCCGTGAAGTAGTCCACCGTGCTCCGCAGGAAGGTGGGCCGCGGAACGAAATCGGCGTCGAAGACGGCGAGCAGGTCGCCCCGGGCAACGAGGGTCGCCTCGCGCAGCGCGCCGGCCTTGTAGCCCGAGCGATCGCTGCGGTGGATGTGCTTGATGTCGAAGCCCTGCTCGCGCATGACGGCGACCTTCGCGGCCGTCACCTCCACGGTGTCGTCGGTGCTGTCGTCGAGGACCTGGATCTCGAGCTTGTCCTTGGGCCAGTCAAACGCACAGACGGCGTCGATCAGGCGCTCGATCACGAACTTCTCGTTGAAGATCGGCAACTGGACCGTGACGACCGGCTCCTCCTCGAAGCGCGCCGCCGGATCCTCGTCGCCGCGCGGCCGCCGGTAGTAGCGCAGGATCAGCAGCCCACGGTAGAGCATGACCGCCGCCACGAGGGCGAGCAGCGCATAGTAGATCGTCAGAAGGAGTGTCTGTGCGATGGGCATGGCGGCGGGGCGGGCCAGCATAGGCGGGCGGCGACCACGGGCAAGGCGCGACGCCACGCGTCGCGGCAAGGGTGTAGGATCCCGCCATGCCCGACGAGACGCCCCCGGAAGCCCGCGCGCAGGCGGCCGCCCTGCGCAAGCAGATCCTCGCGGCCGACCATCGCTACTACGTCCTCGACGACCCCGACCTCTCGGACTCGCAGTACGACGAGCTCTACCGGGCGCTCATCGCCTTGGAGACCGCGCACCCCGAGCTCGTGGACCCCGACAGCCCCACGCAGCGCACGCCGGGCCTCGTCGCGAGTGGCTTCGAGCCGTTCGAGCACCCGAGCCCGATGGTCTCGCTGGACAACGTGACCAACGCGGAGGA
>JAJDEM010000018.1 GCA_029259795.1 Planctomycetota bacterium
TCAACATGGAGGACGAGGTCATAGGGACCCCCGCGGGCGAGAAGGGCCGCGCCATTCGCCGCGCGATCTCCCTTGCCGTCGACAACGAGTGGGCCATCAAGAATCTCTACAACGGCCGCGCGGAGCGGGTCGACGGACCGATCCTCAAGGAGTTCGCCGAGTACGACCCGGCGTTCAGCAATCCGTGGAAGATGCCCGTGGGCGGCAGCCGCGAGGCGGCGCTGACCAAGGCGCGCAAGATCCTCGCCGATGCAGGCTACCCCGGCGGGAAGGGCATCCCCGTCCTGACGAAGGACATCATCGACAGCGGGATCAACCGCACGTTCTTCCTGACCTTCCAGCGCGACCTGAAGGAAATCGGCATTCGCTGCGAGGCCTACAGCACGACCTGGCCTGAGTTCCTGCGTCGCCTGAACGACAAGAAGTCCCAGATCTGGGGCGTGTCGTGGGGGGCGGACTACCCCGATCCGCAGAACTTCTTCCAGCTCTACTACGGCCCCAACAAGGCCCCGGGCGTGAACAAGAGCTGCTTCGATCAGCCGGAGTTCAACGACCTCTACGAGAAGACGCGCGTCATGCTCGAGGGCCCGGAGCGTACGAGGCTCTACCGGCGCATGCAGGAGATCGTCACCGACGAGTGCGTCTGGAGCTTCCGCTACCGCCGACGCAACTTCAATCTGCGCCATCCCTGGTTATTCGGCTACCGCTACAACGACATGGGGCAGAAGTACTTCCGCTACTGCCGCGTGGATCCCGAGGCGCGCTCGAAAGAGATCAAGCGTGTGAACAAGCCCACGCTGTGGCCCCTGTTCGTATTCTTCGGATCCTTGTTGGTCGTCATCACGGCAACCTTGATCGCGGCCCGTCGCCGCGTGAGGGGGTGGTAGCGATGTGGGCCTACATCATTCGTCGTCTCCTGCAGGCGATTCCGACCGTGTTCGGCGTCACGTTGATCGTGTTCATCCTCTTCAACGTGGTCGCGGACAATCCCGCCGTGACCTTGCTCGGGAACAAGGCCACGCCCGAGGCCGTCGAGGCGCTGAGCAAGGAGATGGGTACGGACAAGTCGCTGCCGGCCCAGTACCTGCAGTTCCTCAAGGAGGCCGTGCTCTTCGACTTCGGCGATAGCTGGAAGACGAACCGGCCTGTGAGGGACATGCTGCTGGAGGGTGTCGGCCCGAGCCTCTCGGTGACGATGCCGGCGTTCCTGCTCGCGACCTTGATCGCTGTGGCACTTGCCCTGTTCTGCGCGTTCTATCGCGATTCGTTCGCCGACCGCACGACCGTGATCTTCTCCGTGGCCGGCATGTCGATCTCGAGTCTGGCCTACATCATCTTCGGACAGTACTTCATCGCGTTCGAGTGGAACCTGCTGCCCATCTTCGGTCACGAAGGCTCCATCAGGGGCGTCGTGTTCCTGATCCTGCCGTGGGTGATCTGGATCGCGCTGTCCGTGGGGCAAGAAGTGCGCTTCTTCCGCACGGCGGTGCTCGAGGAAATGGGCCAGGACTACGTCCGCACCGCCGCGGCCAAGGGCCTCGGCACCGGGCGCATCCTCTTCAAGCACATCCTCAAGAACGCCATGATCCCCGTGATCACGCGCTTGGTCATCAGCATCCCGTTCCTGTTCGTCGGCTCCCTGCTGCTCGAGAAGTTCTTCGGCATCCCCGGGCTCGGCGACATGTCGTACACGGCGATCACCCAGCAGGACTTCCCCGTCATCAAGGCCATGACCTACTTCAGCGCCATCGCCTACATCGTCTTCAACCTGGTCAGCGACATCCTCTACGCCGTCGTTGATCCCCGCGTGAGGCTGCGATGAGCGACGCGTCCCACAACGTCTACCGCGCCTCCTGGCTGGGCTGGCCGGCGCGTGTCATCTGCTGGCCCATCGCGGCGCTCTATGTGTTCTTCGGCGCGCTCTGGCGCCTGGCGGCGCTACCGCTGCTCGCGCTGACGGCGGGCGATCCCTCCGAGTCGGGCATCCAGCTCGGCGCGCGCCTCCTGCAAGACTTCGTGCTGGGCGGCCTCAAGTACCTGTCGTTCCAGCACGACGAGCTGCCGCCGCTGAGCGGTCGCACCCGCAAGCCGGGCGAGACGCCGGGGCCGTGGTGGGAGGCCAAGCGGCGCCTGCTCAAGAGCCACGTGGCGATGCTCAGCGTCATCGTCTTCGTGCTCTACCTCTACGTGGGGCTCGGAGCGCAGATCGGCTGGCTCGCGCCGGACTTCAAGGAAGGCCAGAAGCAGGCGGAGTTCATGCACCCGGGCGAGTCGGCTCCGGCAGATGCGGATGGCAACGAGCGCTACTATTCGCTCGGCTCCGATCAGCTGGGGCGTGACATCTTGGACCTCGCGATCCGCGGCACCACGACGGCGCTCTGGATCGGGCTCTTCGCCGCGACGATCTCGAGCATCCTCGGCATGATCCTCGGCTCCCTCGCCGGCTTCTTCGGGGGCTGGGTGGACGATCTGATCGTGTGGGCCTACACGACCCTCTCGGCGATCCCGTATCTCCTGCTGCTGATTGCGATCAGCTATGTGTTCAAGAGCAATCCAGCGATCTCGGAGTGGTACGCAGATACGTTCCTCTACAAGAACTGGGACGTCTCGCCAGGCCTCTTCCGCATCATCGTGATCATCGGGCTGACGAGCTGGGTCGGTACCTGCCGCATCGTGCGCGCCGAGTTCATCAAGAACCGTGACCGGGACTACGTGCTTGCTGCACGCTCGCTCGGCTTCAGCACGCCGCGCATCATCTTCCGGCACATCCTGCCGAACGTGTTCCACCTCGTGCTGATCACCTTCTCGCTGCTCTTCATCGGCGCGATCAAGTTCGAGGTCATTCTGAGCTTCCTCGGCCTGGGCCTCGAGCCGTCCGAGGCTTCCTGGGGCAACATGATCAGCAAGGGCGCCGGCGAGCTGCTGCGCGCCGACACCGTCTGGTGGCAGATCACGGCGGCGACGGTGGCGCTGTTTGGCATCGTGCTGGCGATCAACCTGCTGAGCGACGCGCTGCGCGATGCGTTGGATCCGCGCCTGCGCAGCTGACGTTCGTCGGGCGCGCTAGCGAACCTTCTCGCGCAGGCGGCGGATGAACTCCGCCGGCGTGCGATGGCCCACGAACTCATCGAGCTTGCGGCCGTCTGCGTCGACGATCAGGAACGTCGGGAACGAGTTGGTCGTGAAGCGCTGCGCCGCGGCGCGTCCTTCCGGGCGGTCGGCGTCGTAGCGGACGGCGGTGAAGCCAGCGATCGCACGCCCAACCTGGGCGTCGTGGAGCGTCTCGGCATCGAGACGCGTGCACCAGCCTCACCACGAGGTCCAGAAGTAGAGAAGCATCGGCCGACCACTACGGCGCGCCTCGGCTGCGACCTGGGCGTAGGCCGTGTCCTTGCGCGGGAAGGCGTAGGCGCCCGCCGCTGGTGCCGGGCGGGCCGACGCGCTTGCGCCGCGACTGCCGGGTTGCGACGTCGCCGGCCCCGGAGCCGTGCAGCTCATGAGCAGAAGGGCGCTGGAGCCCAAGGCGAGGAGCCGTTTCATTCGCCCAAGCCTACTTGACGACGAGCGGGGCGGGATCACTCGTGGTGTCGCCCAGGCGCACGACGACGTCGATCGTCCCGGGTGCCGTCCGGAACGGGACGAGAGCCCGTAGTCCGCCGACGGTCGGGAAGACGAACCAGCTGCGCTGATCGTCGAAGGTCACCACCGGCAAGCGGCCGCGCAGCGCGCTCGGAAGCGCATTCGGGCCCAGGCCCGAGAGGTCGTAGAGGTCGGTGCCCCGGATGTCGATCACCGCACCGGCTTCGACGCTGCTGGGCTCGAGCGCCGTGATGGTGGGCACGCCTCGCTTGCGCAGGGTGAAGGCGAGCTCATTCGAACCACGGCCACCGACGCTCACACGGATCGGCCCATCCGCGGTCGCGGGCACGATTGCGATGAGCGCGCCAGCCTCGTAGCCGAAGACCAGGGCGGCGGCGGAGCCAAAGGAGACCCGGGGACGCTCGCCGATGACGAAGAGATCATCCCCGCGGATGCGCACCAAGCTGCCGGCCGAGGCCGTCGTCGGGGTCACGCCGCTGAGGCGCGGGGCGTCGAGCTCGGCCGCGACCTCGACCTGCAGCGCGTTGCTGACGATGCCGTTCACCGTAACGAGGCATGCGCCACTGGCTGCCAGCTCGGGCACCTCGACGAACACCTTGGTGCCGAGGGAGAGAACATGCTTGGCGCTGACGCCACCGAACGTGACCGCGACGTCGTCGATGGGGGTTCCGAGGTAGGAGCCCCGCAGGATGGCGAGGACGCCCGCCACCAGCGGGGCGGGCTCCACGGACTCGAGCACCGGCGTGGGGGCCTCGAGGACGGTGAACGTGGCGGCGAGGCTCGGGGTGACGCCGCGCGTTACCACGAGCTCGACGTCGCCCAGCGGAGCCTGGGCCGGTACGACGACGAGAACGAAGCGCCTGAGTGCCACGAGGACGCGGGCCTCGAGGTCGTCGAACTGGACCGTGGTCCCTTCGCCCGGGGCAGCCAGGTCATCTCCGGTGATGCCCACGAGTGCACCCGCGCGTCCGGCCTCCGGGTGGAGGCCATCGATGAGCGGATCGCCGAGTGCGCGCTCGCCGTCGGCCGCCGCGTTGCGTTCGAGGTGGAGCACGGCGTAGGGCAACGCGCTGGTGCCCTCGACCGGAGCACGGTGCGCGCCCTCATCGCTCAGGATGTCCTGGTCTGGGCGGCGTCGCAGGTCGTCGCGAATCGCGTCGACGCCCGGGTGCTCGCTACCGCCGGCCACGGGCTCGAACGACCCATCGGGGCGGCCGCGCCAGCAGCGGGTGTCGTCTCGCGTTCCTGCGCCATCGAGCGGCACTTCCAGCACGTCGTTCACGCCGTCTGCGTCCACATCAGCCGTGACCACGACGGTGGTAGCCGCCAAGATCGGCGCGGGACTGTCCTCGCTGGACACCGCCGCGTCGCCGCCCGCACCGCCGCAGGCGACGAGCGCTACGGCGGCCAGCAGCGCCAAGCCACTGGAGAGCCAAGCGGCGGGTCGCGATCGTCGGTGGGCGAGCATCAAGCCTCCAGCGCGGGGCGCAAGAGCGCCCATTCTGGCTGCCGGGGGCCCCGGGTCAACGGTCCTTTGGCAGTTCTTTGCCCGGTACGAACCCCTTCTTGAGGGTCAGGACCATGGGCACCTCCGCCGGCACCCCGGCGTTGAGGTAGTAGCGTTGCGCCTTGCGCTCGAATCCGGGGGCCCGTGCGACGACGTCGACATAGCCCAGCGGAGCGTCTGAAAATGTGACCTGTCCGCGCTCGTTGACCGGTCGCAGACGGTCCCGGCCGCCGTAGACATAGCCCGCCCGAGCGCCCTCCGGGATGTGCTTCGACATGGACATCACGGTCACGACCAGGGTCCCGGTCGTTGGCAGCGTGCCCGGGGCGTAGACCCGTTCATCAGCCGCCTGCACGCCGGGATCCGGGCCGTCCGGGGTGCCGTCGAGCTCTGTCGGGGACTGCGAGAGCAGGTCGTCATCGCCTACGAGCTGCCACACACCCCAGGCCAGCAGCAGGATCAAGGCGAGCAGGGCGAAGACGCGCATCCGTCCAGCCTACCTCCGGCTCGGGGCGCGATCCGGAAAGCACGCGCCGGTTGGACAGGTCGGCCCCATCTTGGGGGGGATGGAATCTCACGCCGCCCCCGCCTCGGTCCGCCTGCGCGGCGTCACCAAGCGCTTTGGTGAGGTCGAGGTCTTGCGCGGCATCGACCTCGATGTGCGCGCCGGAGAGGTCTTGGCGGTGCTGGGCCCGAGTGGCGGCGGCAAGTCGACCCTGCTGCGCCTCATCAACGGACTGGAGATCCGCGACGAAGGAACGCTCTGCGTGCTGGATCACGACGTGCCCCTCGGCCCGCCGGCGGCGCGTCCGACCGATCCGTGGTGGCAGGGGCTGCGTCGCGAGATCGGGTTCGTGTTCCAGGCGTTTCATCTCTACCCGCACAAGACGGCGCTGGAGAACGTGATGCTCGGGCCCGTCACCGTGCTTGGGCGTAGCGCGGACGAGGTGCGGGCGAGCGCCATGTCGCTCTTGGAGCGTGTCGGCCTCGGCCACAAGGCCGATGTGCTGCCGCGGAAGCTCTCCGGTGGCCAGCAGCAGCGCGTTGCCATTGCGCGGGCGCTTGCGATGGACCCGAAGATCCTGTTGTTCGACGAGCCGACGTCCGCCCTGGATCCCGAGATGAGCGCGGAGGTCATCGACGTCATGCGCGACCTCGCGGCGCAGCACGACCGCACCCTTGTCGTCGTGACGCACGAGTTCGGCTTCGCGCGCGAGGGAGCCGACCGTGTTGCCTTCCTCGAGCACGGTCGCATCCTCGAGGTCGGCCCGGCTGCCGAGGTCCTCGATTCGCCAAAGCATGAGCGCGCCCGCGCGTTCTTCGAGCGGGTCCTCTGACGTGAGCAACGAGGCGCGCTTCGGGCGCAACGCCCTGCTGCTCTGGGCTGCGCAGTTCATCTCCGCAGCGGGCGACGCGCTGTTCCTGCCGTGCCTCACCTGGCTGGCGGCCAGCACGGGCGACGGCGATGGCGCGGTCGGACTGGCCGTCTTTGCCTCGTTCCTTCCGTTCCTGCTCTTTGGCCCCCTCGTCGGCGCGTGGGTGGATCGCACGGATCACCGTCGGCTCATGGTGCTGAGCGATCTGGCGCGGGCGGGACTCTTGCTCGGGCTGCCGCTGCTTGCGGCGGCCGTGGGCGGGCTGGACTTCGCGATGGTCGTGGTCGTGGGGTTCATGCTCGCGACGTTCTCGACGCCGTTCTCGCCCGCACGCGACGCGTTGCTGCCGACGCTCGTCGGGAGTCGCTCGCTGCCGCGCTGGAACGCTGTGATGCAGACCTCGGGGCAGCTCGCGATGATCGTGGGGCTCGGACTGGGCGGCCTGCTCTTGGGAGGCGTCGCTGGTGGCGCCGATGACGTCACCCGGGTGGTACGCGTCCTCCAGATCGACGGGGCGACGTTCATTCTCTCCGCCCTGCTCCTGGCGTTCATCGTGCTGCCCCCCGATCCGCGCCCGGCGCGCCCCAAGACGCGCCTCCTGCGCGATGCCGCCGACGGGCTCTTGTTCGCCAAGCGCAACCGCATGGTCTGGGGCCTGCTCGTGCTGACCGCGCTCGACAACCTCGCCATCATGGGGCCTGCGATCGTTGGCGCGGCGCTCCTCGTGAAGAACGACTTCGGCCTGCAGCCCCAGCACTACGCCTGGCTCGAGGCCGCGATGGCGGGGGGCATGGTGCTTGGATCCGTGGGGCTGGCCACATGGGGACGCCGGCTGCGGATGCGTAGCGTCGTGCTCTGGGGCATGGTGATGGATGGACTCACCTACCTGCCCTTCGTCTGGCTGCCGGACTATACGTGGTCGCTGCCGATGATGGCGGCGCACGGCGTGTTCATTCCCTGGATCGTCGTGGGACGTACGAGCCTGATCCAGGAACGCGTCGCCCCCGAGCGACGAGGCAAGGTGTTCGCCCTGGTGAGCATCACGGTGGTCGGCATGACCGCGATCTCTGCCGCGGTGTCGGGCGTGATTGCCGAGGCGACCAGCCCGCGCGTCCTGTTCGGGCTCGCCGGGGTCATCGGCGCGCTCTGTGGCGTCGCGGGGTTCTTCTTCTGGCGCTTCGAGGATCTCGAGCCGGGCGAAGCCGCCGCGGGACGCTGAGGGCTACGCGCTGATGCGCGTGGCTTCGCTGTCGGAAGCCCCGGCGGCGGTCTTGCCGAGTGCCGTGGCCAGCTCCCGCATGGTGAACGGCTTCTCGAGCAGCATGCGACCGGTGTCGAGCGCCTGCCGTAGCAGCTCGTCATTGACGAAGTCGCCGGTGATGAAGACCACGCGGTCGGCCAGTAGCGGGTTCTTCTCGACGAGCTCGCGGTGGAGGTCGAGCCCGCTCGAGCCGGGCATGCGGATGTCGACGATGAGCGCGTCGTACTTGTTCGTCGTGATGAGGCGCAGGGCCTCGGGCACGTTGCCGGCGCTGTCGACGCGGGCACCCATGGTGCCGAGCTGCGCGACCAGGGTCTCGCGAACCGACGGTTCATCGTCGACGACCAGTACGCGCTCGGGTGTGGGGTACTCGCTCTCGGCCGTCTCCTTCGCTGCGGCGTGCATGACCGTGCGTCCGCCTTGGTGGCGGGGCAGCCGCATGCTGAAGCAGGCGCCGCCCCCGGCGTCCGCTGCGAGCAGCAGGTCCCCGCCGTGGTCTTGGGCGATCGACCGGGAAAGGGCGAGCCCCAGGCCGGTACCCTTCGACGAGCCCTTGGTGGTGAAGAACGACTCGAAGATGCGCGTGCGCAGTTCCTTGGGAACGCCGGATCCACTGTCGGTGACGGAGACGATCAGCCCGGAGTCCTCCTCGATGACGTGGATCTTGATGA
The DNA here is from genome assembly GCA_029259795.1 of Planctomycetota bacterium. Lineage (GTDB taxonomy): Bacteria > Planctomycetota > PLA2 > PLA2 > JAEUHO01 > JAHEIK01. The sequence goes on from JAJDEM010000018.1 coordinate 8,416, forward strand.
CGCGGGTTCCGCTCCAGTGCTCGAGCGCGTGCAGCGCATTCTGGACGAGGTTCACCATCACCTGCTGCAGCGCGTGCTTGTCGGCGAGGATGCGCGGAGTGATCTCCGGGACGTTGACTTCGACGGTGACGCCGAGCATGCGCGCCTCGTAGGCGAAGAGTTCGACCGTCGAGTCGATCAGGTCCGTGATGAGGATCGGCGTGCGCTCGGGGTTCCGCCGCCGGGCGAAGTTGAGCAGGTTGCGCACGATGCGTGTGGCGCGATGGGCCTGCTCACGCATCTGGTTGACGGGCTTGGCGATGGACTCCTCGAGCTCCTGAAAGCGCAGGATGTCGGCGTAGCCGATCAGGGCAGCGAGCGGGTTGTTCAGCTCGTGCGCGACACCGGCAAGCGTCTGACCGACCAGTGTCATCTTCTCGGCCTGGATGATCCGGTTGCGGGCGAGCTCTTCCTCGGTCACATCCGTCAGCGTGACCAGTGTGCCGATGTGACGGCCTCCATCGAGCACGCAGATCGCGGTGCACGCGAGCTGGACGGGGCTCTCGCGGGTCGGCTCGGTGTAGGCAGCACGGAAGCGGCGCGAGACGCCGGGGGGCGTGTCCGCCAGCTCGGCGAGCGTGAGGTCCCCGAGGGACGGGGCGGCGTCCGCCTCCGTGTCGATCGCGGCGCAGCCGTCGAGGGCGGTGCGTGCCGAGGGATTGGCGAGTAGGACCTGTCCGTCGCGCCCCAGCAGGAGCACGCCTTCGCGCATCTGGCGCAGCAGGAGCGCGGTGCGGCGGTTCTCGTGGTCGCGGATCTTCTCGAGGCGTCGGATCGCCTCGCTGGTGCGGCGAGCGATGTCTACGAGTACGCCGATGCGTTCGGGCGGCAGGCTGCCGTGCTCGCGGTCGGCGAGGAAGAGAACCCCGGCGACGCGACCCCCGACGCGGACCGGAACGTCGACCGCCGTCCGATAGTCCGGATCGACGGGCGTGTCCTGAACGCCCTTGGAATGGCACCGCAGGCGCTGCAGCAGGAAGTTCGAACCCGCTTGGGCCAGGCGATCCTGGAGCAGCGTGCGACGACGCTCGGTGTGCTCGATGCCGAGCCGTCCGGACTCTTCCCACACGGCGATGTCTTCGCCCTCGGACTCGAGGGCGATCGCGCAGGCCTCGACGTCGGTGTGCGTGCGCAGGTGACGCAGGACGGCCGTACAGACGTCGTCGAGCGAGCTGCTGTCGGCGAGGGCTTGTGTGAACGACACGAGCTCGGCTGCGTCGGACTCTCGCGACTGGATCTCGCGCTCGACGACGCGGGCCATCTCGTCCACGCGCGCGGTGCGCTTCATCGCGCCGAAGATCCAGACGACCTGGAACGACGTCGCGGCGACGATCGCGACCTGGACGCCGAGCAGGACGGGATGGAGCGGAACGTCGGGGGACGCGATCATCGCGCTGCCGACCGCGATGACCATGGTGCCGCCGAGCGTCGCAAGCACCGCCGTACCAAGGCGGATGCCGACCACCGAGACGAGCACGGCGACGAGGTACCCACTCAGGAAGGGCATGGCAGATCCGGCGCCCGGAATCGCGGCCATGACGAGCATGCAGCCGACGGTCCCAAGGGCCAGGAGGTCGACTGCGAGCATGCCGAGATGCACGCTGCGCGTCTGGCCGCGGCGAGGCAGGATCATGGCGAGCGTGAAGGTCGCCATCAGGGCGAGCAGCGCTGCACGCAGCCACTGGTGCTCCGGCGGGAGCCCGACGATCATCCATGTCGACGCGGCAGCGACAGCCATGCTGCCCGCGCGCCCCAAGGTCTGTCGTGTCGGGTCCGTCATCCGCATGCGCAGAGGCCCCCTAGCCTCAAACGCCTTGAGTCTGGGCCCAGGCGCAGAACCCTATCGACTGGGGTGTTCGCAGCGCTTTAGCCTTGTTCACCGCGCGTTGCGGTACAACGCCTGCATGCCTTCCCACGCCGCTGAACCCTCCGGGCATCGTGACGCCGTCTTTGGCCTGGCCGAGCAAGATGGGCGCATCTTGCTGGTCTTGAACCCGCGCGTCGATCGGGGGGAGAGGCTTGATTGCTGGGATCTCCCGGGAGGCGCCGTGCAGTCGGGCGAGACCCTGTCAGGCGCCCTCGCGCGCGAGTGGCGCGAGGAGGTGGGCCTCGACGTAGCGGTCGGCGAGCTCCTGTTCGTCGTCGATGGAGCCAAGCGCGACGCCGGTGGGGCACTGCTCTACACGTGGCGGGCGTTCGTGTTCTGTGTGCGTACGGCGGGCGCTGCGCAGCCGGGCGAGGGCATCACGGACGTTGCGTGGGTCCCCTCGGCGGAGGCACCGGCGCGCCTCACGGCGCCCTATCACGAGCGGCTGTGTGCCTGGCTTGCGGGCAGCCGTGAGCGCTACGGCCAACTCACATGGGAGGCGTCCGCGGTCCCTGCCAGCGAGGACCCGAGCCTCCCGCGAGGGCTGCTTGTGGTCGCTGCAGCTGCAGCCGTGGGGGACCGCCAGCTGCTCGGTCGCGAACTGCATGCCGCCCATGGCGCCGGTGCATCGTCTGAGCGTCTCGTGGAGACACTTCTCCAAGTGGTGCCCTACGCCGGCTATCCGCGAGCGATCACGGCGTTTGCCGAACTCAAGCGCGTCGTGCCGGACGCTGCGCCAGCAACGGAGAACGAGGAGGATCGCGCCGCCTCGGCCGCACGCGGGGCGGCGGCCTTCGAGGGGGTCTACGGCGACACGGCTCCCGGCGTTCGGGGCGGTCTCGAAGCCCTGGACCCCGTGCTCGCGCGCTGGACCCTGGAGCATGCCTACGGGCGTGTGCTCGCGCGAGATGGCTGCCTCACGTTGCGCGAGCGCGAGTTGCTCGCCGTCGCGATCCTGACCGCGCTCGGCGGCCTGGACGATCCGCTGCTGGGGCACATGCGCGCCTGCGTGCGCCTCGGCGCGACACCGGAGCAGGTCGCGGCGGTGATCGACATCGTGCCGGCCTCGGTCGGCGAGGGGCGCCGTGCCGCCGCGCGCGCCCTGCTCGAGCGCCTGGCCCCTGCCGGATAGGACCACGGGCTCGGCGCTCTACCGCTCGCAGCGGCCTCCTCCGGCTCGCGGCGCGGCGGCTTCCGTCACAGCCTAATCATCGCTGCCCATCCCCACAAAGGTGATGGAGGCGGCACCCATGCCGCCACCGCCACCGCGAAGCAGGGCGTCCTTGTTGGCCTTGTCCCACTTCTTGGCTTGGGCGGGCGTCAACACGTTGCGCATGCGTCCGAAGGCGTCCTTGCGGATGCGGCGTTCCGCGGCGCCAAACGTCTCGCTGCTGCCGGGGATGCGGCTCTTCTTGAACTTGCGGATCTTCGCGACGTCGGGCATGGCGAAGGCGAAGCCTGAGCCCTTGACCATCTTGGGCTTGCTGATCGTTGCGAGCGTGTCGCCGTCGTCGTTCTCGATCTCGTAGAGATCGGCGAGCTCCTTTTGGGCGCGGTCCATGGCATCGCTCATGTCGGTCCGCTGGTTCTCCTTGAGATCCAACGCCTTGGCCGCCATGTCGAGGTTGCCGTAGAAATTGCCGGGGGAGAAGCTGCGCCTCGCGCTGTGGGCCTTCCCGTTGCCTCACCTGGGAATGTTACCGTCTGCCTCACCAGGAATCGCACCAAGGGAGAAGTGCTTTCTGGGGGTGTTCAGAGGGGGCGTAGCCCCCTTT
>JAJDEM010000171.1 GCA_029259795.1 Planctomycetota bacterium
GGGCAATCGCATCCGTGTACGCGCGCCCGCCGGGCGTGGCATTGCGGGCGAAGATCAGCTCGCCGCCCTGCTGCACGGCGATATCGACGTTCTCCGCACCGATGCTGACGAGCAGTGCGGTCTCTTCGTCCGTGTAGGTGGCATTGCACGCGAAGGCGTTGAAGAGCGCCACGCTGTTCGGTACACCCTCGAAGAGCTTCAGCCCGCCCGAGTCGAGCGAGCGCGTGATCTCGGTGAGGTACTTGTTGCGCGCGAGAGCGACCAGGATCGTGTCGTCGTCACGCGTGCCCTCGGGGTCGGGCAGCGCAAGGGCGCGGTAGTCCGCCGAGACGTCGCCGCCCGATTGCTGGCTGACCTCTTCGACCTCGAACCGCATCAGCGTCCGTAGACGCCAATCCGGCACGGGCGGAACCTGTGTGTAGCGAATGATGACGTCGCGACCCGTAAGACCCACCGTCGCCGCCGTGCCGCGGAACCCGCGCGCATCCAGCGCGCGACCCGCCACGGGGCGCGTCGAGTCATCGAGTCGGTCCGAGAAGACGCGCGTGACGACGTAACCGTCGCCCTTCTTGCGCAGCTTCACGGCACGCAGCGTGTGGCTGCCGATCGTGACGCCCAGACCGTCTTTTGCCATGGGATGTCCTTCGTTCTTTCTTCAGGTCGGTCGGAGGTTGCTACAGGAAGGGGGTCTGCGTGGCCAGGCCTAGCGTCCGGCGCTCGAGTCCACCGGGGGTAGGTCGGGAATCGCGGCCGCGTGCTGCTTGTGCAGCTCGGCGTACTTCTCCTTGGCCCGTGAGACGCGTCGGCCGAAGGAGTCGTCGGACTCCAAGTGACCAAAGCGATCGATGATGGTGCGATAGAAAATCGCTGACATGGGCTCGTAGCCCTTGACCCCAGCCAGGAGGTCGGCGAGACGCTCCAGCCGGGTCAGCTCGGTGCCCGCGTTGTCGCTGTACCACGCCACCCGAGCGTCGTCGGCCTCCGCCGTGATCTCGGCGACGTCACTCTCGAGCTCGCGGTTCGTCGCGCCGCGGGAGGGATAGCGCTGCTGCATGCGCTCCGAGAGTTCGTCGAGGATGACGAGCGTGTCACGGGAGCGGAAGATGCGGAAGTCGGCCAGGGCCTTGCGGTAGCCGGCGATCTCCTTGCGCGCGGCGACGTCGGCCTTGTCCGCGAGGGCGCGGGCCTGATCGCGGACGCTCTCGATGAACGGGTAGATCGCTACGATCTCGCGCAGCGCCTCGACGCCGGCACCCGGCTGGGTCTTCACGAGGCGGGTCGCGTCGATGTAGGCCTCCTGGGCGGCCTGCAGCTGCACATCGTAGTTCGTCACGACGTAGAAGGAGGCCGAGGTCCCCTTGCTGGCGTGGCGGATCTCGAGGACGGCGCTGTCCGTGGCATCGTGCACGGAGAGCGCGTTGCCGGTGGCGTCCGCCTGCGGCACGAAGCTCACCAACGTGCGGGGGCGCCCCGGAGCGGGGATCGGATCGCCGCAGAGGGTCCGGCGGATGCCTTCGAGGCGCTCACCGGCGGCGGCCTGGATGCTCCCAGCCGTGCTCGTCACGACCCCGAGGGAGACGCCGAGGTGGGCGCGGGGCAGGCGCGCGGAGAGACCGACGCTCGCTGCCTGCGCACACTCGATCTGGGCGAGCAGGCCCTCGTCGTTGTCCATGCGCGCCCAGGTGATCTTGGCGCTGACCTTCTCGTCGCCGTGCGAGAAGTGACCGCTCACGGTGAACGGGCCCGTGCCCTGCCCCTCGGCAGGGCCCCCCGCCATGAAGGCGGTCAGCGTCGTGCCGTCGGCAAGCGTCACGAACGGGGCCGCGCCAACGACCAGCACGGTCATGCCGTTGACGATGTCGAGCGTGCCCGACGGATCCAGGTAGGCCTTCGGATCGCCGGGGCAGTCCAGCTCGCGCGCCGGGTCACCGGCATTGGAAGCCCGAGTGATGCTCAGGTCGTCGAGGGTTGCACTGCCGTTCGGCCCGAGGCGCACGCCGAACACGACGCTCTCGGCCCACGACGGCTGCGTCGCGACCAGGTCGATCGAGCCCGAACCCAACGAGACGGTGCTCGTCAGTCGCGCATTGCCAGCGCCGCTGGCCGCACGCTCGCCCTCGCCGAGATCCCGCCAGTTGCGCCAGACGGCTACGAGGGCGGCATCTCCGCGAGCGCGCACGTTCGCACGCACGCGCAGGCCCTTGCCCGGCAGGGCCGGGAACGAGTCGGCGTAACCGACCAGAACGGGCTGCGGGGCCTCACTCCCCCCCGTGTGCCGGAGCGAGAGGGCGAGGCCCTTGCCGCGCTTGGTCGTCTGGATGGCGACGGGGGCGTCTTCGTCCTGCGCCGTCCAGTAGAGGCGTACGGCCTCTTCGTCTTCCATGTCGCCGTTCGAGACGAGGTTGTCCAGGCCCTCGATCTCCGCGGAGTCGGTAGCGCCCTGCTCGGCCTGCTGCATCAGGACGAAGCCGGCAGCGCCGGCGAGTCCCACGAGCAGGAGCCCGAGGATCAGGCCCGCGTAGGAGCCCCGGGCCTTGGAGAGATCGATATCCCCCATCATGCCCCAGCCGTCGTCCTCCTCGAACTGGGAGAGCTCGACCTCGATGTCCTTCATCGAGGGGTCCTTGAACACGAAGCGGCTGTTGCCGATCCGAATCCGCGTGCCGTGCGAGAGGGAGGCCTCGGTGGTCGGCTCGCCGTTGACGAGCGTGCCGTTGGTCGAGCCCAGATCGCGAACGGTGTAGCCGTTGAGGTCCTTTGTGACTTCGGCGTGGTGGCCGGACGACATGCGATCGTCGATCGGGATGGTGTTGGACTCGCGGCGACCGATCGTGACGCGCGGCGTATCCAACCAGACCTTCTCGCCCTTGCGGTCGCCGCCGACCCATTGGAGGAAGCACACGCCCTTCTGGCCGGCCTCCTTCAGACGCGCCTCTTCCTTGGGGTCCTCGAAGCGGATCTCGGTCGCGCCGATCGCGATGATGTCGCCGCTGCTCAGGATCACCTTGTCGACGGGCTTGCCGTTGACGCGCGTCTTGTTCGTCGCGCCCATGTCGGTGAGTTCCCACGCCATGCCCCCACCGGAGGGGACGGCCGTGATGCGGCAGTGCTTGCGGGAAACACCGCGCGTATCGGGCAGCGGGATCTGGTTGTCTGCATCGCGGCCGCTGCCCACCGCGTCGCCGGGCTTCAGCTCCACGGGGGTGGCGTCGGAAGCCGCAGCGCCTTCTGCATTCTGGACGATCAAGCGAGCCATGAAGGTTGCTCTCCTTCGGTGCGGGTCGAGCTGACGTTCGATTGGGGGTGCTGGGGCCGCAGGATGCCACGCGGAGGTGTCACCAGCCCCATTCGTCGGCCAGCGGGCCGCTCCCGTCTGTATGCAACGCCCATTCCCGTTCCGGAACTGGGCATCGAAGTGCGGAAGATACTGATGTGACAGGTGTTACGTCAACGGCGAAGT
>JAJDEM010000172.1 GCA_029259795.1 Planctomycetota bacterium
CCTGGTCGAGGCGAAGCAGCCGCTGAGCGACTCCCAGATCGAGAGTCTGCGCAAGTTTGGGGACCGCTACATCGAGGACTATCAGCGGCAGAACGCGGGTTACAACGACGAGACCTTTGTGCTGCAGAAGATCATCGACGAGTGCGCGTTGAAGGACCGCATGTTCGACGCCATCGACGCGGTCCTCACCGAGGCGCAGCGCGACGTGCTTCATCCGGAGTCCATCCGCGGGCGCCTGGGCATCGATCTCTTCTCGAGCGGCACCATCTGGTATGGCATCTGCCGGTCGGCGAACTACACGACGCGCGACAGTCTGGTGGCAGCGTTCGCTCGCAGGCATCGGATGCCGGACTCGCTGTCCGAGGGTGATCGGGCGACCATCGATGCCGCGATGCGGGAGTGGGCGGCAGGCTTCAGCGCCGAGTTCGAAGAGGCCTCCTTGGATGCCCTTGGGCAGAGCTCGCAGCGCGAGGCGGCGAACGGGAAGCTCGCCGGCTGGCAGAAGATCGCCCAGGCGCGCGAGGCGGCCAGCCGCCACCTCGCCTTCTACAAGGTGGTCTACGAAGTCGTCCGCGCGCAGGACCCGGCACTAGCCGCCAAGGTGCGCGGCAACCAGCGTGTCCTGATTCCGCTCAAGCAGCCGGAGTAGGGCGCACGCTCAGTCCTGCCGATCGCGCCAGAGCACCTCGCCCTTCGTGAGCCAAGAGAACCCGAAGGCCCAGAGCGCGAGCGTCTCGAGCCAGAACACCGGCTTGAGATCGACAACGGCGGTCTCGCTCAAGAACGCTGCGTAGATCGCGATCAGCGCCATGCAGCCGAGCATCGCGACCCCACAGACCATGTAGACGCGGTTGCGCTTGATCTTCTGCTCTGTGGGATGCTCGCCCTTCTTCCGGAACAACACGAGGGAGAACCACGCCAGGGCCAAGAACAGGGCGCTGGCGCAGACGATGTGCAGGACGCGGATGGCCGCGACCTCGCTGCCCGTGGGGAACAGGGCGACGCCCAGCGCAAAGGCGCAGGCGAGGTTGCCCACGCGGTCATCCACCGCGCTGTAGCCCTTGTAGGAGAACAAGAACCAAGCGATGGCGAAGAGCACGCCGACGAAGAGGTCACGAACGTCCGTGTGGTAGTAGTCGCTGATCGAGTCCTTGAGGCCCGTGCACTCGCCGAGCCAGAGGCAGAGGCTCGCGAGCAGCACGGGGAAGAGGATCCCCATGATGCCGATGACGCGGCGCAGGGTGAGATAGCTGATGACCTGCCGGCGATGTTCCCCGCCGTCATCCCGATGCCTTCCCACGCTCATGCCCGCACCCTAGGGGAGAGGGACGCCTGCAGGCAAGCGCCCATCGCCGCTTGGTGCTGCGTGGCCTACACTCCACGCGAGGGAGGCCTACTGTGAGCAAGGTCGATCAGTTCGAGAGCGTGTTCAAGGCCGCGCAGCGCAATCCCTACCAGTACAAGCCCACCGCCGTCGAGCGCGTCATGGTGCTCACGGACCTGGCGGCGCCCGAGGCTGCGATCTTCGGCGAGCGCGTGCGCAGCTTCTTGGGAACCTTGGAGGCGAACGAGGCTGGTGCCGAAGGACCCACCGTGACCTGGCGCGATGTGGGGTCCGAGGCCTACGACTCGGTGGAAGCCGTGCTCGCGCTGCTCGAGGACTTCGAGCCCGACCTCATCTGCACGTACCGAAGCCTGCAGACCGAAGCCTGGCGCTGGTCCTACACACTCGGGAAGTACGTCGAGATCCTGGCCCACGAGACACCCGTCCCCGTGCTGCTGCTGCCCAATCCGAGTGCGGAGGCCCGCGCGCCCGAGAGCTTCATCCACGGGACGCCCCGCTACGGGAGCGAAGGGGCGCAGACCGTGATGGCCCTGACGGACCACCTCGTCGGGGACCATGCCCTCATCCACTGGGCGTCGCGCTGCACGAAGGCCGGTGGCCGCCTCGTACTGACCCATGTCGAGGACTCCGCGACCTTCGAGCGCTACATGGACATCATCGCGAAGATCCCGCAGATCGATACCGACACGGCGCGGGAGCGCCTGCAGGCGCGCCTGTTGAAGGAGCCAGGGGACTACGCCGCGAGCGTGAAGTCCGAGCTCGAGGCGGCGAAGATGCCGATCGACGTCGTCTCGGTCGTTGCGATGGGGCACCGGCTGCGCGATCACGTGCGCTTGATCGAGGAGCACGGCGTGGACCTGCTCGTCATGCACACGAAGGACGAGGATCAGCTGGCACTGCACGGCCTCGCGTACTCGCTCATCGTCGAGCTGCGCCACATGCCGATCCTGATGATCTGAGGATGAACCCCATGCCCATCCTCGCCAGTGCCCCCGCCGATGTGGCCCCCGGCGTCACGTGGCTCTTCGGCGGCCTCTTGGCCGCGTTGATCCTCTGCCTTGCGTTCGAGGAGAAGCTCCACGCGAAGAAGAGCATCATCGCCGGCGTGTTCGCGATCGTAGGGCTGTTCCTCGCCGACGCCTTCGGGCTGATCCAAGGCACGGTCGACGCGACCGCGGGCCACACGCTCTTCACGCTGCCGGTCTACATCATCTCGATCAACTGGGAGGTCATCGCGATCATCCTGGGCTCGAGCCTGTTCGTGGACATCACCGCCCGCTCCGGGCTGTTCACCTGGATCGCGCTGAAGCTCACGAAGGCCAGTGGGGGCGATCCCCTGCGTCTGCTCGTGTTCTACGGCGCGATGACCGTGGTCTTCTCGGCGGTCTTGAACAACGTCACCGCGATGATCATCGTGGGCTCGCTGACGGTCGTGTCCCTGGGACGGCTGGAGCGCAAGAACCTCCTGCTTGGCTTCCTCTTGATCGAGGCGCTCCTGACGAACATCGGCGGCCTGCTGACGCTCATCTCCTCGGTGCCGAACATCATCGTGGGCAGTGCCGCGAACATCGGTTTCATGGAGTTCCTCGCGACGTCGTGGTTCTACGTCCTCGTCGCGACGACGGTGACGATCTGGCTCGGTGCCAAGCGCCTCGGCGTCCGCCGCCTCGCCGATGAAGGGGAGAAGAAGGAGGCCGCGCGACTCGTCGCGACGTTCGACGAGACGGACGGCATCGAGAGTCCCGGGTTCTTCCGCTTCGCGGCCGTGATCCTCGGGCTCTTCATCGTCGTGATTGCTACGACGTCGCTCCTGCCGGTGCTCAGGGAGTTGAGCATGGGCTACGTCTGCCTCGCGTTCGCGCTGATCATGCTGTTGCGCTATCGCTCCGAGGCGGACACGTTCTACAAGGCCATCGACTGGGACCTGCTGGGCTTCTTCTGCGCGCTGTTCATCTTCATCCACCTCATCGAGGAGGCCCAGGTGCTGCACGTCATCGGCGGAGGCCTGGCCAGCGTCATGGCATGGGGGCCCGAGCTTGGGACGGCGGGGGTCTTGGTGGGCTCCGCGGTGATCTCGTCGGTGACGGACAACATCCCGCTGGCGGCGATGCTCGCCAAGATCCTCGGCGGGCTGGACACGACGACGCCGGCCCACTGGTGGGCGGTCGTGTTCGGCGCCAACCTGGGAGGCAACCTGACGCCCATCGGCTCGGCCTCGACGCTCGTCGCCGTGACGATCATGCACAAGCACGGGCTGAAGGTGAGCTTCGCGGGCTTCGTCAAGATGTCGTTCATCTACGCCGTCGTGCAGATCGCCTTGGCGATCGCCTACGTGCTGGTGTTCGTGGCCTGAGCGCGCGACCGAGCGGGAGACCCTGCCCCACGCGCTAGCATGGGGCTCTGGGAAGGGGGCCTCATGAGCGCGTTCTGGAAGTACCTGGTCGACAACGAGGTCATGCAACGGGCCGATATCGAGGGCTTGCGCAGCTCCGTGCGGGTCAGCAGTCGCCACGCGCGCCGACGGAGCGCAGAGCTACGCGACCGGGTCGAGGAACTCGAGACCGAGCTGGGCGAGATCCGCCTCTTCTCGCGCGCCCTGCTGTCCCTCTTGCAGGAGACCGGCGCCCTGGATCCGACGCGCTTGCGCGCGAAGCTTCTGGAACTCGACGCGGCCGACGGCACGATCGATGGCCGCTACGAGCCCGAGCCGGAACCCGAGCCCGAGACGAAGCCCGCGGCACCCATCCGACGGCGCAAGGACCGCTAGCGTCCAGGGACGAGGGCGGGCGCGTGGCTCGGAGTGCGACCGCGTAGCCCTCGCAGGTAGGATCGGGCACCCCCCTTCGGAGACCCACGCGTGCCGCGACTCAGCGCCCTCCCCGCCCCGATCCGTTTGGCCGCCGGCTGCTTTGCCGCGCTGACGCTGGGCTTCGCCCTGCTCGCCCAGGCGAACCTCTGGTTCCAGGTATCCGGCGGCGAGCCGCCGACGCCCGATGAGGTGCTCACGCGCTATCACGGCGATCCCGACAAGACCCGCCTCGACGATGTCCTTGACGGCGCGCGGGACCTCGAGGACCCGCGCAACATGTGGCAGTACCTCGGCGGCGAAGGCTGGGAAGACGAAGCGACCCAGAGCGCGCGGACGTTGGTCCTGGACTGGGTCCGCGCCGGCGCACCGAAGGACGGCGACGCGGGCTGGAAGACGGTCGCGCCCATCTTCACGGGCATGGGCAAGTGCGGCGACTGCCATGTCGAAGGCGGCGTGAAGGCGGATCTGCCGTTTGCGACCTACGCCGATGTGCAGCCGCTGACCCAGCCGGGCGGCGGCTACCCGCTCGCCTCGCTCCTGATCTCGGCCCACAACCATCTGTTTGGCTTCGCGGTGCTCGCCCTGCTCACGTCGCTGGGCGTCTGCTTCACCAACGTGCCCGGACGACTCAAGCTGCTGCTGATCCTCGGCGCCTCCGGCGGCGCGGCACTCGACATCGCCGGTTGGTTCCTCACCCGCGCGTGGGGCAGCCCGTTTCACGGCATGATCCTCACGGGCGGCGCCCTGTTCGGGCTCTGCACGACCGCCATGGCCCTCGCGCTCCTCGTGGAAGCCGCGTTCGGCCGCGGCGGGGCGGCCCATGAAGCAACGTAGCAGCCAACGAGCCCTGGCCACCCTCGCGCTCCTCGGGGTCGTTCTGCTTTGCGGCGGGTTCCTCGGCGGCCTTGTCGCCGCGCTGGCGGGCCCGAAGGACAAGTTCCTTCCGCCGCCGCCGGCGCCGGATCGCGACTTCTACGTGAAGCATGTCGCGCCCTGGGTCGAGGAGCACTGCGCCCGCTGCCATCGCGGCGGGGGAGGCGGCGCGCTCGCGTTGGTCGAGCCGGCGGACGGACTCAGCGAGCTCAAGCGTTGGCGTGGTGACTTCGAGCGCGTGAAGGCGTTCGTGAACTCGCGCGTGCCCTGGGAGAGCCGGATCTATCTCAAGACGCTCGATGTCGGCGAGGGTGGCGACGCGCACGTCGGCGGCTCGTTCTTCCGCACCGATGACGAAGCCCACGACACGCTCTTGGACTTCGTCTCGGGGGCCACGCTGACGAACCTTCCGCCGGAGGTCTGGTTCGAGAAGACCGAGATCCGCGCCAAGCCGAAGGAGGAGATCGTCATCGACGGGCGCGGCGCGTTCGACCGCGATCGCGACGACATGGAGAAGCTCGCCTACTGGTGGGCCCTCTACGCCCGCCCGGCCGAGTCGCGCGTAACGGTGGATGATCGCCGCGCCTCGCGCCTGACGTTCACGCCGGATACTGGCGGCACCTACGTGTTCACGCTCCGGGTGGGGGACGGCAAGGTGTGGAGCGCGCCGAGGCCGGTCACCATCGAGGTGTTTGCGAGTGTGCGGATCGAGAAGAGCGATCCCGGCGGCATCTCCGGACTCGAGAAGGCCACACCGCAGGGCCTGCGGCGCGTCCGCCGGCTCTACCTCGACGTCCTGGGCCGCTCCCCGACGCCGTCGGAGGCCATCGCCGAGGAGCGCCAGGGCGTACGAGCGCTCGTGCAAAACATCCTGCTGCGTGCGGAGATGGGGCGCGCCTGGGTCGAGGAGATCAGCATCCGGTTCGGACTCTTCAGCGACCATCGGGTGGTGAGCGACGAGGCGATCGATCTCGCCCTCCGCGTGCCGTCGGAGAACCTCGCGCCCCATCAGGTCGAGCGCGTGCTCGCGTTGGATCCGTCCTTTCTGCGGCGCCACCCGCCGGGACGGCCGCTGGCCGACGCGGTGGGCCGCCTGCTCTACGGACGCCCGCCCACGAACGAGGAGACGCTTGCGGCCATTGCCCTCGCGGCGGGGGAGACGGTGCAGATGCCCGAGCTCGGCGCCGTGGACTCCTCGCGTGCGTGGCTCGTGAAGGTGCTCGACAGCAAGGCCTATCGGCGCGCGGCGATGGTGCGTCGGCTCGAGCGCTTCCTCGCTTCGGGTGACGCGCGCAAGCACATCGGTCGCGCACTCAATGCCGTGGAGGACGGCAACAAGGCCTGGCGGGAGTACCTGCAGACGGTCCTTACCCACCCGACCTATCTCGAGCGCAAGAAGCTCCGGCCCAAGGGGACGGTGACCTTCCTGCGGTCGCTCTTCATCGATCTCCTGGAGCGCAAGCCCACCGACCGGGAGATGGCGGCGCTGGTTCGCGCGGTC
>JAJDEM010000173.1 GCA_029259795.1 Planctomycetota bacterium
GAACGCGTCTCCTTCATCAGGTGCGAGAGCACGTGCGACTCTTGGAGGAACTCGTTGATGACCGTGCACTTGATCCGGACGTCGCCGCTGATCTTCCCGGTCACGTCGAGAAACCCGCTTTCCCAGGCCGGGGCCGCACCCATGCGGGTGCGGTAGGCCAACCAGGAGCGCGACCCATGGAGGCCTGCCTTGGCGATGCGCAGCATGCGCTCATAGCGAACCGGGTCGGGATCCTTCACGACTGTCGGGCCGGAGGCGGAGCGGTGCGCCTTCTCGTCGAAGTAGACCGCATCGTTCAGCGGCGTGCCGAGGACCTTGAGCGCGGTCCAGTTGAGGTGGCCGAGCAAGAGGGGGGCCTGTGGCTCCCCGCCGAGGAGCTGAGTGATCTGCGCGATCGCCGAGTAGTAGAAGGCCAGCTCGGCCGCACGGGCCTCGCCCAGGCAGCGCGCGAGCATGTGGCCGCGCCGATCGAAGAACGCCCCCAACGGGCGGTAGATCTCTGCGTCCTTCTGCCGGAGTCCGCCCGCTGCGAGGGCCTCGGTGATCGCGGCGGCGTACTGCGCCTCGCCCTCCACGATCAAGATCTTCTGCTTGAGGGGCGTGCCGACGGCGAAGCCCCCGCCGAGGATGGCGCGTGAGAGAGCCAGGGCGCGCACGCACTGCCGAAGGATGCGCGCAAGCTTCGCTTCGCTCATTACGCAGGACTGGATCTTCATGCCGTGCGCGGTGGCCCACGAACTCGGCTGACCGTAGAGCTTGTGAAGCACCGGGTTCGCTTCCTGGCCCGTGGCGACCTCGACCTCAAGGTGCAGCGCCTTGCGTAGGAACTCGGAGACCTCGGCCCGCCGCTCCGTCATCTTCGCGGCCCAGGGTGGGATCCAGCGTCCGCCCTGCTCCACGTACCCGAGGATGCCGCAGGCGGTCGGCTGAGCATCGTCCAAGCGCACGATGCAGCGCGCGAGGTGCGTGCGCTTCTCCTCCTCGGCGCCGTCAAGGCCCTTGACGAGCGCGAGGGTCAGCTGGCCGAGAGCCTTTGCCTCGGCCCGCGCGTCGCGCGGGGCCTTGCCGCGCTTGCGGGCGCTGGTGAGGTGCTTCTGCAGCTTGGCCTGGGACTTGGCGTCGAGGCGCAGATCCCGAGCCACTTCCAGAAGCGACTCGAGCTCCTTGACGCGACCCTTGCGCGCCAGGGCGAGCCCGAGACGCTCCAGCGCCCGAGCGTCCTTCGACGCGAGAAACGGCGCCTCCTCGGCGACCGCGGGCCCCGCAAGCAGCGCGATCAGGACGAGCCACTTTCCGATCCGACCGCAGGTGTGCATGGCCCGGAGTCTACCGAAGGAGCGCTGTGCGCGCATCAAGACGGGATCCTGACCCTGGTCACCCTCTCGTTCCGCGGTCGAGTTGCTCCGAGCGCCGACGATGAGTTCGCTCCGTGTACCGTCTACTCCGAGCATCCCCTCATGGGACGAAACGGAGCTGCCGTGAAGGACAACGACGGATTGGAGTTTGCCTGCTTGCTGGATGGGCAAGGCGGCGGCCGCTTTGGCGGTTGGGATCTCGCGCGCTCCGACGCGCGCGGCGAGGGCGTTCTCTGGATGCATCTCGATCTGCGCTCCGAGCGCGCGAGGGCCTGGCTCAAGGCGGAGAGCGGCCTCGATGAGATCTCCCAGACGGCGCTCCTGGCCCAGGCGTCGCGTCCTCGCAGCGTTGCGCGCGGCGAGTCACTCCTCGTCAACCTGCGTGGCGTGAATCTGAATCCGGGAGCCGAGCCGGACGACATGATCGCCGTGCGCGTCGAGCTCGAGGGCCTACGCATCCTTACGACGCGACGCCGGAATCTCAAGGCGATCAAGGACCTCCGGAAGGCTCTGGAGGCGGGGCACGGCCCCGTCGATACGGGCAGCTTCCTCATCGAGCTGATTCATCGCATCCTGCGGCGCATGGCCGCGGCGTTCGAGGCGCTCGACGATCGCATCGACAGCGTGCACGAGCGCATCCAGAGCGCGCCCGGGTCCGCGCTGCGGGCGGAGATCTCCGAGATCCGCAACCAGGTCATCGCCATGCGGCGCTACCTCGCACCCCAGCGCGATGCAGTCGGCCGCTTGCAGACCGAGAAGGTGGCGTGGCTCACCCCCGTGCACCGCGAGGAGCTGCGCGACCTCGCGGACCGTACGACCCGCCGCGTGGAGGACCTGGAAGCGGCACGCGATCGTGCGACCGTGGCCCATGAGGAACTCAGCGGCCGCATGGCCGAGCAGATGAATCGGACGATGTATGTGCTCGCCCTGGTGGCGGCCATCTTCCTGCCCCTCGGACTCATCACGGGCCTGCTGGGTATCAACGTCGGCGGCATGCCGGGCGCGGACGATGGTGCCGCGTTCTGGATCGTCTGCGCGATGTTGGTGGGGCTCGCCATGGCGCAGTGGTGGTGGTTCAAGAAGCGTCGCTTGCTTTGACCGCTGGGGGCTGCGGCGGCCGGGGCCCGCGCGCGCCGTTCCGCGGCCGGACCGCCGTGGCGGGTACACTCCGCGCATGCCCGCCCATCGGATCGTTGGATTCCTGACAGCCCTGGTGCTTGCCCTCGCCGGGTCGGTCGCGACCCTGCATGCCGAGGACGAGCCCGCCTCGCCGACCATCACGGTCGGCGGCGAGTCGTTGGGTGCGACCGCGCTGCGCGCCCGCGAGGCCTCCGTTCGCGCGGCGCTGGCGAAGCTGAACGAGGGACCCGCGGTGGACCCCGAGGCACGCAAGCTTGCGACCGAACCCCGCGTCGCCTTGGCTTCGGCGCTGGAAACCGCGATCGAGCTCAGGGAGCGAATCGCCGAGGCGCCCGCCAGCGCCAAGAAGCTGAAAGCGGAAATCGAGCGCGCGCAGGCCAAGCGACAGAGCCTGGCGCAGAAGTTGGCACAGCCCGTCACCCTCCCCGAGGTCGTGAATGACGATGTGATTCGGGAGCTCGAGGCAGCCAGCGCCAAGGCCGCCCAGGACGTCTTGAATCTCGGCGACGTCCTGCAGAAGCTTGAAGACGCCCTGAAGAAGCGCGTAACGGACTTCGATGCGCTTCCGGCCGTCCAAGCCGAGCGCAAGGCGCGGGCCGAGAAACTCCTCGCGGAGTTGGAAAAGACCGCAGAGGACGCGGTCCAGGCACGCCAGCTCCTGAGCGTACAGATCACGACGAGCCAGGTGCGCCGGGGCCTCGCGGATCTGCGCAAGGCGCACCATGTCGTACTGCTCGAGCTCGACACCCAGCAACGGGACCTCGTGTCCGTGCAACTGGAGGCGGCGCGCCTCCAGCAGGAGATCGCGAACGCGCAGCGCGCGAAGGCGCGCGTGGCGCGCCAAGCCCAACTGGATGAAGAAGCCAAGATCCGGGAGCTGGAGGCGCAGCAGAAGCTCCGCGACGTCGCGCTGGCCAGCACCCCAGCGGCCAAGGCGATCGCCCGCCTGAAGGCGCTCCTTCTGCGGATGCAGACGGAGAGCACGCAGGATCAGAAGTCGATCTCGGTACTCAAGACGCTCCGGGACGAGGGCAGTGCCATCGCGCAGACGGCCAAGACCCGATTGGCCTCGATCCAGCTGCTCTACCCGGTCGGAACGGCCCTCGAGCCGTGGCAGCGGGAGGGTCTCGCGGAGCAGATCCGCCTGCAGGACCAGGACCGGGCCGCATTCGATCGGTTCCGTTCCGGAGAGGACATGCGCGGGCTCAATGCGCTCATGGCGCAGACCCTGATCCGCAACGGCCGAATCGAGATCTTCGATCACCGCCTGGCCGCGGCGCAGGACCGGATCGAACGCACCGACGATGAAGCCCTGCGCGTGGCATCCATCGAGCGCGAGCTGGAGCACAGCCGCGACGAGGACTACCGCTTCTGGCTGAAGGCGCGGCTGGACTTCCTGCGCGGCCAGGCAAACCTCCAGCCGGCCGACGTCGCGCGCTTGCGCGTCACGTGGGAACAGTACACGAGCGACATCAAGAAGACCGTCAAGGCGCGCCGTGAGGCGCTGGCTGAGATCCGCTCGACGGGCGAAGACCTGCGCAAGGAGATCCAGGAGGCCGCCACGAGTCTCGAGGCGCGCCGGGATCATCTCGCGGGGATTACGTTCTGGCTGCGTGAGACGCCGCTGTTCTCCGACGACAACTGGGCGGCGACCGCCGAGGAAGCCGGCGAGCTCGCCGAGCGCACGGGCTCCCTGCCGGCGGACGTCGTTGCGAGCGTGAAGGGGGTCACTGAGGAGAGCAGCGGCGTACGCGGGCGCACGTTCCTGGTCTACGCGTTCCTCTTGTTGGCGCTGTTCTTCGGCCTGCGCCTGCGCCGGCGGTTGGTCGGCACCGGTCTGCTCGCGCTGCCCATCCGATCGCTGAGTCGCTGGGGCCGCGGTCGCCGCGTCATCGCGCTCTTCTACCGCGCGGCCTGGATCCCCGCGATCGTGCTGATCGCGGCACTCTACGTAAACGCCGAGGTCTTCTCGGGGCGTGCGCTCGGCACGGGGCTTCTGGCGCTCGCCGTGATGTACGCGGGCTGGGGATTCGCGCGGGGCCTGAATCATGCCCTCTTCACGCCGGACGAAGCGGGTGACTCCGTCGTCGCCTGCGACCTGCGCTCCGCGCTCGGGGCGCGTCGGGTCGTCGGCGCGTTGGTGTTCGGGTCCGGGGTCTTCCTCGGGCTCCTGCTGATCTTCCGCGCGGCCGAAGCGCCTCACCTGGCACGCCTTGTCGGCTTTGCGTGGGGCGCGCTTGCCGCGCTCATCGGCGCCTGGCTGGTCATGCGACACGACGTGCTCACGGTGTTCGTTCCGCCAGGCCGCGGCGGGCTGATGACGCGCACACTGCGCGGACTGCTGCGCGTCGTCTGGCCCCTGGTCGTCTTGCTGGGTTGCGGCATCCTTGCGCTTGACGCCCTCGGCTATCGCACGGCTGCAGCGTTCTACGCAACGCGTGTGCTGTGGTGCGCCTTGGCCTTCCTCGCGCTCGGCATCGTGCACGGCGTGCTGCGCGCGCTGATCCATCGACGCTTGGCGCCGGTCGCCCCCACGGAAGACGAGGATGTCGCGGATCAACCGGACCGTCTGCAGTTGGGGGCGCGGTTCTTTGGCGGCCTGCTGACGGCGGCGCTGGTGATCGGCCTGTTCGTCACGATCAGCGCGGTGTTCGACCTGCGCCCCTCGGACTGGAGCCGCATCGGGGCCGTCAACATCACCGGGGGCGAATCCGGGACGGGGCTTACGCTGGGTCGGATCGTGCGCGCCTTCCTCATGTTCTGGGTGGGCCTTGGGCTGGCACGCTTTCTGCGCGACATCGTACGCAGCGTGCTGCGCGCTCGGCAGGTTCACAAGGGCTCGCGCTACGTGGTGCGGACCTTGCTGTTCTACACCCTCGTCACGCTCGGCACGCTCGCGGCCCTCTCGGCGCTCGGCATCGAGATGTCGCAGTTCGGCTGGTTCCTCACCGCGGCGGGCGTGGGCATCGGCTTCGGCCTGCAGGAGATCATCTCCAACTTCATTTGCGGCCTCATCCTCTTCTTCGAGCGGCCGGTGCAGGTGGGGGATGTCATCTCGGTCGGCGACGTCCTGGGCGATGTGCAGCAGATCAACATCCGCTCTACGGTCGTGCGGACGCGTGACGGGGTGGCATTCATCCTGCCGAACAAGAAGCTCATCACCGAAGACGTCGTCAACTGGTCGCACGGGGAAAAGCGCACGCGCGTCAACGTCCCGGTGAGCGTGGCCTATGGCAGTGATGTGCCGCTTGTCCGCTCGCTCCTGCTGAGCATCGCGACCGAGGATGAGCGCATCATGAAGCGGCCCGCGCCTGAGGTGAACTTTCGCGCGTTCGGCGAGAGCGAGCTCCAGTTCGAGTTGATGGCGTGGCTGCCCACCCCCGACCCGACGGTAAGGCGGCGCGTCGTCACCTCGGTCAACACGCAGGTCGACGCACGCTTCCGGGAGCACGGGGTGGAGATCCCCTTCCCGCAGCGCGACCTGCACGTGCGAAGCTCCAGCATCGGTTCCCTTGGCCTGGGCGACGCCAAGCGGACGCCGACCCCGCCCGAGGCCTAGTCCGGGCGTCCGGCAACTCGCGAGTCCCCGTGCCCCGACCTCGGCCCGGACCTGGCCCCGGGCGAAACGGTGCCTCCCCTGGCGATTCCCTACAATGCCGCAATGCGTTCCCCCCATTCGCCTACCGTCCTCGTTCTGCTTCTCGCGTCCTTGCTGGCCGGCGGAGCAGAGATCGCCGGTGCAGCCGACACCGATGGCGGCAAGGCCTACGCGCGGGAGCAGCTCGTTCGCGAGGCGCGGCGCATGGTGCGGCCCGACGCCGTAGTCGCCACCGATCTCGCCGCCCTGAAGGCCGCGCTGGCCCAGGACATGAAGCTGCATGCTGCATGGCAGGCGACGACGGACGAGGAGCGCCGGCTGATCGAGGTGTGGGGGGAGACCATCGCGGCCCGGCGTCTCCTGCTTGGTGATCCGTCGATCATGGATTCCGAGGGCAAGCCCCTGCCCCCGACCGACGGCGCGCTGGCCGACGCGCGCAAGCTCCTGCGCTGGGTCCTGGCCGATGTGCCCGAGCACACGGGCTGCGGCGTGTCGATTCGAGCTGCGGGGGTGCCCGCAGACGACGGCCAGTCGTTCACCTACCCGACGCTTCCGGCCGTCAGCGCGCCAGGGCCCGCCAACGGGGCCGAAGCCGCCCCCGGCGGGCGGCCGGCCGGTAGCGGCCAGCCGCCGGCTCCGGTGCCGCCGGTCGCGCCCGCCGTGCCGGGCACCCCGACGCTCGAAGCCTGGGCGCGTGCGATCCGCGCCGCGGTGGGGGGCGCCCTGCTGGCCAAGGAACTCGAGCCGGCGGTGTGTGACGACGTGTCGAGTCTGCAGCAAGCTGCGGCGACGCCGACCCCGATCCGGGAGCCGTCCGAGCCGGGCCTGAAGCTCAAGCGCCAAGCGCTGGAGACCGACGAGCCCTTCGCCTACAACGCGGCCCTCGTCGCGCTGCGCCGGCTGCAAGCCGCTGAGCGCGTGGATGCCTTCCGCGCCGATCGTCCGGCCCAAGGGCTCGTAGACGACGGCACGGTTCGCGAGAAGGTCCAGCGCGCCGAGGCGATTGCCGCGCGCCTCAAGACGCTCGAGAAGCAGAGGGACGAGCTGCTCGGGCGCCTCGACGGCATGGCGACCGACCTGGACAACTGGAAGACCATGGCGGCGATCCTCTCGGTGCAGATCGAGGATCGGCGCGGGCAACTGGCAGCAGCCGCCCCCGCTCCGGCCCCGGCCGAAGCGAAGCCGAGCGCGCCTGACCTGGCCTTGCGCGTGCTGTCCGGGCAGGAGACGACCGTCGCGCTCGAGATGCGCTTGCTCTACCTCGCAGCCGCGCGCAGCGAGGCACGTTTGGGGCTGCTGAAAGAGCCGAACGACACAAGCGGCCTTCTCGAACAGCTGATCCAGGCAACCCTCGATGAGTTGGCCGCCGCACGCGCCGTGCGCGCGCTCTACGAAGAAGAGCTGGCCCGGGTGCGGCGCGAGCGACGCCTCGACAAGCTGCAGAGCGAGGCCCGACGGTTGCGCGCGCGCGTCGAGGCCATGGGCAGCCCCGAGAGCCTCTCCGCGCAAGCCGCGCTACGCCGTGCTTGTTACCAGGCGCTGCTCGAAGTGAACGCCGTCGTGCAGGTCGCGGTGCGCAAGCGCCGCGCGCTCGGCGACTGGGCGACCCAAGTCCCCGTCAAGGCGGCGGCTGAGACGCGCGCCGATGATCCCGTCGCGTTCGCGCGCGACCCGGGGGCCGCTGCCTGGGATGCCGCAACACTCATGCGCTGGCGCGAGCTGCTGCCGCGTCCCGCGTTCGACGCCGACTTGATCGCGGAGCACTACGCCGCCGGCGAGCGACGCCTCAAGCGGCTGCGCGCGACCCTGCGGGGTGCCGTCGACGACGCCGTGCTGCGTGAGCGTCTCGCAACGCTGACCGCCGCGGCGGAGCGCGCGCTCGCCCCCCTGGCACGCAGCAACGACTGGGCGCTTCGGACCTATCGCCTCCAAGGGCTGCTCGACGGCTGGCGCCGGGACTTCGACGACGCGCTGAGCGGGATGGAGCAGGAGAAGGCGCGCATTGCAGAGCGGCAGGCAGGCATCCGCAGCTACCAAGAGGCGCTGCTCGCACTCGGAACCCGGAGCTTTGGCATCCGCGTGGTGAGCGACCTGGACGCCAGTGACCTCTCAGCGGCGGCAGGGGACGGTCTCGACGCCATCGGCGAAGTGCGCGATTGGGTCACGGTCGCGGAACCGGAGGCGAGCTCATGGCAGTTCGCCCGGGATCACTGGCTCGGACTGCTGATCGTCGTCGCGACGATCCTGCTCGTGATCTTCGGCGTCCCTCGTGTGCGGATCCTCATTGAACGCAGGCTCGCGCGGTGGGCGATGCGCTTTCCGAGCCTCCGCTGGGGCGACGCCAGCGTCTCGCAGGAGCGCCAGGACGCCAAGGCCCGCAAGGCGCAGGAAGCGCGCGAGGCCGAGGAGCTGCGGCGCACCGTCGCGGCGGAGACCCCCGGCGCGGCTCCGGTTGTGGCGGCTGCTGCGCCTTCGCCGAGCGGACCTCCGCCGCCGGACGGGCAAGCGCCCGAGGCGCGGGCGGCGGGCGACCCCGCCGAGTTGCCGGACGAGGATGGGAAGCCGGGCGGGGGGGTGACGTCATGACCGCCGCCGTCGCCTCGAACCACGTCCCGTTCGCCCCGCGGCTCCGCGCAGGCCGCATCCTCTGGCGTGTCCTCCCGTGGCTTGGGGCGGCCGTGATCCTCGTCGTCGCCGCCCTGGCGCTGGAGGCCCCTGACAGCTTGCGGCGCCAGGCGTTCGTCGTCGCGGCATCCCTCGCGGCCTATGCCCTTCTCCTGGCAGTCGTGGTTGAGGCCTTGTCACCCACGCGCGCCTCGCTGCGCCTGCTGCCCCTCTCCGACCAGCGAGCCGAGCGCTTGGCGTTCGGCTTCCGCGTGCTGCTGTTCTTCCTGCTCATTACGGAGCTTGGCGCGTGGCTTGTGCGCGAGAACGAGTGGCGTGGCTCGGTGGCCGCCCTGCTCGTCGTCCTGCGCAACGTGATCCTCGTCCTCGTCGGGGCGGGCACGCTGTCGTGGTCCGGCGCCTTGCGCGCTCTGCGCAGTGGTGAGCCCGACTCGTTCCTTGGAACACTCGGGCGCGTCCTCGCAAGGTGGATCGTGCCTCTGGCCGTGCTCACGGCGCTGTTTCTGGTGATCGCGCGCGGCCTCGGCTACCAACCCCTGGCGCGCTTCGTCCTATGGGCGGCCGTCGGTACGGCGCTCGAGCTGGTCCTCGCAGTCCTGCTCTTCCGCTACGCGCGCCGCTCCATCCAGCGCGCACTGCGGTTCATGCGCCCCGATGGCGATAGCGCGAATGGCGACAACGCCGCGCCGCCCGCCGAGGCGAATCCGGCAGCCCTCGGCATCGAGATCATCGCGACGGGGCTGCTTAAGTGGGCCATCGGGATCGCGACGCTCCTGTGGATCTTGTCCGGCTGGGGGCTCTCCCCCGTCGATCTGTACGCGGGCTTCTCGGAGCCTGTCTTTGGGAGCGGCGGCGTCACATGGGGTCATCTGATTGGCGGCTTTGCGGACGTGGCCATCGTGCTCGTCCTGGGCTGGCTGCTCAAGAACGTGCTCGTGTTCTTCGTGTTCCCGCGCGCGCGCGTGGATGTCGGTGCGCGCTACGCGATCCTGGCAGTCATGCGCTACTTCGTGGCGGCCCTGGTTCTGATCTTCGCCTTGAGCGCCTTGGGGGTCGAGACGGGCTCGCTTGGCTGGTTCTTTGGGGCGGCGGGCATCGGCTTGGGGCTCGGGCTCCAGGACATCATCGGCAACTTCTTCGGTGGGATCATCATGCTGCTGCAGCGGCCGATTCGCGTCGGGGACATCGTCACGGTGGGGGACGCCAGCGGCACGGTGGAGGACATCAAGATGAAGGGCACGACGCTGAGAACGTTCGACAACATGACCATCTTGATCCCCAATCGTGAAATGCTTGCCTCGCGCATCCTGAACATGACGCACTCGATGGGGCACACGCGGGTGCGCGTGGACATCGGCGTGAGCTACGACGCGGCCCCGGAGGTCGTGGAGCAGATCCTGCTGGAGACGGCCCTGGCCCATGAGCAGGTCGTGTCCGATCCCGAGCCGGCAGTGATCTTCCAGGGCTACGGCGCGTCTTCGCTCGACTTCTCGCTCTTCTGCTACACGCACGAGCTGCGCCGTCGCGTGGTGATTGCGTCGGAGATCCGCTACGCACTCTTCGAGCGCCTCCAGCGGGAAGGCATCGAGATTCCCTTCCCCCAGCAGGTCATCCACTTCAAGGACGGCAGGCCGCCTGAGGCCGGGTAGTTTCTACTCCTCGAGGGCGGCGAGGTGCAACACGGCGTCGCCGCGGCTCACGAGGGGATTCAGCGTATGGCCGATGACGATGCCCCCGCGCTGCGCGCGCAGGCGGCACATCACATCGCCGTTGATGTCGCGAACGACGGCGACGGTGGTGCTCGGCTTGACCTCCTCGCCCAGCGCCACATCGAGATGGACGACGCCCGCGCGCGACGTGCGCATCCACCGGGATCTGCGTGAGAAGCGCGTGGGTACCTTGATCGCGGGCGCCTTCTTGATCATGCCTAGCTTCTTGAGCACGCGCAGGACGCCGGCGGTGCCGTAGCGCACGGCCGCGGGATCAAAGCGCATGGGCTCGCCCGCTTCGTAGAGCAGGCACGGGACGCCCGCCTGCCTCGCGGCGTGGCGGAGCGACCCCCGCCGCAGGGGGGCGTGCAAGGCCAAGGGGGCGCCGAAGGTCGCGCACAGCTCGCGCACGTGCGGATCGTCCAGGTCCGCCCGGATCTGCGGCAGGTTCGTGCGATGGTCGGAGCCTGCGTGCAAGTCGATACCGAGCTCGCACCGGCTCACGACGTGGGTCATGAGCAAGTGTGCAATCTGCGACGCGAGACTGCCGTCCTTGGAGCCGGGAAAGAACCGGTTGAGGTCGCGCCGGTCCGGGAGGTAGCGGGTGTGCTGCACGAAGCCGAAGACGTTGACGACAGGCAGTGCCAGCAGCGTCCCGCGCAGGTTGGCGGGGTCGATGGCCTCGATGACCCGGCGTACCACATCGGTGCCGCTGATCTCATCGCCGTGGATGGCCGCGCTCACCCAGACCGTGGGGCCGGGCTTTGCGCCGTGCACAACGGTGAGCGGGATCTCGATGACCTGCTGCGTGAAGAGTCGTCCCGCCGGCATGCCCAGGCGCATGCTCGTGCCAGGCTCTACGGTGCTGCCAGCGATGTCGAATGCCTTGGTCATGTCAGTCGTCTCCTGTGCCTGCCCGTGGCGCTACGGCGGGGTCGCGGCCGGCATCCGGCGGGGGGCGAGCACGCTGTCTACGGCTTGCGCTGGGTCTTCGCCTTGGTGCTGGTCTTGGCCTTCCGCTTGCGCTTCTTGACGCGCCGCCGCAGGGGCCCGGGGTCCCTAGACAGGAACGAGCGGCCGGTGCTCACATCGAACCGCCGGCGTAGCGCATGGCGCCCGAGCAGCATGCGGAAGCCCATCTGATCCCGGGACGCCAAGGTCACCTCGATCGGACAGCTCGTGCCCAGCACTTCCATCGTGGTCTCGATGACCGGGCGCATGGCCACGTGGCCATTGCTGGACCGGACGCGGCGCTCCTCGAGGATCTCCACCTCGCATTGAAGCGTCGGCTGCGTGGAGCGCTGGACCGGGTGCACGGTGAAGCGCACCATCTCCTTGCCTCCCCGCTGGAACCGCTCCAGATCCGAGACGTGCAGGGAGGAGGTACGCGCGCCTGTGTCGAGCTTCGCCTTGATGCGTACGACCCCGAGCTCCGGAAGTCCGACCCACTCACGCCAGCCCAGGAGAGGAAGGCGTGCGGACTTCTTGGCAATCTTGCGCTCAGGCCGAGCGGAGGAGTGCGGTCGAGACAAGGGCCGGGCTCCACGGGAAGTCAGTCGGGTACGGGCCTGGGGGGGGCCACCAGGCACGCGGATCGGACTGCGCCGAGGCGATCAAAGTACCATTGGCCACCCCTCCAGCCGGAGGCCGAACCAGGGAGCCTCCATGAAACTCGCCATCCTCTCCTGCGGACCCAAGAGCTACAGCACGCGCAGGTTGCGCGAAGCCGCCGTCCAGCGCGGGCACACGGTCAAGGTGCTGAACACCCTGAAGTTCGCCATCGATCTGCAGCAGGGCAACCCCGATCTCTACTTTCGACAGAAGCAGCTCTCCCACTACGACGCGGTGCTGCCGCGTATCGGGGCGTCCATCTCGTACTTCGGTACGGCGGTCGTGCGGCAGTTCGAGCAGATGGACGTCTTCAGTGCCAACTCCTCCGCAGGCATCTCGAACTCGCGCGACAAGCTGCGCAGCCTCCAGATCCTGAGCCGGCATCACATCGGGATTCCCCAGACGACGTTCGTTCGCGACAAGAAGGACGTGCTGCCGGCGATCGAGCGGGTCGGTGGGGCACCCGTCGTCATCAAGCTCATCGAGGGCACGCAGGGGATCGGCGTGCTGCTTGCCGAGACTGCCGCCTCGGCGGAGGCCATCATCGAGCTCCTGCAGAGCCAGAAGCAGAGCGTCTTGATCCAGAAGTTTGTTGCGGAGAGCCGCGGCAAGGACATTCGCGCGTTCGTGGTTGGCGATCAGGTCGTCGCAGCGATGCGGCGCGTTGCGCAGGGGCAGGAGTTTCGCAGCAACGTCCATCGCGGCGGGATGACCGAGGGCGTCGAGCTGGATCCGGCCTACAACCAGACGGCCGTGAGGGCCGCACAGATCCTGGGCCTGCGCGTGGCGGGCGTCGACATGCTCGAGAGCGACGCGGGGCCCCAGATCATGGAGGTGAACTCCTCGCCCGGGCTCGAGGGCATCGAGCGCTGCACCCAGCTCGACATCGCGGGCTCGATCATGGACTACATCGCGGCGCAGGTGGACTTCCCCGAGATCGACCTGCGGCAGCGCCTGACCGTCAGTCGGGGCTACGGCGTGACGGAGATCCACATCCCGGAGGGATCCGAATACGTCGGCCAGGAGCTCAAGGACTCCGGCCTGCGTGACAAGGACATCAACGTGCTCACCCTCTACCGGGGGACGACCGTCATTCCCAACCCGCGCGCCAATCGCACCCTGGAGGGCGGGGACCGGCTGCTTTGCTACGGAGCGCTCGAGTTGATGCGCGGCTTGATTCCCGCCAAGACGCGCCGCCGCCGTCGTCAGAAGGTGAAGGAACTGCCTGCACTCCCGGTCGCGGATGAGGTCCACGATGCGCCGGGCGGCGACGAGGCACCGGGCGGCGACGCCTCCCGGGGCGACGACGACAACTAGGCACCCGGAGGCCGAGCCACGCCTCACGTCCAGTGCAGCGCGGCCAGAAACCCGGTGCCCTGAGCCCCGCGAAGCTGAGCGGGGGCGTCGGCGCCGATGCAGCGGGCTGTCGTAGCGGTAGACGATCCGTAACGTCCAGCAGCACGGGGCCCGCGTCGCGGCCCCCCTGCCTGCCATGGAGTTGTTCGGAGCGCATCGTCGGCAGGACGCATGCCGTTATGCGTCGAGTCGACCGCCACGTGGGCAGGTCACTCATGCGCGGTCCGGACGCTGTCGATCGCGAGCGCCGCGAGGTGCCCCTCGACGTCCACGTCGTGCGGCTCCGCAAGAAGCTGAGTCCCTACGGTGACCTGAGCGAAACCGTCACAGGCCTTGGCTACCGCATCGCCGGACCGCGCGCCGTAAGCCAACGCCGGGCGCTGCCCGTGGCGGGGTAGTGCTGGCCCTGCCAGGCGCCAAGGCTTGGAGCGCTCACGAACCGTGGCTCGCGGCCTACGGCCCGACGCGCACGTTGGCGATGGCGAAGTGACCTTCCCCGTCCATGGGGACGAACACCTCGGAGCGCCCGCCCTCGGCGCGGACGCTCGCGGCCTGCGCTCGGAGGGCATCGGCCAGATCGGCGTGGAGTCGCTCGACGTTGTGGCCATAGGCGCGCAGGGGGGCCGGCGGCGCGGTGCCAGGTGCTTGCAGCGACGCGCTGCCAGCGACCATCGCAAGGAAGCTCTCCCGTGCGGATTCTACGGCTTCCGCGACGCGCTCCAGCGCAGCGACAGCGAGCTTGTCGTCTTCGAGATCCGGCGCCTCATTGCGAAACGCTGCACTCTCGAGTCCCCACAGAATCACAGCGTTGAGGAACGCGGTGGGGACGTGTCCGCTCGCGTCGACGAGTGACTCCGTGGTCAGGCCGAGTACGTCGATCGCAGCTCGCTTTTCGGCTGCGTCAGGATCGTCGGGCGCAAGCTCCAGCGTCAGCTTGATGCGATCGTTGGAGTTTCGCGGCGTCACGAACCCGTAGTAGAGCAGTAGGTCGGTCGAGGTCTTCGTCGAGCCGTAGCGGATGGTGATCTGCTCGCCGCGGGGGATCGGCCGGGTCGCCTCGAGATACCAGCCGTCGTCCTCGGCGAAGTACTGGGCGTTGGGCTCGTCGGCGTGGTTGCAGAGATCCATGCCTGGGACGATCACCCAGACCTCGTCACCCTCCAAGTCGACCGAGAAGCAGCGTTGCATGACATGGCCGAGGGCCCAGGACCAGACGCGCGGATCGTTCCCGCAGCGGGCCGCCGCGTCGGGATGTGCCGTGCCAAGCCACGCGTGGAGGTCCCGCCACTCGGAGGCGAACGAGGTGTGCTGCTCCTCGATCCACCCAAGCAGCGGCAGCCCTGCCAGGAGCTCGCGCTGTTGCGTCGTCAGCACACCCGGCAGTGTCGGTTCGCCGAGCGAGTCGAGGTAGGGACGGAAGAACGAGTCGGGCTCCTCGCGTTCGAGCACGAGGAGCAGCGCGAGGCGCACCATGGTGTGGGGGAGCCGATCTTCGGGCAGGCTCTCGAGCAATGCGTGCTGGGCGGTGTGCGTTGTCTTGCGGGTCAGCCACAGGTCGCGGGGCACGAAGAGGATGGGGTCTTCGATCGCGAGATCGGTCGCCGCCGTCAGGCCGAGCCCCATGCCTTCGATCGTGGCGGGAGCCGAGCCGGGAAAGCGGCTGCCGTGGTCCCGGAGCCAGGCAAGGAGGGCGAGCGTGGCGTCGGAGTCGGGGTTGCGCATGCGGTTGGTGGCTCGCGGGCTTCGTGTCTGCTGCGACTGATACCCGGCCCGCCGGAGCCGGGCAACGGTCGACACAACCCGGCCATCCGCGCCTCGACAGAATTGTCGAGCGCACGACGAAAACGACGTCCTGCAAGTCGGCGTGGGGGGGCTTGCGCCTGTGCTCGGGTCGACCCTGGGCGGACGCGAGGCCTTCGGGACCCAGACGGTCGCGTCCCCCGGCAGCGGCCGCGCGCGTGCAAGATCTCCGCAACACTTCTGGCCTACCCTTTGCTGTTGCCTGGGCCGAAGCGGATCTCGAGTCCGTAGCGCCCCCCGAAGGAACCCCCCATGCCTACGACTGACAAGCCTCAGGACGAAGCCCCCCAGACCGAGAACGCCAAGACGGTCGACCGCCGCGGTCTGCTCAAGCGCTTTGCTGCGCTCGCCCTCGCCGTACCCGCGGCCACGTTCCTCGCCTCCGAACTCGCGTCCAGCGCCGAAGCCAAGGGGCGCGGCAAGCGCCGTGGTAAGGGCAAGGGCAAGGGCAAGGGCAAGGGCAAGGGCAAGGGGAAGGACCGCCCCGACGAGGACGACGACGAGGACGGCAAGGGCCGTCGAAAGCGCCGCCGCAAGGGCAAGGGCAAGGGCAAGGGCAAGGGCGACGGCAAAGGCAAAGGCAAGGGCAAAGGCAAGGGCAAAGGCAAGGGCAAGGG
>JAJDEM010000174.1 GCA_029259795.1 Planctomycetota bacterium
TGAC
This sequence comes from Planctomycetota bacterium, assembly GCA_029259795.1. GTDB lineage: Bacteria > Planctomycetota > PLA2 > PLA2 > JAEUHO01 > JAHEIK01. The sequence continues at coordinate 5 of JAJDEM010000174.1, forward strand.
GGCTGCCAGCAGATCCACACTGTTGCGCATGCGGACTTCGGCGCTGACGGAGCCCGTCGCTTCGGCCTCGGGCTTGAACGCAGCCCCGGGCTGGAGGATGAACCGGTTCTCGTGGCCGGCGTCTCGCAGGGCACGGACCACGTGAAGGAGCTGGTCCTCCCCACCGGAGACACCGCGCTCGGCAAGGATGTGAAGGACACGCACGGTCCCGCAGCCTACACGCGCGGTATGCTGGCGCCATGCACGGCTCGCCCATCGACATCGATGCCATCCTCAAGGACTTCGACGGCGAGGTGCGCCTCTTCCCGCTGCCGAACCTCGTGCTGTTTCCGGATGCCTTCGCGCCCCTGAAGGTCTTCGAGGAGCGCTACACCCAGTTGGTGGAGGACGCGAAGGACGACGACGGCCTGATCGCCCTCGCCCTGCTCAAGCCGGGCTGGGAAGACGACTACAACGGCAACCCCGAGATCCACCCGACGGTCTGCGTCGGCAAGATCCTGCGGCAGCGACGCTTGCCCAGCGGCAAGTTCGACGTCCTCCTCTACGGCCTCTTCCGCGGGAAGATCCTCGAGGAGCTCGGCACCTACCCCTACCGCCGTGCCCGCATCGAGATCGTCGAGGACGTCGTGCCTCCGCTGCAGGTCGAGACGATTGCGCGCCGCGTACGCCGCGCGCTCGACATGGTGCCAGGTCGCAAGTCCGTGATCTGGGAGATGCGTCGGATGGCAAACCAGTTGCGAGGGGTCGACTCGGCCCCGGGGCGCTACGCGGACGCCGTCGCCAATGCGAGCGACCTCTTGCCCGACGCTCGCTACGCGCTGCTGTCTGAGCCCGACGTCCTGCGCCGGCTCGAACGTTTGATCGGTTTGCTCGAGGAGCGCGCCTACGACGGCGCGCCGGCCGCGCCGCGCGGCACCCGGCCCGAGCTGAACTAGCGACCCGGGCTGAACTAGAGACCCAGTGCGTGGAGGGCCGCGTCCAGCGCCGTGGTCAGCGCCGCCGTTGCCGTGGCGCCCGTCGTCGGGCCGTACATGGTCGACTCGGCCTCGTACCCATCGCGGCGGTAGGCACGCGCTGGCGTGATGTACGCACACGACCCGTTGGTCAGCCCCAGCACCAGGGTGTGCGGTATGCCGCGGCTTGCCGCTGCATCCCGCCAAGCGCGGCCCAATGCCATGACGGCCTCGCCAGGCTCCGTGAGCAAGGCAACGCGCGTGCGCGCCTCCTGGGGCCCCGTCTCGAACACCCACGCGCCAAACGCGCAAGGCGGGTTGCCCATGCTGTCCGTGAGGCGCAAGACCACGCCCGCATCGCCCTCCCAGCCGAAGCCGACGCGCGCCTCGGGCATCCCGAGCGACCAGATCGCCATGTTCAGCGGCAACGCGAGGACGTCGGCGGCTGTCGTGGCGAAGGCGACATCCGTCAGCGGTCGATCGATGGCCTCGAGAACGCCCGCGCGCGAACCCAGGGCCGCGACGACGACCCGCGGCGTGGCCATCGCCTGATCGACGCGCGCACAGGCCACGCGCAGGTCCGCACTGCCATGGCCCCGGGCCGCCTCGATCGACGGCGCGACGGCCGCAGCAAAGGCCGCAGCCAGCTCGCGAATCTGCTCCGCGGGCGCACCCGGCCGCCGCTGGGTTGCCACGTCTCCCTGCGCCCCATTGACGAACAGCACCGGAGGCGCGCCGACGAGGCGCGCCGCGAGCGCCTCCTCGATGCCGCCGGCGAGGTCGCGATCGAACGCCATGTGCCGACGTCGATGGGTGTGGGGATGAAGCGCGTAATTGAGCAGCACCGCGATCGGCCGGTCGCCCTCCAGCGCGTCGAAGCAGAGCGCATGCACGCGATCGTCCACGTCGTCTTTGTCGCCGGCGCGCCGATTGCGCGCCACGATCGGGCGTCCTGAGGCGGCATCCCGATCGCGTGCCACGGCCAGGGCCATGCGCGCGGGAACGGCCGCCTCGCTCGCCTCCCGGATGGAGGCCACCGCCGCGCCGACGATCGCCTCGAACACCACCGGGCTGAAGTGGTCCGTCCCGAAGAGGGCGGAGAGCGGGTTGTCGCTGTAGCCCCCGGGCCCACTGTGGGTGTGGGTCGCCGCCACCAAGAGCCCTTCGGGCCGGATCCCGAGACCCGCGACCCGAGTCGCAATGGCTGCGTGCAGGCGGCGGTCGGAGGTGACGAGATCCAGCCGGACGACCGCGAGGGCGGGGCCGCCTGCATCGGGCCGCAGCAGGAGCGCGCGGGCACCGAGGCCGTTCAGGGTGTGCGGCGGCGTGGACGCACGGAAGAGCGGCAGGCGCGGCTGGCCGGCGGTGTCGGGCTCGGCCATCCAGGCTTGCCCCGTACGGCCGAGGACGCCAAGGCCGCCCAGCGTCGGCAGGCGCAGCCGCCGCGGCGGCGAGCCCCAGCCGGCCAAGGGCGTCCAGCCGGGCACCTCGAACGCACGCGCGGCGTAGCCTGCGTGGAAGGCGCTGCCGCGGGCCCACGCCGAGACGGCAGGCGCCGCTGGTGGGGCTGCCGGCTCCATGCGCGTCGCCAAGATGCCCTGGGCCGTCCAGAAGATGACGTGCGCCAGCAGGGCGAGTCGGTAGAGGCGCCTGAGACGCGGGCGCTGGCGTACCCAGCGCAGGGCGGCACTGGCGAGCGGCCACGCGGCGGCAGCCAGCAGGCAGGCCGTCAGGGGGGACACGACGGCGATGGCGCATCCGCCCACAACGACCGCCAGCGAGAACGGGACCCACTCCGCAGCCACGCGGCGCAGCGGTCCGCCGGGTCCACGGAGGTAGCTGATCATCGACTGGGCCTCGGGGCACGCTGCATCGCCCCGATTGTCGCCCGCAATGGTCGGTGGGCGAAGAAGGGGCGTCCCGCGCTACGGGGGATACCTTGCCCCCATCGTCCTGGAGATCCCGAATGAGTGCCACGCAAGTCGTATTTCTGGCCGGTGACGGCATCGGTCCGGAGGTCACAGAGGCCGCGCGCCGCGTCCTGGAGGCGGCCGACGTCGCCATCGACTGGATCGAGAAGCCCCTGGGCCTTGGCGCCTTCGAGGCCTGCGGGAACGCCCTCCCGGAGGAGACCGTCGCGGCCATCAAGGCCTGCGGCGTCGCCCTGAAGGGCCCGTCCACCACCCCCATCGGTGGCGGCCACGTCTCCGCGAACGTCCGGCTCCGGCAGGAGCTCAGCCTCTTCGCGAATGTCCGACCGGTGAAGACCGTGCCCGGCCTCGAGACGAGTCACGGCGCCATCGACCTCGTGATCGTCCGGGAGAACACCGAGGACCTCTACGCGGGCCTCGAGCATGAGATCGCCCCGGGCGTCGTGACGTCCATCAAGGTCATCACCGAGGTGGCGAGTCGAAAGATCTCCGAGTTCGCCTTCGACTACGCCACCCGCTGGGGGCGGAGCGCCGTCACGGCCGTCCACAAGGCCAACATCATGAAGAAGGCCGACGGCCTCTTCCTCGACTGTGCGCAGCGAGCCGCCGATCGCTCCACGGCCGCGGGCGGGAGTGTCTCGTTCAACGACGTGCTGGTCGACGCGCTGTGCATGCAGCTGGTGACCGACCCTTCGCGCTTTGACGTCTTGCTGCTCGAGAACCTCTACGGCGACATCGTCAGCGACCTGGCAGCGGGCCTCATCGGAGGCCTCGGCTTGGCCCCCGGTGGCAACTACGGAGACGACTGCGCCGTGTTCGAGGCCATTCACGGCAGCGCGCCGGACATCGCGGGCCAGGGCATCGCCAACCCGATCGCCATGATCCTGTCGGGCGCCATGATGTGCCACCACCTGGGCCGGCCCGACGCGTACACCCGCATCCGCCGCGGCGTCGCCAGCGTCACGCGCGGGGACCGCGCCGTCCTGACGCCCGATCTAGGCGGCAAGGGCAGCACGACGAGCCTCGCCGACGCGATCATCGAAGGAGTCCGAGCGCAACCCGCCCTCGCGTAGGATGATCCGCGCATGAATCCGGTCGCCCGCGCCCTGCTCCTCACAATCCTCATTGCGGGATTCATCGGCGGCGGCCTCTGGCTGCTCGTACCGGACCGCTCCGGTCTACGGAGCCCCGCGCTCGCGTTTTTCGAGACGTGGTGGGACGGCGAGCCGACGGGGGATGCCCTCGCGAAGGACTTCGACGGTGCCGCCTCGAACCAGGCCTTCGAGGACCTTCGCAAGTACTGGCGAGCGATACTCGGGCGCTACGACGGCCCGGAAGGAGTGCTCAGCGAAGCGGTCGATGCGACCCACGGCTCCATCATCATCCTGCTGAACTTCGAAAAGGGTACGGCCGAAGGCCACTTCGACTTCATCGCGCAGGGTGATCTCTGGAAGCTCAAGAACTTCCGCCTGGAACCGAAGACGGGCGCCATCGCCGATGCGCCGAAGGGCAATCCCAAGCGCATCGCCCGCAAGCTCGTGGAGTTCTGGGCCCAAGACCAGTGGCGGACGATGTGGGAGATGTTCGAACCCGACCTCCGCCGTCAGTACCCGCCGGATTCCTTCGCCCTGCGGACGGATGAGCTCACCGCCACCCTCGGCAGTTTCAAGGAGGTGGTCGTCTCCGAGCAGGCCTCCGAGGACGAGAAGACGCTACACAGCAGCTTCAGCGTCGAGTTCGAGAAGGGCGCGCTGAGCGTGACCTCGACCCTCGTCCGGATTGGCGGCCAGTGGCGGCTGACGGCCTTTGCCGTCGAGGGCTGGGACCAGTAGCACCCGGCCCGGCCAGGTGCGCTAGAGCACGTCGGGATCGGCCGCCACGGCGTGCCGAGCCGTCTTCGCCACAGCCTCCTCGACCAGCGCCTCCCAGTCGAGACCTGCCTCGAGCTCGTCGAGCATGGCCGGGGTGGACTTCACGGCAGGATGCTTGGCGACGAGGAACGAGCAGCAATCGTCGTGCGGGCGGATCGAGATGTCGTAGGTGCCGATCTGCCGCGCCCGCTGCATGATCTCGACCTTGTCGCTCCCGATCAGCGGGGCATAGACGGGCAGCTCCGCGGCTGCGTGGATCGTGCAGAGGTTCTCCGCCGTCTGGCTGGCCACCTGGCCGAGGCTGTCCCCGGTGATGAACCCCAGGGCGCGCTCGATCCGCGCCAGGCGATTTGCAATCCGAAACATCGCGCGGCGGTAGACGATCATCCGATAGGGCGCCGGGACGGCCGCCACGATGGCGCGCTGGCAGGACTCGAACGGCACCACGGCCAGGGGCAGCTTCCCGGAGGCCCACGCGAGTACGCCGGCGAGATCCTCGATCTTCTCGAGGACGGCAGCGCCCTGCAGCGAGCGGTTGTGAAAGTGCACGCCTGTCACCCGCGCGCCGCGGCGCAGCATCATCCACGTGGCGACGGGTGAGTCGAGGCCACCCGAGAGCATCGCGAGCAGTCGGGTCGTGCTGCCCACGGGCAAGCCCCCGGGGCCCGGCTCCCTGCCAGCCGAGACGAACGCGTGGGTCCGCGTAAGCTCCACGCGCACGACGACATCGGGGTTGTGTACATCCACGCCGCGCTGCGAGGTGGCGGCGCAGCGCCCCCCAACAGCTTGCGACAACTGGATCGAGTTGAGCGGGAACTGCTTGTCCGCTCGGCGGGTCTCCACCTTGAACGTCCCGGGGCGCGCCTCGGCCAAGGCTTCGGAGGCAGCCTCCTTGATCGCTTCGAGCTCCGGCTCAACGGAGCGCGCCAGCGCCGCACTGGCAACGCCCGGTACGCGCAGCACGGCGCGTAGGGCGCGCCCGTGATCTTGCCCCTCGGCAGGCTGCACGATGATTCGACTGCTCTGGAGCGCAACTGTGCCGGTGACGCCGGCGATCGTGAGCACCTGGCGCAGGCGGTCCTCGAGCCGCCGGAGGAACTGGTGGCGGTTGCCTCCCTTGAGTCCGATCTCGGCGTAGTGGATGAGGAGGACGCGTTCCATGCGTCAGGGATTCAACCTGGGGGAGCGTCGATGGCGAAGAGGCGGTGCGGGAGTCCGGCGTACTCCATGTCCTTCTCCACCCGCATGCCGAGCTTCTCGACGACGCGCAGGGAGCGTCCATTCTCCAGCGCAACCGCGGCGTAGACCCGCTCGGCGACGCCCTCCGCGAGGCAGCGCTCGAGGACGGCCTGCGCGGCCTCGGTGGCGTAGCCCTGGCCCCAGGCGTGCCGGCGGAAGTGCCAGCCGATCTCCATGCCGTCGACAAAGCGGGCCTGCTGGAGCAGGACGTCGCCGATGATCTCGTCCTCCCCTGTGCGGCGCACGGCCAGCCAGCCCACCCCCGCGGGCAAGCCCGCTTCGCGGGCGATCAATCGCTCGAGTGCGGCATCGCTGACCTCGGGCGACTCGTTCGCCCCCCACCAGATCACCTCCGGGTCGCCCCAGATGGCATGCCAGCCCTCCCGATCGTCGAGCGTGAACGGCTTCAGGGAGAGGCGCTCGGTCTGGAGATCCCGGTTCATCCGGGGATCCTACCGCGACTGCTCAATGACCAGCAGGCGGTTGGCCGCGCCCGGCTTCGCGAGCGTCTGCAGGCTCCCACCGAGCCACTGCACCTCGACCTTGTCCACCGTCGAGGCAGCGCCGAGACCGAAGTAGAGCGGCTTGGCACTCTGGGAGAGATAGCCCGACTGGCCGTCGTGAACCTGCACGTGGACCCGCCCGCCAGCATGCACTCGCACGATGGAACCGAGGCCGTCGCGCGCGGCCGCGTGGCCGCGCAGGCGCACCTTCAGCCAGTGGATCGCCCGGCGCTCGCTGAGGTCGCTCACGAGGACGAGGGGCTCGGTGTTGTAGTCATTGGTGACGATGTCGAGGTCGCCATCGCCGTCGAGGTCGAGCAGCACGGACGAGCGACTCGCCTTCGCGGCCCACATGACCCCAGCCCCCTCTTTGCCCTCGCAGCCTGCGTGCTCCTTGTCCGCTGGGTTGTCGCAGTCGAGGTCGAACCACGGCGCGACGAGGCTGCCGGCGCGGGGCTCGACACCCAGCACGAACTCACTGTCGAGGAAGCCCTTGCCCGCGTTGTTGAGCAGGAGCGAGTTGACGCCGTAGCGGAAGGGGTAGTTCATGCCGCCTGTGACGAAGGCGTCGAGGTAGCCGTCGGCGTTCAGGTCGCCGACACTGAGGCCCCAGGGCCAAAACGTCTCGGCGCCTGTCGCATCACTGACCTCGGCGTAGCTCCCGTCGGCGTCTCGGCGATAGAGGGCATTGCCCCAAACGCTCTGCCCCGCCGTCCGCAGGATGGACTCCGGCCAGATCATCTCGGCCTTGTCCTTCTCCTGGTCGGGACCGACCACCTGACTCATGTCGGAGTGCATGTCGGTGATGTAGAGATCGAGCTCGCCATCGGCGTCCTGATCAAACACCTTCACCCCCATCGAGCCCCACGGGGTCTTGGGAAAGAGCTCGCGGCTGCGCTTGCGGAACATCACGCCTTGCTGGTTCTCGTAGTACTCATCGTGGCCCTGCATGTTCAGGACATAGAGGTCGAGCCAGCCGTCGCCGTTCGCGTCGATCGGGGTCGCAGCGCCCGTCCAGCTGACGTCATCCAGCATCATCGCGCTCGTGACGTCCTTGAAGCGACCGTTGCCCAGGTTCTGATAGAGGAGGCTGGCTTCGTCGCGCTCCGGCTTCAAGTGCCCACTGAATCCGTCACTGAGGCCCTCGTAGTACGTGAACGTACCCCGCTCGGATCCCGCGGTCGTGGAGTCGTCGAGCACGGTCAACGCGTTGTCGTTCGTGTACTGCCCAACGTTGCAGAGGAACATGTCGAGGAGGCCATCGCGGTTGAAGTCGAAGAACACGGCCGAAGATGAGTGGCCTGCATAGGCGAGTCCCGCCTGCTCGGTGCGGTCCGCGAACTTCCCCTTGCCATCGTTGATGAACAGCTTGTTGCCGCCACGCACCGAAGTGACGTAGAGGTCAGGGTCTCCATCGTTGTCGATGTCTGCGAAAGAGGCCGTGACGCCGATGACATCCTTCAGCGCGACGCCCGCAGCCTCGGTGATGTTCTCGAAGCGACCGTTGCCGAGGCTGCGCCAGAGTTGGTTGCTACCCACCTGATTCGAGAAGTAGAGATCCACATGGCCGTCGCCGTCGACATCCGCAGCCGCTACGCCATTGCCATGATCGTAGTGAACCGCCTTGTAGTGGCGGCCGCCGTCGTCGACCACCCGATTGCAGAACTCGATCCCGCTGGCTCGACGCGCATCCCGAAACGCAAACCCGTGCTCGACCGTCCAGCTTGCCGCCGCGGCAATCTGGGTCTTGGCTCGCGCCTCGAGCCACGGCGGATCGAAGATCTCCGACGGGAAGCCGAAGCGCTGCGGCCGGACTTCGGCGAGGAGCGGCTCGAGTGCGGCGAGCGCCTTGTCCACGCAGTCCTCGGCCTGGCTGTCGACGAATGCGCGGATCCGACCGCGGCGGTCTACGACCACGAGTCGCGCGCTATGCCCGATCGGCATGGCCTCGTTGGTCGGGTCCGGCCCCGCAGGAAGGTGAAACCCCTCCGTGCTGAGGAGCCAGATGGCCTTGCGCTCGCCGGTGAGGAAACGCCACTGGTCTGTCTTTGCGCCTTGGGCCGACGCGTACGTGCGCAGCACCTCCGGCGTGTCGTGGGTCGCATCGACGGTGATGCTCAGCAGGTGCACCTCGGCCCGCTTGGCGTGCCCCGCGAGCTTGGTCTGGAGGGCGACCAGCTTCTCGGTCTGGACGGGGCAGGTCGCCAGGCAGCGCGTGAACATGAAGTTGGCGACCCACACCTCTCCGAGGAGGTCCGGTGTGCCGAAGGCCTTGCCGTCCTGATCGGTCAGCATGAACTCCGGGGCACGCCCGAGCACAGGCGGGCCGACGAGCTTCGGCGCGATCGCCGGCGTGGGCTCCTCGCCGCATCCGCCGAGGAGGCTTCCGGCAAGCAAGGCCAAGATGGCCCCAGCGGCCCAGACGCCTCGCGGCTGTCCACTCATCGTGTCTCCATGCTCTGGAGCGCCGCCCAGTACGCCTCGACGGACTCCACCACCAACTCGCCTTGCAGCGCGGGCCGGGCGACGCCGCACATCTGCCCGCCGCGGAGCTCGTGGCGGCCCGCGGCCGCCTCATCGAGGTGCACCTCGAACTCCATGTTCGGGATCGCGACCTCGTTGACCTTCAGGCTCGGCACGCGCAGCGCGTAGATGAAGTCCCTGCTGTGCAAGAGGACCCGCGTCGGTACCCCGACCGGCACGTGCAGCGTGCTGCTGCCGAAGATGTCGTCAGCCGTTCCGAGCACACCGTCCGGTCCCGGGTAGCGAATCTGCCAGGTGTGGTGATCGCCGGTGACCTGGATCGTGTGGGGTGCCTCTCGCGTGTGGCCGCGGCAAAGGGCCACAGGCACGCCCGCCTCCGCAGCTCTCTCCGCACGCGCTTGGGGCAACGCAGTGAGCAGCGCGCCCACGCCAACGGCGATGAGACCAAGGCCGATGCGCAGCACGCTGCGCACACGCAATCCGCGCGGTTTCGAGGCGGTCGTCATCAGCGAAGTCCCGGCGCGGAGACAGGGCGCCCGCGACCGTAGTACACGGAACCGGAGCCATCCGACCGCACGATTGCGCGCGATTCAGTCCACATGGCGAACCCGGCTGGAACCCATGTTTCCATCTGGCGAAACTGGTATTTCGGTTTCCATCATCGTTCAGCGATGCCGCACGAGTCCGCTCCGCTATGCTGACCGCCCGTGCTCACCCAACTTGCCCGCCTATTCGAGACCACGTTCGGCGAGCCCCCGACCGCGCATCGCCCCCTCGCGGGCGATGGATCGCGGCGACGGATGATCCGCCTCCTGGGTGCCGATGGCGCGAGCGTCGTGGGCGTGTTCGGTCCCGACGCCCTGGAGAACCAGGCCTTCCTCAGCTACGCAGAGAGCCTGGCCAGCGCAGGCCTCCCCGTGCCCAAGGTCCTGGGGGCTGACCTCGCGGCGCATGTCTACCTGGTCGAGGACCTCGGCGACGTGACCCTCTTTGATGCCCTGGCCAGCGCCCGGCCCGCCGGGCAGGGTCCGCTTCCCGCGCCGCTGCTCGCGCTCTACCGGCGCGTGCTCACTTGGCTGCCCCGCCTGCAGCTCGAAGGCGGCCGCGCCGTCGACTACAGCGTCGCCTACCCCTACCCGCGCTACGACGCGCAGGCCATGCAATGGGACTGCAACTACTTCAAGTACGACTTCCTGAAGCTCGCCCACATACCGTTTCACGAAGCGCGTCTCGAAGCAGACTTCCGGCGACTGATCGACTGGCTGCAGAGCTGCACGGGCGAGGCGGGCGGCGGCCACTTCATGCACCGGGACCTGCAGTCACGCAATGTGATGGTCCAAGACGGCGAGCCGTGGTTCATCGACTTCCAAGGGGGTCTGGAGGGCCCGCTCCAGTACGATGTGGCCAAGCTGCTCTACGAGGGCAAGGCCGCGCTCCCGCAAGCCGTGCGGGATCAGCTGCTGGACCACTACCTCGACGCGTTGGCCGAGCACGTGCCCGTGGATCGCGAGCAGTTCCTCGCGCACTTCCGCGGCTTCGTGGTGTTGCGCATCCTCCAGGGACTGGGCGCGTACGGCCTGCTCGGCCTCTACGGGCGCAAGCCGCAGTTCGTCGCACGCATTCCCCACGCGCTGCGCGACCTCGAGTCGCTGCTCGCCACGGGGTTCCTCCCCCTCGAGCTGCCCGAGCTGCGTACGGTGTTCGAGACCCTGGTCGCCGATGAGAATCTGCGCAAGCCGCCGCCAACACCCGGTGCGGGTCTCACCGTCCGGCTCGGCAGCTTCAGCTACAAGCGCGGGGTACCGGAGGACGAGAGTGGCAACGGCGGCGGCTACGCGTTCGACTGCCGCGGGCTGCCGAACCCCGGTCGCCTCGCCGAGTACGCCGGCCGCAGCGGACTCGAGCCCGAGGTCATCGCCTGGCTCGACGACCAACCGGCCTGTGCCCCGTTCTTCGCGCACGTGCTCGGGCTCGTGCGAGCGCAGGTCGAGGTCTATCGCGAGCGCGGCTTCCAATCCCTCCAGGTCATGTTCGGCTGCACCGGGGGCCAGCACCGCTCCGTGTTCATGGCGGAGCGCCTCGCCGCCGCCCTCACGGCGACCTGCCCGGAGGTGACCGTCGCTGTGACGCACGCGGAGTCGATCCACTGGCCCGCCGGCGCGACGCGCCCGGGGGCTCGCACGGAGATCCCGGGCGCCGCCATCCCGGGCGCCGGAGCCTGAGGATGGACGCGATGATCCTGGCGGCGGGTTTCGGCACCCGGCTCAAGCCCCTCACCGATCGGCTGCCCAAGGCCTTGGTCGAGGTCGGGGGCGTCCCCGTCCTCGAGCGCAACGCCAGACGACTCCTCGCCGCCGGGGTCGACCGCCTGGTGATCAACGTGCATCCGTTCGCCGACGCCATTCGCGCCCATCTCGCGGCCCGGGCCGACTACGGCATCGACGTTCGACTCTCCCACGAAGTCGAAGCGCCCCTCGAGACCGGCGGCGGCCTGCTGGCTGCCCGTAGCCTCTTCCGGGGGGACGCACCGTTCTTCGTCCACAACGCCGACGTGTACACCGACCTCGACCTCGAGGCGCTCTACGCAGACCACTTGGCCGGCGGAGCCCTCGTCACGCTGGCCACCATGGAGCGTCCCTCGCCGCGGGGTCTGCTCTTTGATGACCTTGGCCTCCTCGGCCATGTGAATGACGACAAGGGGGCCCGCGTGCAGGTCCGTGACGCGGTCGGCACGATCGAGCGGCTCGCCTTTGCCTGTGCCCACGTCGCTTCGCCTGCCGTGTTCGACGCCATCACCGAGCGCGGTCGCTTCGGCATCTTCGATCCGTACCTACGCCTCGCGGGGGCCGGCAAGCGCATCGCCTCCTTCCGGGTGGATGGCTGCACGTGGGTCGACATCGGGCGGCCGGAGCAGCTGGCCCTTGCCAACCAGCTCGCGACTCACGACTGACGGTAGTTGCGCGCGCGCTCGGGCGGGCCCTTGCGATCGATCCAGTACGTCGCAGCCTCCTTGTCCGTCCGCCGGCGCAAGAGATCGATCCGCAACAGGCGGCACGCCAGCCCCAGCGGTGTCAGGACGAGAAAGAAGATCGCAGCGAGAAGCACGTGCACGACCACGGCCGCGATGGGCGCACCGACGACCCGGCACGCGCTGTAGATGCGTGGCTGCAGCGGCGGGACGGCGTAGTAGACGACCGTCACCAAGCCGCCGGCGATCCAGAGGAGCCAAGCGAGGAGGTCCAGCCCCAGGGCGCGCTTCGCCAGCAGGCCAAGCAGAACGCACGCGAGGAAGACCGCCACACCAAGTCCTTGGCGGACGAGCGGTCCCGGTTCGCGGTAGCTGCTCAGCTGCATCGGCGGATCCCTAGTCCAAGACAAACTGCTTGAGGAACTCGGCGCGTGACGGGATCAGCGAGGTCGGCTGGTCGGCCTTCTCCAGCACAAGGTCTTCCAAGACGAGCACATCCATGTCCGTACCGAGGAAGCTACGCCACGCATCGGCGGGCGTACACACGATGGGCTCTCCGCGCACGTTGAAGCCGCTGTTGATCAGCACGGGGCAGCCGGTGAGACGCTCGAAGGCCGTGAGCAGCCTGTGAAAACGCGGATCGCGCTCGGCATCCACCGTGTGGACGCGGGACGTTCCGTCGACATGGGTCACCGCGGGGATCTCGGAGCGCTTCGTGTCCAACTGGTCCAGTCCGACATGGCCGGCCGCCGTGCCCTCGGGCCCCGTCCGCTTCGCGTCCGCCACCGGAGCCACCTTCAGCATGTAGGGACTCTCACCGCCTGCATCCAGCACGAACCACGCATCCGCTCGCTCGGCCAGGATCGACGGAGCCAGGGGACGGAACGACTCCCGGAACTTGATCTTGAGGTTCATCTGTCGCTGCATGGCCTCACTGCGCGGATCGCCGAGGATGCTGCGCGCCCCCAGCGAGCGGGCGCCGAACTCCATCCGGCCCTGAAACCAGCCGACGACCTTCCCGTCCGCGAGGTGGCGGGCCACAACGTCGCACAGCTCATACTCCTCGTCGATCCGCCGAAAGCGCGCCTCCTCGAGTTCGAGGAACGCCTGGATGGCGTCGGAGTGGAAGCCCGGTCCGAGCTTGCTCGCGCGCATGCTGTCCGTGGGCTCGGGCGTCCGCGGCTTGTCCAACAGGCGATGCCAGATGTGCAACGCCACGCCCAGCGCCCCGCCGGCATCGCTCGCCGCAGGCTGGATCCACACGTTGTCGAACAGACCCGCCCCGATCAGTCGCGTGTTGGCGAGGCAGTTGAGCGCCAGATCGCCGGCGAGACACAGGTTGGACTGCCCCGTGCGCTCACGCGCATGCCGGGCGATGCCCACGACCAAGCGCTCGGTGACCTCCTGCACCGACGCCGCGAGGTCCATGTCGCTCTGGGTGAGCGGTCCTTCGGGCACGCGGGCCGGTCGGCCAAGCAGCGCGGCGAAGGCGGGCGTCATCGCGGGCAGCCCCTGGCCGTAGCGGAAGTAGGTGGAGTCCAGGCGGAAGGAGCCGTCTTCCTTGGCATCCAGCAGCGTCTCGAGAATGAGATCCACATGCTGCGGCTCGCCGTAGGGCGCAAGCCCCATGAGCTTGGACTCCCCCGAAAACGGGCGGAAGCCGCAGAACGCCGTGAACGCGGAGTACAGCAGCCCGAGGGAGTGTGGAAAGTGGAGCTCCCGGTCGAGCTCGATCCGGTGCCCCCGACCGACGCCGATGCTCGTCGTCGCCCACTCCCCCATGCCATCCAGGGTGAGGATGGCCGCCTCCTCGAAGGGGGACGGGTAGAAGGCGCTCGCCGCATGCGATTCGTGGTGTTCGCAGAACACGATCGGCTTCGTGTAGCGCCGCTGCAGCCCGCGCCGGATCTCGCGCGGATGGTGCAGCTTCCGCTTGATCCAGGCCGGCATGGTCTCCAGGAAGGAACGCAGGCCGTGCGGCGCGAAGGCCGCGTAGGTCTGCAACTGGCGATCGAGCTTCCGGAGCGGCTTGTCGAAGAAGCCGACATGATCGATCTCCTCGGGCGCAAGCCCGGCATGGGCCAGGCAGTAGTCCAGCGCCTCCTGCGGGAACCGGGCGTCGTGCTTCGTGCGCGTGAAGCGCTCTTCCTGCGCGGCAGCCACGATCTCGCCGTCCACCAGCAGAGCGGCGGCTGCGTCGTGGTGAAAAGCGGAGATGCCGAGGATGGCCGTCACGGACGCCTCCTCAGCGTGCGTCGCCCGCTCGTAGGCGCGCCTTGAACCTACCCTCAGTCGGATTGGGCGTGAAGGATGCCCCCCACACCGGCGCTGGCTGCGTGGCCCGCTGATCACGCCCCACCCTGGGCCGAAGCGGTATACTGGCGCCGACCTGCCACACGAGGAGTCCCACGATGCGCCCCCAGACCAGCTCCGAGTTCCAGCCGCTCGAGACCCGTACGCTCCCGGGCGTCTCCGAGGCCGCCCGAGCCACGTTCCTCGGCCGTGTCTACGGCCACCTGCTGGGCGCGCTCGTCGCGTTCACGCTCATCGAGATCGCACTCTTCAAGACGGGCGCAGCGGCCAAGATCTTCGACGTCATGATGGGCTTTCCGTGGCTCATCTGGCTTGGCGCCTTCATGCTCGTGGGCTTCCTCGCTACGCGCTTCGCACACAACGCCGCCACGCCCGCCAAGCAGTACTTCGGCCTCGGCATCTTCATCGTGGCCGAGGCGCTGATCTTCGTGCCGCTGCTCTACATCGCCAACATGCACGCCGAGGGCGTCATCGCCAACGCGGCCATCGTCACGCTCGTTGGCTTCTCCGGGTTGACGGCCATCGTCTTCGTCACGCGCAAGGACTTCTCCTTCCTCCGCTCCGTCCTGGCGTGGGGCACCCTCGCGGCGCTCGGGTTCATCGTGATCGGCAGCTTCGCCGGCTGGTCCGGCGGCACGCTCTTCCCGGTGCTCATGATCGCGCTCGCCGGCGGCTGGATCCTGCACGACACGAGCCGGATCCTGCTCCACTACCCCGAGGACCGCTACGTCGGCGCCGCGCTGGAGCTCTTCGCCTCGGTCGCCCTGATGTTCTACTACGTGCTCATGCTCTTCCTCTCGAGGGACTAGCCCGCAAGAGCAACGCACACAGCCGAATCGTGCGGCTCTCGCGCACCCTTGCACCCGATCTCATTGCCGAAGGGCGTCCATGGTGGGCTCAGCACCGAATCCGCCCTTCGGCTTCGACCTCGGGCGCGAGTGAAGCCCGAGAGCAGGGTGTTGCTTCGAACGAAGCGGGCGGTCGCCCACCGAGCCGCGCCCTGGGCGGATCTCTCGCCAAGCGGCGCACGCTTCACGCAACATCCGGGCTAGCTCAGCACGGGGCAGCTCCCGCAGGCGGGAGGGCTCGACAGATTCGACCGCGATCGGCAGGGGGCCCGGTACTCTCCGGCATGGGATTCCCGGACCCGTTCCGCCGCCTGCTCTACCGGACGTATGAGCGCAACCTGCTCAAGGACATCCGGCAGGCCGAGGTCCCCCAGCACGTGGGCTTCATCATGGACGGCAACCGCCGCCATGCGCAGGCGCGCGGGCAGCTGCCCTGGGAAGGCCACAAGCTAGGCTCCGACACCGTCGAAGCGCTCGTGGAGTGGGGCCGGGAGATCGGCGTCCGCACGATGACGCTCTACGCCTTCTCCACAGAGAACTTCGATCGCGCCGACCATGAGGTCGATCAGCTCATGGGCCTCTTCGCGACGCGCCTCGCCGAGCTGGCGAAGGACAATCGCATCCTCGACAACGGCGTGCGCGTCCGCGTGCTGGGTCGGACCGACCTCCTCCCCCAGCACGTCCAGCAGGCCATCCAGATCGTGGAGGCCGCCACCGCGGCCCACGAGGGGTCTCGACTCAACTTCTGCATCGCCTACGGGGGGCGCCAGGAGATCATCGACGCCTTCCAGAAGATCATCGCCAAGGTCGAGCGCGGGGAGATGCGTCGTGAGGACGTCGACGAGAAGGTCCTCGGCGAACACCTCTACACCGGCGGCGATGACCCGGACCTCATCATCCGCACGGGGGGCGAGTCGCGTCTGAGCAACTTCCTGCTGTATCAGGCCGCGTACTCCGAGCTCTTCTTCACCGACGTGCACTTCCCGTCGTTTCGCAAGGTGGACTTCCTGCGCGTCATCCGCTCCTACCAACAGCGCAAGCGGCGCTTCGGGAAGTAGCGCTCGCTCGGGTCCCCTACGGATCCTTCTTCTGCGCGCGACGGATCATCATCGTGCGCTTGGCCTTCTCCTTCGAGGAGATGCCAATCTCGTTCGGATCGGGCATGCCGGCGGTCGGGTCCTCAGCGGAGGCCGCCGGAGCGGCATCGCTGGGTGCCTCTGCGGGTGCCTCAGCCTCGGCGGCTTTCTTCTGCGCACGCTTGATCATCATGGTGCGCTTGGCCTTCTCCTTCGAGGAGATGCCCACCTCGTTCGGGTCGGGCATGCCAGCGGTCGAGTCGGCCACGGCGGCCGCAGGCGCGGGGGCCTCGGCAGCCTTCTTCTGCGCACGCTTGATCATCATGGTGCG
>JAJDEM010000175.1 GCA_029259795.1 Planctomycetota bacterium
GCGCTCGCCGCTGCTTCAGTGGACGCGTGACGAAGCGGCCGAGGCTGCCTCCGCCGCGAACGATGCGATCTACACCTTCACGACACCGGCGGGCCTGATCTACAGCAAGCAGTGGGTGCTCGGCGCGGGCGAGAACCGCTACGACCTCACCCTACGCCTGTCCGTGCGCTCCGCTGCCGGCGCCACCGCCAAGGCCGCAACGGTCGACGTGGCGCTGCTGACCTCCTCGGGTCACCTGCGCGAGGACATCCGCGGCGCCTTCGCCAACCCGAACGACATCATGTGGCGCCTCTCGTCGGAGTCCGATCTCAACGACGAGAACCCCCACGGCATCGGCATCCACGAGCTCCCCATCGAGGGCACGAACCGAGACCGCCTCGCCCTGTTCGGCATGCGCACCGCGTACTTCCTCTCGATGTACTACCGCGTGCCCGGCCCCGACGAGCCCATGATCACCCACTTCTGGGCGACCGGCGAAGACGCAAGCCGACGCATCGAGTACGACGCCAACCTCACCAAGTTCTGGAAGGAACGGCGTGACATCGACATCACGACGGTGCCGAGCATCGGCACCCGCATCAGCCGCGGCATCCCCGAACTGCTCCACTGCTGGATGGTCGCTCGCCTACCTGTGCAGCACGGCGCGAGCGCCCTGGCCGCACAGAAGGGCGCGCAGGCCTTCCATTTCTACGTCGGCCCGAACAAGCGCGGCGCCGTCCGGCAGGACGTCTACGGCTCGCTTGACACGATCATCACCTACCCCAACGCGCCCGACTTCGTCGGCGACATCTTGCTTTGGATCTACGACTTCTGGCTCGGCATCTTCGGAAGCGCCGGGCTCGCGGTGATCCTGATGACGATGTGCGTGCGTGGTGGCCTCATGCCGCTCTCGGTGCGCAACCAGCTGTCCATGCGCAAGTACGGGCGCAAGGTCGCCAAGCTCAAGCCGAAGGTTGCCGAGCTGCAGAAGAAGTTCGCGAAGAACCCCAAGAAGCTCCGCGACGAGCAGATGCGTCTCTACAAGGAGAATGGCGTCGGTTTCCCGTCGGGCTGTTTGATGATGCTCATCCAGATCCCGATTTTCTTCTCGCTCTTCTCTGCGCTGCGCGTCGAGTACACGCTGCGCGGCGAAGCATTCATGTGGATCAAAGACCTCGCCGGACCGGACCGCCTCGTCGACTTCGGGGAGCGGATCGTGGACCTCGGCTTCTTCTATGTCGAGAGCGTCAACCTGCTGCCGATCCTGATGGTCGGCTTGTCCATCCTGCACACGCGCAGCATGCCGAAGCCTGCCGATGAACAGCAGGCCCAGCAGATGAAGATGATGAAGTGGCTTCCGATCATCTTCGCGTTCATCCTCTACAACTACACGGCCGCGCTCGCCATCTACATGGTGCTGAGCTCAACGGTTGCGATCATCGAGAGCAAGATCGTTCGGGCGAAGGACGATGCCGACAAGGCCGCGGACGCCAAGCCCGCGTAGCAAGCGCAGCCCGCCGAGCCCGAACCTGATTCATGTGACCGGGCGGCCCGCGCACGCGAGCCAAGGGGGTGCATCCGCATCCCCGCTACCCGCAGCCACCGGAAGACCCGCAGGAGCGCTTGCTCACCTGCGGCGCCGAGGCGCTCACGAGCCGTGACTTGCTCGGCCTCCTCGGCGCGGGTCCCGCAAAGGCGCTGCTGCGGCGCCACGGCTCCCTACGCAGCCTGGCCTCGGTCAGCCCGCTGGAGCTGCAGCGCGAGCGGGGCATCGGGCCGGTGACCGCCGCGCGGGTCGCCGCCGCCTTCGCCCTGGGACGACGACTGCACGGCCAGCGCATGCCCCGCGGCCGGCGGCTGCGGGAGAGCGGCGAGATCTTCGCGTGCTTTCACGAGCGCCTGCGCGACCTGAAGAAGGAGCGCTTCATCACCGTGCTCTTGGACGGCAAGAACCGCGTCATCCGGGAAGACCTCGTCTCCGAGGGCATCCTCACTGCGAGCCTCGTACACCCGCGCGAGGTGTTCAGCCCCGCCATTCGCGAAGCCGCCGGCGGTGTGGTCCTCATCCACAACCACCCGTCCGGTGATCCCGAGCCCAGCGCCGAAGACATCGAGGTCACGCGCCGGCTGTGCGCTGTCGGCGAGCTCGTCGGCATTCGCATCCTCGACCACGTCGTCATCGGCGACGGCCGCTACGTGTCGTTCCTCGAACGCGGGATGATCGACACCTAGCAAGCCGACCTCCCTGACTCCGTTGCAACTCGCGTCGACCGCGACCCGCTACTCTTGCTGATACAGAACGTGCAGCAGCGTGGGGCCCATGCAGCTGCGCAGTTTGTCGTAGCCCGGCTCCTCCGGCATCAAGGCCTCCAGGAAGCCCGCGCCGATGAGGTCGCGTATCGATTCATCACCGTCCGCCAGAGCCTCCTCGAGGGCCGCGATGAGTTCGGAGGCGTTTCGCCAGGCAGCCTTGTCGCCGGTCGCCGCGGCTGCCTGCGCGGCCCTACCGAAGTCGGCGATCAAGATGTAGGCAGCAACTCGCCCTCCATGTCTTCCGCGTACTCGATGTACGTGGGGCGGAGCCAGGCGAACTCCGCCATGAGGGTCTTCATCAGCGCAAGCTCTTGCGAGCGGGGCATGGGGCTCTCTGCGGCCCGTCCCTCTAGGACGGTTCGTGGCGCGCGCGCACGCGATAGACACAGCGGGTATCGCCGTCGAGCACGTGCGCGATGCGCTCGACCTCGGCGCCTGCGCCCAGCGCGTGACGGAACACCTCCAGCTCGACGCGGCAGAGGCCCTGGCAGGCAGCTGCCGCTTCGCAGATGGGGCAGTGGTGCTCGAGCAGCAGCAGGTCGCCGTTCTCGTCCTCGCGCACCTCGGCCATGTAGCCCTCATGGCTGCGCTGCGTCGCCAACGCCTCGACGCGAGCGCGTAGCGGTGCGGACGCCGCTGGCAACAGCGCGCGATACTTCGCCTTCTGGTCCTCGCCACGTGCGTCGAGTACGCGCCGCAAGCCGTCTTCCCCGACAACGCCGCGCACGGCATCAAGGAGGCCGACGGTCAGCTCACCGTGCCGATCGGGAAAGAGCACGGCGGCCGCTGGCGTGAGGCGCCAGAGCCGCGGCGGTCGACCGCGGCCCTCAGCCGCCTCGACGGTGGAGGAGACCAGGCCCAGCGCCTCGAGGGCCTGCAGGTGCTGTCGGAGGGCGACCCCGGTGAGGTCGAAGCGGGCCGCCAAGGCCTCGGCCGTTGCCGAGCCCAGGACCTTGAGGCCCTCCGCAACGCGGCGGCGGGCGGGGCTGAGGTCGTCGGTCGGCGCCATGGCCCCAGCGTAGGCGCTTCCAAAATATATGAAACCTTTTGCTTGTATTAATTGTCGAGGTTATAGAAAAGGGACATCTTTCGGAAATGGAGCCGGCATGAAACTCGAACACGTCAATCTCACGGTCACCGACCTTGAGCGCTCGATCGCCTTCTACAGCACCCTGTTCCAGGTCGGCGTGCGCTGGCGCGGAACCACGGGCAGCGGCACCCCCGCCGTCCATCTCGGCACGGACGAGTACTACATCGCCCTGTTCGAAGGCAAGCCCAAGACGGTTCCGGTCGCCTATGAGACCGCAGGCTTCAACCACTTCGGTGTGATCGTCGACGACCTCGACGCCGCACTGGAACGCGTCAAGGACCTCGAGGCCCCCCACGAGGTGCCGGAGGCCTACGACCCCGGTCGGCGCGTGTATTGCTTCGACCCCGACGGGCATGAGATCGAGCTCGTCGAGTACGCGACGAGCAGCTAGCCCAGGCGCCCGTACGCGCGCAACACCTGCAGTGCCTCGAGGGTCCAGCGGCCGCGCCACTCATACCTGGCGGCTCCAGCCGGCGGGTTCCAGTGAATCGGCCAGCCCCCATCGGCTTGTTGGCGCCCGGCGAGGTCAGCAAGGTGCGCCTCGATGACCTCGTCGTCAAACAGCGCGCGGGCCGGCGCATCGGGACGCGGCGCGAAGTGCAGGGGCGTGAGGCCGTAGGTGGTGACCGGCGTCTCGAGCAAGACGAAGTCCTCGTCGAAGAGGCGCGCGGTGGCACGCTCCCAAAGCGCGGGCGAGAGCCCCGGCGCGTGCTCCAACAGATCAAGGACATTGCGCAAGGTGTTGCCACTGTAGGCCGGCTCACCCTCGACCTGGGCCACGCACCACGTCGTCGCTCGATCGAGCCACGCGTGCTCGACGCCAAGCGCGTGCAAGCCGGCAGCGACCCCGGCGGTTGCATTCAGGCTGGGCGCGCTGGCGAAGTCGCCGTTCCAGTGCCGCGCCCGCGGCGCATCCAGCGCATCCGGCAAGGCGTAGGCGAGGGCGCCATCCTCTCGAGCGACCGAGGCAAGGAAGCCGCACGTCGCCTCGGCGAGCGCGGCGGCGGGCTGCCCCAGCTCGCGCAGGGCCGAGAGCGCGCTCTGCACGAACAGGGGCTGGCTGCTCCCGACGCGCAGGTCAGGCTCCAGCGCATGCCCGTAGCCCCCGTCCTCGTTGCGGTAGGCATCCAGCGCCCGCAGCGCAGCGGCCGGCTGGCCGTCCAGGAACGCGGCCTCGAAGAGGCAGCGCTCAAGGACCCGCGCGTGGGTGGCCATGAACGTGGCGGCTTGATCGAGCATGGCTGCGGGGTCGAACATGGCTCTCGGGGCGAACATCGCGCCAGTAGATCACCCCCGGCCCCGCCCAACCAGGGCCGGGGACAGATGGCCTGGGTCACGGGCCGCGCGACACGGGGTAGGCTGGCCAGCCCACCCGTGCCGGACGTTCCCAAGGAGCGCCCCCGGAGTCCGCCATGCGACTGCTGCTCGCTTTCCTGTTCGCCCTGGGGTGCCTCAGCGCGCCGACTGCGGTCGAGGCCGAGCCCGAGGACGGCTTGAGCGCCCGTCTTGCGAAGCTCGTCGACGGCGCAACCGCCGAAGCCAGGCGCACGCAGGCGGACCTGCTCTCAAAGGACACCTCCATCACCACCGAGGCGTGGCGCGGCACCATGGCCCGTTTCGGTGTGTTTCGTCGCACGCCCGGCGGTATCCACCATGAAACCGAAGCCATGCACACCGGCGCCGGCATCGAGGCCGTCGTCGTCAGCCTCTACGTGCCCAAGGCCTACGATCCGAAGACCCCCAGCCCGTTGCTCCTCGCGCTGCATGGCTCCGGCGGTGACGGTCGGGGGCTGCCCGCCAGCTGGCAGCGCGTAGCCGACGCCGCCAGCCTGATCGTCGTGGCGCCGACCGATCAGCGCGGCATCGGCGGATGGACGAAGACAGCGCCCGAGCGCCAGGCCGCGTGGGCGGCGCTACGCTGGGCACGGCGCACGTTCAACATCGATGAGCGCCGCATCCACTGCACGGGCATCAGTCGTGGCGGCCATCTGACCTGGGACCTCGCGCTGCGTCAGCCCGATCGCTTCGCGTCGATCGCGCCGATGATCGGCGGTCCGCTCGTCGGATTGGCCGGCGGGCGCAACAACCTGCGCATGATCGAGAACCTCGTCGCCATGCCGATCCGCGATCTGCAGGGTTCACGCGACGACGCGATCCTCGTGAAGAACCTGCGCCTGGCCTTCGAGCGACTCAAGCACTTCAAGGCCGAGGACGCGCGCCTGATCGAGTTCCCCGAGCTGGGTCACTCCTTTGAGATCGGGGCCGTCAAGTGGGAGACGTTCTTCGCCAAGGCTCGCCGCCCGGCGGTGCCGACACGCGTGATTCGCAGGACCGTGCACATCACCGGCGAACGCCGCGGCGAAGGACGGGCCGCGTGGGTCGAGGTGCTCGCGACGAAGAAGCCGGCCAAGGAGATGTTCCCGCTGCGCGTCGATCCGCGGCAGTGGAACAAGATGACCGATCGGGCCAAGCGGGCGTTCCAGGCCGTGGAGGCCGAGAAGCACACGGCGCGGCTCGAGGCCTCGATGCCTGAGCCCGGCGTGTTCCTCGTGCGCACGATCGGCGTGAAGAAGTTCCGCTTGCTGCTGACGCCTGCCATGGTCGGTAGCGGGTCGTCCGTGACGATCACGGTCAATGGCCGCAAGCGCACACGCAAGCTCAAGCCAAGCAGCCGCGTCCTGCTCCGCGAGTTCGCCGAGCGCTTCAACCGGACGTTCCTGCCGATCTACGAAGTCACGTTGAGCGGCTGAAAGGCCAGCGGTTAGCCGCTGAGCGCTGCAAGCCAGTCCTTCCAGAGCGCCGCCTGGTCCGAGCCGAACGCGCGGGTTGCTGCAGCATCGAGGTCGGTGCCGGAGCCAAGAGCGGTAAGGAAGGTCGGCAGTCCGCCCGCGCCGTGCTCGTCGACGAGCCAGCCGACAAACGAGAGCGCTTGGGCGTAGTAGAGCTTTACCGTCCCGGCGTTGGCGACGGAGGTGATCGTGAGCTTCTGCATCTCCCCGAAGCGGATGAGGCGCGACGTGGACTGCTGATGGCCAAGCAACTCGGCGATCTCGCGGCGCCGTCGCCGACCGGCGTCGGGAGTGTCCTCAAGGAACTGGGCGATCCCCTCATGCCACCAAATCGGCAAGGAGGGCGTCCGCTCGCGCAAGACATGGTGCGTGAACTCATGCGTCAGCACCCGCTCGGCGGTGGCGCGGTGGCGTTTCAGGTTGCGGATCGGCAGCCGCAGCACGCCGTTTTGGTAGAGCGCCCCGACCCAGGAGTGGGCCCCCGTGACGCGCTGGAACTCCGCACCCTCGTAGAGGACGACGTGTGCTTGGGTACGCGGGGCGATGCCGAGGTCGGCCGTCACCCGACTGTAGGCATCTTCGAGAATGGTGATCGCCAACTGGACCAAGCCGGCATCGACCTTCGGGTCGTACTTCACGATGAAGTTCCCCGATCCGTGGCTGCTGAACCCGGCCTCGGCTTCGGCGCGGCGACGGAGGTTCTTGATGCGCCGCGCCAGCGCTGTGTCCTTTGGGCGTAGGGCTGTGACCTGCGCGAGGCTTGTCAGCGCCGCCGGCAGCTCACCGGCGCGCTCCTGCACCTCGGCCAGCACGAGCCACCCGAGCGCGTACTGCGGACTGCGCGCGACCAGCTCCTCGCCCTGGCGCAATGCCGCGCCCCGCCGGCCGGCCTGGAGCAAGGCGCGCGCACGCAGGGCCTCGTAGAGGAGGCGGAACGGGTGCAGCTCGAGGGCACGATCGAGCAGCGCCAACGCCTCCTCGCCTGCGCGGCGGCCAAGCGCGCTCCGTGCCTGCCGCGCCAGCGCGAGCGCAAGGTTCTTGCGGGCTGAGGCATCCTCGGGCTCCAGCGCCAAGGCGGCCTCGAACGCCTCGACTGCGGCCGGGACCGCCCCCTGCTCGTAGGCCTGCGCCCCGACGCGGGTCAAGCGCAAGGCCTCCGGGTTGGGTGCGGCGCGTGCTGCGCCTGCCGTTGCGGCAAGCAACGCGAGGGCGATCAGGACGGGGCGGAGGTAGGGCATGCACGCTCGCGGGGTGGTTGCGGACGATGGGGTCCGTCCGGTGAAACCCTACGGGACCCGGAGCGGCTCGCTGCGGATTCGACGCGCGGCGCTGCCTGCCCGCGGCAGGAAAACCCGGGTTGCGTCGGCAAGGCGAAAGCGAGGCTGCAAGCAGGGCCGCGCCTCAGGCGTGAAGTGGCCTCAGGAGTGAAATGAAACGGGCTCAAAAATGAAACGGGCTCAAAAATGAAAGAAGCCGGGTGGAACACCCGGCCTCTCTCTCAAACGATGTCTCTCAAGCGACGGGAAGCAGCGAGTACTACTCGCCGGGCGCGGCGGGCGCCGAGTCCTTCTTCTCGCCACCACCGAGGTTCTCGGCGAACCACTTCGTGACGTCGTTCGAGCGGCCCTTGCTCACGGAGCTCAGGACGAGCACTGCGCTGATGCCGATCACCGCTGCGAGGAACAGACCGATGTAGGTGAGGGCGCCCGTGCGGGCTTCCTCGATCACGACGCGCTGGCGCGGCGCGGGGCGACCGCCACCACCACGAGCACCGCCGCGGGGACGATCGACGCCGATGTCCTCGATCTCTTCGTCGTCGCCGAGGCCGTCGTCTTCGGTGAAGTCGATCGGCTCGGTGGACATGCCAACGTCACCCTGGTCGATGAACGTGTCCTGGCTGCTGATCTCGGCCGTCTGCAGACCGCCCGTGGCAGTGAGATCCGGCTCTTCGAGGAGATCGTCCGAGAGGGTGTCACCCCCACCGGCACCGACGTTGACCGTCGGCTGGCTGTCATCCTCAAGGCTGATCTCGGTCAAGGACGTCTCGGACGTCTGACCACCGCGACCG
Source organism: Planctomycetota bacterium (assembly GCA_029259795.1). GTDB lineage: Bacteria > Planctomycetota > PLA2 > PLA2 > JAEUHO01 > JAHEIK01. The sequence goes on from JAJDEM010000175.1 coordinate 8,240, forward strand.
GCACGGCCAGCGAGGCCGTCGATCTCGTTGCGCTTGAACTTCATGTTTCCGCCTTCGCGGAACGCGCGGATCTCACCTTCGGAGACCAGACGCTTCAATCGGTTCTCGTCGATGTTCAGCTGTCGCAGAACCTCGTCGAAGTTGTAGAACTCACCGCTCTTGGACTTTGCCACGGGCGTACTCCGTCATCTTCCGCGGGCGTGCTCGAGGAGGGCACGGTCCGGGGTCGACTCGCGAACTGTTGTCGGAACTTGGGTTGGTGCAGACCCTCCCGCCGGCACCGGCGGAAAGCATCCCAGAAGCGGAGGCACGGATCAAGGTCTGCGACCCGGAGACTCAACGCCGGGTCCCCTCATTCTAGGTCCGGGGGCAATCGAGGCTGCCGAAACCCAAACAAAAGGCCAGTCTCCGGGCTCTGGGGTGGCCGTACGAAAGAAGCGCCGGCCATGGGCCCGTGCTGGGGCGGCGCCTACTTGAGGGTGCCGCCAACCTGCTTGGTGGGCAGGACGCCGCTCTTCTTCGAGCCCTTCTTGCTGAAGCTGGTGTCGAAGACCTTCTTGAGGTCCGAGCGGGTCTTCTCGGAGAGGTCCCGATAGGCGTCCAGACGCAGGTCGTAGTCGAGGTGGCGAGCTGCGAGAAGCCGGAGGCCACCCTTGTCACGCCGATCGAGGGGCTTCGAGCCCTGGACGATGCCCTTGTATTGGTAGACGAGCAGGCGCTTGGCCTTGGTGTCGAAGTAGTAGACCGCGCTCTCGCCGCCACCGATCGACGCCGCGAGCGCAATCGCGTGATTGTTCGAATCACTGGTCCCCTGACCCGGTACGGGCATATTGCCGCGCGGGGTGAAGTTGCCGCCGATGGGGTTGACCGTCGGCCCCGGCTGCGGGTTCTGGCCGGACGCGGGCCCCGGGCCGGGGAGGGGCACATTCGGTGTGGGCGGGTCCTCGGCCATCGCCGTGCGTACCCCGATGTGGGGCAGCAGGATCATGAGGAGGGTCGCGCACCAACCGCCGGCCAGGAAGCCGACGAGCGCGGGGCTCCGCCAGAAGTTGCTGGGGGTGTTCTCAGCCATGAGGGGATCTCCGCTAGGACAAGCCCCCATGGTGTACCCCCGATCTCTCATGGGGCGGTCATCGGGCGGGCGCCCGACCCCGGACCTGGGCCCTAACCCGCCGCGGCGCCGCGAGAGCCCTAGAATCAGGCCTCGTGAGCCGGCTCGGGCTGCGCGGCGCCGGGCTCCTCGGCGCTCGGGCTGCCCCGCTCGCGCGGCAAGAAGACCTCGAAGGTCGTACCTTCGCCCTCCTTGCTCGTCAGCTCGATGCGCCCGCCGTGGTTCGTCACGATGTTGTGGACGACCGCGAGGCCCATGCCCGAGCCCTCCCCCACCTCCTTGGTGGTGAAGAACATGTCGAAGCAGCGGTCTTGATCGGCGGCGCTCATGCCCGTGCCGTTGTCCGAGATGCGGAGCACGACCTCCTCCTCGCCGGGCTCCACACTGACGCGGATGGCGCCAGCCTCGTTCTCGCCGGAGGCATCCGCCGCGTTCAGCAGGAGATTGAGCGTCACCTGCTGCAGTTCGTGGGGGTCGCCGAACACGATCGCGTCGCCGCGCGGGGGCAGCTCGGTCTCGATGGCGACGCGCTTCTTCTGGATGCGGTGCATCGCGAGGGCGACGCTCTTCTCGGTGATGTCGCCGAGGTCGGCGGGGCGCGGCTCCTTGCGGCGTGGCGTGAAGCTCAGGAACTTCTTTACGGTCTGCTCGACGCGTCCGAGTCCATCGGCGATCAGGTCGAGGTAGAGCGCTGTCTTCTCTGGCGAGAGATCACCGCGGGCGAGGGAGCGAACCGCGTTCTTCATGCCGCCCAGGGGATTGTTGATCTCGTGCGCGAGGCCGGAGGCGAGTTTCCCCGTCGCGGCGAGGCGCTGAGCGATGGTCAGGTGCTGCTCTGCCTTCTTGATGCGACCCAGGGCTGTGAGGACGCGATCCTCGAGATGGCCCTGGTACTCGCCGATTTCAAGCGCCATCCGATTGAGCGCACGGATGGTGCGCCCAAACTCATCGGTCCGGCCCTGCGGATCGATGCGGAGTTGGAAGTCACCGTCGGCGATGCGGTCCGCCGCGGCCGAGAGCTTGAGCAGGGGGCCGATCACCCAGGCAGAGAGCAGCCAGTAGAAGACCACGACGAGCACGACGATGCCGCCCACCATGACGAAGTAGACGCTCTGCGCCGTTGCGGGCGGCCGCTTCAGCCGGCAGACGAACCCATAGCTCCGGTCGCCCCGGTCGGCCTTGCGCGCACCGACTGCGTAATAGCCCTTCGAGAGAAGGGCTGGGGGCGCCTCCTCCCGAGCGAGGTCCATGACCTCCAGCAGGGTGCGGCGTAGCTCGGGGTCGTAGACCTGCGCGTCGTCGCGCTGCTCTCCGTAGTACTCGGCGAGCGGCCAGACCTCCTCTTGGAGGTCCGGCGCGCTCGGATCGACGCCCTTCACGAAGTAAATGGCCTCGAACTCGCCCCGTTTCTCCATCTCCAGCATGCCGGCCCGGACGTGCTTGCGCTCCCCGGCCGCAATGCGAATCACGTCGATGATCGCCTCCTTCGAGGTGACCTCGCCGCGCCGGACGAACACCGCGAGGGCCAGGAGCAGGATGGCCACGGGGAGGCCGATCAGCAGGGCCAGGAGTTTGGTGCGAAGCGACATGCGCCAACCAGCGTACCCGGCCCGGGGAGTCGGGCGCTGCCCCCGTCTGGGGACGCAGCCGCGCCCCGCCCGGCCCCTTCGGCGCGCCGGTGTCGCCCGAAGCGCACGTACCGAACCATCCCAGCTAGAGTCAACTCATGACGTCCCTGCGCCCCGACCCCGACAAAGTTGCCGAAGCCCGGGACATCGCCGAGAACGCACGCGAAGCAACGCGCGCCGCCCCCTCGTTCGCCGCCGAGTTGTTCCTCGGTCATCTGGCGGAGGAGCTCGTCTGCCCCTTTCCGGAGCAGCCGTCTGCCGACGCAGCCGTCGCCGGGCCGCTGCTCGAGAACCTCGAGGCCGTACTCAAGGCCGAGATCGACCCCGATGCCGTGGAGCGCGACGACGAGATCCCCGCGCAGGCCATCGAGCGTCTCAAGGAGGCCGGCGCCTTCCGGATGAAGATCCCCGAGGCCTACGGCGGGCTCGGCTTCAGCCAGACCAACTATGGGCACGCCGTCGCGCTTGCGGCTTCGCACTGCGGCGCCATCGCCATCTGGATGTCGGGCCACCAGAGCATTGGGGTCTCGACCCCGCTCAAGCTCTTTGGGACAGAGGCGCAGAAGGAGGCGTACCTGCCGCGACTCGCGTCGGGGGACCTGTCGGCGTTCGCCCTGACCGAACCGGAGGCCGGCAGCGACCCGGCCCTCATGGAGACGCGCGCCGAGCCGCACCCCGACGGCGGCTGGGTTCTCAACGGCCAGAAGCTCTGGTGCACGAACGGCCCCGAGGCCGATGTGTTGATCGTCATGGCGCGCACGCCGGACAAGGTCATCGGCGGCCGACCGCGCAAGCAGATCTCCGCGTTCATCGTCGAGAGTGCTTGGGAGGGCTTCGAAGCCGTGCACCGCTGCGCGTTCATGGGCTACGGCGGTATCCGCAGCGGCCTCCTGCGCTTCCGGGACATGCGCATTCCCGAGGAGAACCTCCTCTGGGGCGAGGGCAAGGGACTCAAGCTCGCCCTGGTCACGCTCAACACGGGACGACTGACCCTGCCCGCAACGAACACGGCCGTCGCCAAGCAGTGCGTCCGCATCGTGCGCCAGTGGGCACGCGAGCGCGAGCAATGGGGTGGTCCCATCGGCGCGCAGGAAGCGATCGCGGTGCAGCTGGGCTACATCGCCTCGCATACCTTCGCCATGGAGGCCTTCAGCGACTACGCCGCCGGGCTCGTCGACCGCGGCGGCACGGACTTCCGCATCGAGGCGGCTATGGCCAAGCTGTTTTGCAGCGAGGTCGTGTTCCAGATCGCCGACCGCACGATGCAGATCCGTGCGGGGCGTGGTTACGAGACCTCCGACTCGCTTCGCGCGCGTGGCGTTCGCGCGTGGCCCGTGGAGCGCATCTTCCGTGAGGCACGCCTCAACAAGATCGTCGAAGGCACCAGTGAGATCATGCGGCTGTTCATCGCACGTGAGGCGCTGGACCCGCACCTCGAGCGCCTCGGCGCGCTGACGCAGCCGGAGTCGAGCCTGGGTGCCAAGGCCCAGGCCCTGCTGCGCGGCGCCGGCCACTACCCGCTTTGGTTCCTCGCGACCCTGTGGCCGGGGATCGGCGCCCCCGACGCGGTCCCCGCACCGCTCCGTGGGCACTGGGGCTGGATGCGCCGCCAGGTCAAGCGGCTCGCCCGACGCATCACCTACGCAATGGTCCGTCACCGGGCGGAGCTCGAGCATCGCCAGGGCTGGCTCGGTCGCATGGTCGACGAGGCCGTCGATCTCACAGCGATGGCCCTCGCCATGGCGCGGGCCGGCTCGCGCGGCGACGAGGGCTCGACGGAGCTTGCCGACCTGTTCTGCCGCCATGCCCGGTCTCGCATCCGCGAGCGCCACCACACTCCGACCCGCCTCGACCGCGCCGGAGCCGAGGTCGCCTCGAACCTGCTCAAGGATCGCTACCTCGACCTCGAGCGTGGGATCGTCAAGGAGAACCACTGGCCTGGCGGCGCGAACCCTGGCGCATAGGGGGCGCGGGGATCGCACGGTCCGCTGGGTGGTCTACCCGCCGGCAGCGGAGCGCTACTCGGTGAGGCGCACCGCGCACTGCGCGGCACGTACGCCCTCGGGGGTCTGCACGCAGTAGCGCACGACCGCGTCCAAGGGGCCGAGCGCGAGCGGGAACTCGAGAATCCAGCTCGTCGTGCCAGACGGCTCCGCCGCCGCGAGGTCGATGCGCTCGTCGCCGTCGACAACCATCACGCCGGCCGGCAAGCCTAGATCGACCGCGCAGCCCTCGCGGTTGGCAATGCCGACCCAGTGCGCCTCCAGCCGGACGCGATCCGGACCCAGCCGTTCGACGACCGCGGCGCGCAGGGAACCCACGATCGGGTTGGGCTTGGACGCCATCCACTGCACCGGAGCGGCAACCGGCGTCTCGGGGCCACCGCACGCGGGCAAGAGGCAGGCCGAGCCCAGCAGCAGCAGGCCGAACCCAAGGGCAGAAGCGCTACGCATGGTCAGTTCACCGTCAACGTGTAGTTGGCGTTGTTGTTGGTCGAGCAGGCAGCTTCGACGCGGACGATGTACGTACCCGCGGCGAGCGAGATGTTGACGGTCTCCGTCGCCCCGCCGCCCGTGGACTGGGCGATCGGCGTGAACGCATCATCGTTGCGGTGAAGGTAGAGATTGAGGTCGTCGCCCGATCCGCCGATCGGCGTCACCGCGAGTTGGATGTTCACGGTGGCCGGCGCGGCGAGCGTGAGGTGGTACCAGTGCGAGGCAACCCGCTGCCGGCACGGATTGGGTGCGCCGGGCCCGGTCGGGATGCTCGAGACCGTTCCCGTGTCCATGCCCCCCACCGCGATCGGCGTCGGAAACACATCGCCGCCGGCCGGCGGGAAGCTGATCTGCTGATCCTCTGGGCCGGTCGTGCCATCCAGGAACGACGCCATGCCCGCCGTGTCGATAGCTGCGGAACCGGCGACGAGGCGCTCGAGGAACAAGCCGACGTACGGGCCGTCGAGGTTGACATCGATGCTCATCAGGGCCGCGTAGAGGTCGGCATGCGGCACCTCCACGCCGTCGGTGTCCGTATCGCCGGTCGGCGTGCTCCCGTCGCCCAGATCCCACAGGATCTCGGCCATCGTGAACTCATCGCCAATGCCGTTGCCGTCCAGCAGCGTGGCATTCTCGACGTCCATGCTGAACAGGACGGAGCCGCCGATGCCGGAGTTCGTGTTCGCGGTGTCGATGTACGAGCTCGAGCCGAGCATCAGCATGCCAAAGCCCGTGGCAAGGCCTTCGCTCCACGAGAAGTTCGGCTCGAGGTCCTGCCCCCCGTGACTGAGGCCGCGAGACCAGGAATGGCTCAGCACCTTGTTGGCGAAGTGGTGGAACTCGTGCGCGATGACGCCGTCGTCGAAGTAGTCGGTGTCGCTCGTGTCGGGCATCCCGGCGGCGCCGCCCAGGAGCGCGATCGAGCGAGCGGTGTGGCTGTAGAAGCTCGTATTGAAGATCGACGCATTGTTGCCGATGCGGGTGTAGGCGTGCAGCGCGGGCAGCGTGCCGCCGATCGCTGCCATGACGCCGTCGACCTGCCCCGCGAGGACATCAAGCGCACCGAAGCCGATCGAGGGTCGGGAGACCGGATCCGAGCCGTAGGGCACGGTCAGGTTGCGGGTGCTGCTCCCTGCCGTGAAGCCGGCGGTGGCTCGGCAGTAGACGTCGTTTTGCGAGTGAACGTTGAACGTCGGCGGGTTCGCCTCGTGAACCGTAAGATCGTGCGTGGCATCGGCCGAGGTCCGGCTGAACACGGCCACCTCGATCTGGCTGCCCGCGTCGGGGGTCACGAGGATCGCGTAGTCCCCGTTGGCGTCGGTGCTGGTGCGCCCGTAGCAGGTGGCGCCGCCCGCGGAGCGGATCTCCACATCGATGTAGCGCGCGGGACGGGTCTCGGTCCCGGGGCCGAGGCCCGCAAGCGTGTAGAGCAGCCGCTCGTAGAGGATCCGCCCCTGGATGGTGATGACCGGACCGCTGCCCCCGCCGCAGGCCCCGAAGGCCCCGCCGCAGGTCGTCGTCGACGGCCCCGGGGCCGGTCCCCCGCCGCCGCCGGAGCCGCAAGCGGCGCAGGCCGCTGCCAAGGCGAGCAGCGTGACGAGGAGGAGCAGGGGGCGGGGGGCAGGCATGGGACTTCTGGAGACTAGCCGACCTAGGCGCGCACGCCACCCGTCCGGACGCCGGATGTTGCGAATCGTCCGAACGCACCATCCACCGTAAGGGAGCTCGAAGGCTGCAGGCCCCCGCGAGCCCCACAAGACCGCTGGCCCGGGCGGCCGCGGCGCGCAGTGCTACATGGACGATTCGAGGTTCTGGATCAGCTTGAGCAGCGGCAGGAACAGGCCGAGCACGATCAGGAACACCGCGCCGCCCATGAAGACGATGAGCACGGGCTCGATGATCGACACCAGGCTGCCGACCGCGATGTCGACCTCGTCGTCGTAGTTGTCCGCCACGCGGATGAGCATCTTGTCGAGCTCGCCCGTCTCTTCGCCGACATCGATCATGTTGACGACGATGTCGTCGAAGATCCCGCTCTCGCCGAGCGGCTCTGCGATCGTGCCGCCCTCGGAAATCGAGTCACGGACGCCCTGCAGGGCGCCCTCCATGACGACGTTGCCGGCCGTGTGCTGGCAGATGTCGAGTGCCTCGAGGATCGGCACGCCCGACGCGATCAGCGTCCCGAAGGTACGGCTGAAGCGCGCGACGACGATCTTGCGGACGAGCGGGCCTACAACCGGGAGGCGCAGCTTGACTCGGTCCAGCAGGCGCCGGCCGAAGGCCGTGGCCTTGAACATGCCCCAAAGGACGACGAGCAGAATGATGCCGCCGAGGAGGATGTACCACTTCTCGACAATGAAGTTGCTGAAGCTCTGGAGCGCAACGGTGAGCGCGGGCAACTCGCCGAGCTGCGGCATCTGCTTGAAGACCGCCTCGAACTTCGGGACGACGAAGATCATGATCAGCATCAGGATCGACATCGTGACGAACGCCACGACGGCCGGATAGATCATCGCGCCCTGGATGCGCTTGCGCAGTCGCTCGGACTTCTCCATGAAGCCCGCGAGGCGCGAGAGAATGACGTCGAGCACGCCGCCGGCCTCGCCGGCCTTCACCATGTTCGTGTAGAGCCCGTCGAAGACCTTGGGGTGGCGTCCCATGCTCTCGGAGAGCGGCGAGCCACCTTCGACCTCGTCGGTGACCTCGCCGACGACGGCCTTGAACGGGCCCTTCTCCATCTGGCCCTCGAGGATCTTCAGGCTGCGCACGATGGGCAGACCCGCGTCCTGCAGGGTGGAGAGCTGAACCGTGAACTGGGTGAGCGCCTTCGTGGATACGCGGGCACGACCGACCTTGCGGGGGGAGGGCGAGCTGGCGGCGGCCTGGCTGCGGCCGCCGGTCGGCGGGCGGGCCGCGCGGCTGGGCTTGCCCTTGGCTCCGGACGGGATCTTAGGCATGCGTCTCTGTCCTCTCCATCGAATGGGGCTCCGAGCACCCCTTCGCTCCTACGCGAAGTCCGTGCCGGATCATATCTCGGTGGTCTCGCGGATGACCTCCTCGACGGTGGTGATCCCGTCGAAGATCGCCAGAAGCCCAGACTCGCGCAGGGTGCGCATGCCCTCACGGCGGGCCTGATCACGGAGCACGTCGCTGGACGCTCCGGTCATGACCATCTCGCGGAGGGCTTCGGACATGACGATCATCTCGTAGATGCCGGTCCGGCCCTTGTAGCCCGTGCTGTTGCACTGGCGACAGCCCTTGCCGTAGGCGAAGTTCTTGCCGTGTAGGTCGGCGGCCTCGAGGCCCAGCTCCGTGAGCACATCCAGCGACGGCTCGTAGCTCACCTTGCAGCCGTTGCAGATCGTCCGCACGAGCCGCTGCGCCAACATGGCCTCGACGGTCGCCGCGACGAGGAACGCCTCGACACCGAGGTCCAACATGCGCGGCACGGCCTGGGCGGCATTGTTCGTGTGCAGCGTGCTGAACACGACGTGGCCGGTCAGCGCTGCCTCGACAGCGATCTGCGCCGTCTCCGGGTCACGGATCTCACCGACCAGGATCATGTCCGGGTCCTGACGAAGGATCGCGCGCAGGCACTTCGCGTAGGTGACGTCGATCGACTCGTCGACGTTGATCTGCATGATGCCGTCGAGTTCGTACTCGACGGGTTCCTCGGTCGTGATGATCTTCACACCGACATCGTTTGCCTGGTTGAGCGCCGAGTACAGGGTCGTGGTCTTGCCCGAGCCCGTAGGTCCCGTGACCAGCACGATGCCGTGCGGCAGCTTGATGAGGTGCTTCATCATCGCCAGCTCGTTTTCGCGCAGACCGATCTGGGCCAGATCCAGCGAGACCACCGAGCGGTCCAGGACACGAATCACACACGACTCGCCGTACATGGTCGGCAGCGTGCTCACGCGCAGATCGACGGGACGTCCACCGATCGAGATCTCGATGCGCCCATCCTGGGGCAGGCGCGTCTCCGCGATGTCGAGGCCCGACATGACCTTCACGCGGCTGATGAGCGGCAGTGCCAGGTGCTGCGGCGGCGACTCGAGCTCATAGAGCGCACCATCGACGCGATAGCGGATCTTGAAGTCGGACTCGAAGGGCTCGAGGTGGATGTCGGAGGCGCGATCCCGGATGGCCTGGAACAGGATGTACTGCAGGAGCTTGATGACGGGCGGCGAGTTGGCCATCGCCTCCTGGTCTTCCAGGTCGACGTGCCCACCGCGCGTGGAACCTCCTCCGGTGCCGCCCGCGCTCGCGACGACGCTGTCCACGAGGTCGGACATCGAATCGGCCGCGCCGCCGTAGTGCTTCTCGACCAGCTTGTCGATCTGCTCCTGCGGCGCGAGCACGCCCTCGACCTCACCGCCCGTCATGAAGCGCAGGTCTTCCAAGACGGCGATATTGGACGGATTGGCCAAGGCAACGACGAGCTTGTTGCCCTCGCGCCGGACGGGCATGAGGTTGAACATGCGGGCCGTGTTCGCATCGAGCGCGCTCAGCAGGTCCTGATCGAAGTTGATGGTCGTGAGGTCGGTCATCTCCATGCCGGCCTGGCGCGCCAGGCCCTGCTGCAGGGTCGCCTCGTCGATGTGTCCGCGACGAACGAGGATCTGGCCGATCTGGCCGCCCTCCTCGCGCTGGATGGCCAGGGCTTCCTGGATCATGCCTTCGTGAACGAGCTTCATCTCCTTGAGGATCTGCCCCAGGAGCTTCTTCGTGCGCGCGTACCGGTTGATCTGCTTGGCCAAGGCCGCTACTCCTCGCCGTTTTCGTCGATCCCGAGCTTCTCACGCATGCTGCGCGGATCCTGACACTTGAGCAGTGCCTGGCGCTCGCTGATCTGACCGCTGTTGTAGAGCTCCATCAGGTGGTCGTCGAGCAGCATCATGCCGCGCTGGCGCCCCGTCTGGATGGCGCTGTTGATCTTGAAGGTCTGCGCCTGGCGGATGTGGTTCTCGATGCCGGGGGTCATCACCATGATCTCGAAGCCGGCGACCATGCCAGACTCATCTGCCCGGGGCATGAGTACCTGGCTGATGACGCCGATCAGCGAGACGGACAGCTGGACGCGGACCATCTCCTGCTGCTCCGGCGGGAACTGATCGATGATGCGGTCGACGGTTCGCGCCGATCCCGTCGTGTGCAAGGTGCCGAGCACGAGGTGGCCGGTCTCGGCCGCGGTGATCGCGGTGGAGATCGTCTCGAGGTCACGCATCTCACCGACGAGGATGACATCCGGGTCTTCGCGCAGTGCGCGTCGGATGGCCTCGGCGAAGGACGTGACGTCCACGCCGATTTCACGCTGGTTCACGATGCACGACTTGTGGTCGTGGTAGTACTCGATCGGATCCTCGATCGTGATGATGTGCTGTTCGCGGTTGTTGTTGACGTAGTCGATCATCGTCGCGAGCGTGGTCGTCTTGCCCGAGCCGGTCGGTCCGGTCACCAGGAGCAGGCCGCGCGGTCGATCGAGCAGCTCGATCACCTTCGGTGCCAGACCGATCTGCTCGAAGCTGAGCAGCTTGCTCGGGATCAGCCGGCAGACCATGGCCGGTCGGCCCTTCTGCATGAAGGTCGCGATACGGAAGCGCGCCTTGTCCCCGTGGGCCCAGGCAAAGTCGCTGCTGCCCCCCTCCGTGAACTCCGCCTTCTTGAGGGGCGGGATGATCTCGTCGATCAGCATGAACACCTCTTCCGAGGTGAGCTGGGGGTGCTTCACGTCGCGCAGCCGCCCCTTGAGGCGCAGGCAGGGCGCGCGGCCGACCGTGAGGTGCAGGTCAGAGGCACCGGTGTCGACCATGGTGTCAAACAGCCGGTGGATGTCTTCGCCGACGATGGGCATGCTCGGTCAATCTCCTGAAGATCGAAAACTTGGTTACCGCCGTGTGGAAGGAAGGTTTACACCCCTCCGCAGGACGTGGTCGCTCGGTTGCCGGTCAATCGACGGAATCTTCCTCGAGCGAGAAGACGGCTCCGGCGA
>JAJDEM010000176.1 GCA_029259795.1 Planctomycetota bacterium
TTCGCAACGGCAGCCTGCTCCGTCGCCTCCGCTGAACGCCATAGGCGTCAATCAGTTAACCCCCTTGGGAGTGCTGTAGATGTCAAGGGGGGTGGCGGCGGCACCGCTCGCGCCACGGCGCGAGCTCGTGCTTCGCCGCGGGGGGCGTGTGCCCCCCAGTAAACGACGCCGATGCACGGGCCCCGCTCGCCGGCCGTCATGCCCGAACCACATGGGCTCGATGCACGACCCGCGTTCGCACGCAGGCTCCGGCTCGTAACCGCTCGCGGCAGGCACCGTCCGAGCTTCGGGCCGCCCTCAACGCGAACCCTCCGACCCGCGCGTTAGCGCGGCACACCGGCCAGCGACAGGCGCCCGCGGCAGGCAACGCCCAAACCTCACGCCGCCCGCGGCGACCATCGTCCAAACCACAACACCCGCCCAACGCGACCCCTCCGACCCGCGCGTCAGCGCGGAACACCGGCCAGCACCACCCCCCCGCGGCAGGCACCGTTCGACCTTCGAGCCGCCCTCAACGCGACCCCCCCGACCCGCCCCCCCACCGCGGAACACCGGCTAGTCGCACTCCCCCCCACCCGAAAACAACAACGTCTTCACCTCAGGCCAGATCTTCGGCACGCACAGGATCGAGAACCCCACGCCGAGCCACGCCGTCGCCGGATCATAGAGAACGAACCCCAGGGGAATCAGCGCCACCGTTGCCACCGCACTCGCCGGCGCCTCATCGACGATGCCGCGAACGGCCCGGAAGCCCAGCCACGCCAGCAGGGCCACACCGAGCCACGCGGGAACCAGCCAGGGACGAATCACAAACAGCGCCCCGGCCGCGGCGGCGAAGCCCTTGCCTCCCACCAGGCGGCGCGCGACCAGCGAGAGCCAGGGGTTGTAGTTGTGTCCCGCCACGGCACCCAGGCCCGCCGCCGCGAGCGGGGCGAAGTCCCAGCTGCCGGTCCACCAGACCGCCAGCCAGACCGCAGCGGCCCCCTTGAGGGCGTCGAAGACGAGGACGCCGACGCCGACCCACTTCGAGCTCGCCACGCGCGAGGCGTTCAGGGCACCGACGTTTCCCGAGCCCAGCGAACTCACATCCTGGCGCGTCACGACACGGACAAGGAGCCAGGCCATGGGTAGGGAGCCCAGCAGGAAGCCCAACAGGAACGGCAGCGGCGTATCGGCCACGCGGGGTCTCCGGGGAGCGGTGTGCGCCGGGAGTATAGGGCCGCGAGGTCCAGTAAGGTAGGCCGCCCGGCGCGACGCGCGCGCCCTCGGAGACTGCCCATGCGCACCATCCTGCTGCTCTCAACGCTCGCCCTGGCGTGGCTTCCAGCCGGCCGCCTCGCCAACGCAGACGAGACGCCCGCTGCGAAGCCCCCTGCCGCGACTGCCCCGGGAGTCGATGCCGGGGCAATCCCCGACGCGTGGATCAACGAGGCGCTCGCGCAGGCAGGAGCCAACGCCGCCGAGCTCACACAGGTACTCAAGCACTTCGCGGGCGACGAGCCCAAGCGCCAGGCAGCTCGCTTCCTCATCGCCAACATGCCCGGCAAGGGCTACATCGTGACGGAGCTGCAGGATGCCAAGGGCGCGGTCATCGATTTCGATCCGCTCGGCTACACGAACTTCGACGAGGCGCGCGACGCGCTCGAGGCCCTCGAGAAGAAGCACGGCACACTGGAGTTCAAGCGCGAGCGCAAGATCGAAGACCTCAAGACGATCACCGCCGCGTACCTCATCAAGCACATCGACCTCAGCGTCGCCACGTGGCAGCGTCGCCGTCCCGAGCAGCGGGTGAGCTTCCAGGCGTTCCTCGAGTACGTGCTCCCCTACCGGGGCAGCCAGGAGCCGCTGGATGACTGGCTGGATCCGCTGGTCAAGCGCTACGCCGGCAAGGCCAAGGCCCATGAGAGTGGCGAAAAGCTCGACGAACTCTACAAGTTCCTGACCAAGGACATCGCCAAGCGCGTGCGCTTCAACCCGCGCTACTACCTCCACCCGACCGACCAGGGCTTCACCGAGATGGGCCGCTCGGGCATGGGGCGCTGCGAGGACATCACCAACATGCAGACCTACGCGGCGCGCGCGCTCTCGCTCGCAACCGCCGCCGACTACACGCCGTACTGGGCACGCGGGGACAACAACCACGCGTGGAACGTGCTGCTCGACAAGAACGGCGTAGGGTTCACCAAGGCCTACGCGCATGCCGCGAAGATCTACCGCAAGACCTACGCCATCCAGCGCGACAGCCTGTCGTTCGACCTCCCGGAGGGGCGTGAGGCTCCGAACCGCTTCATGGCCAGCACGACCGCCCGCGACGTCACCGACCAGTACGGGCCGACGACCGATGTTGCAGTGGAGCTGGGGGCCGCCGCCCAGGGCGAGAAGCATGCCTACCTCTGCGTCTTCAACGGCGGCACCTGGAAGGCCATCCAGTGGAGTCGCATCGAGGCGGGGCGCGCGACCTTCGCGCGGATGACCCGCAACCTGCTCTACCTGCCGATGATCCACAACGGCGAGAAGCTCGTCGGCGCGGCGCCCCCCCTGCTGCTCAAGAAGGACGGCTCGATCACCCGGCTCCCCGGGACAGGCGCGGCATCGGCGGTCCTCGCCACCGCGCTGCGCCCCCGCCGCAAGAACGTCGACACGCTGGAGGAGAAGCCGGTCTCCCACCTCAAGGATGGCGGCGTCTATGTCCTCAAGCGCTGGGACGTGACGAAGGGCGACTGGCACATCGTCGGCGGCGGCACCGCAGCCGGCACGGAGCCCATGCGCTTCGAGACGCTGCCCGCGGACGGGCTCTACTGGCTCGTACCGCCACAGAGCCGGCGACTGGAGCGCCCGTGGACGATCACGCCCGGCGAGCGGCAGCTCTGGTGGTAGCAACCACGGGCTAGGTGCGCACGGCGTCGATCAGGCGGCGGATCTCGTCGTCGATCTCCGCCTCCGTCTCGACGGTCTGCGCAATCTCTTCCCGGAGCATGTCCCGGTAGCGCGCGCGCAGGCGAAAGACCGCGACCTTCACCGCGGTCTCGCTCATCGCGAGCTGATCTCCGACGTCGCGGTAGGGAACGTCCCCCGCCCCCGCGAGGTACGGCCGCAACACCTCGAAGCGCTCGGCCTTGGCCGGCCGCCCGGCGCGTTGATTCGCCGCCAAGCGCTCGAGCACCCGGTCGAGCAGGGTCAGGGCCCACTGCCGTTCATAGAAGGACTCCGGCGTGCCCCCGGCCTCGGGCTCCAAGCTGTAGCGCCGCTCGCCGTCGTCGAAGTCGAGCGGCAGATGGACGCGACCGCCGCCACGCTTCTGCGCGCGCTGCTTCGCGCGCTCCTTGGAGGCGTAGTGCTTGAGCGCCACGCTGAGGAACCCCCGAAAGCGGCCGCGCTCGGGATCCGCCTGGCCGACGTAGCCCTTCTCGAGCAGCGTCGCAAAGAACCCCTGCACGAGATCGGCCGACTCGTCGGCATCGTTGCCGCGCCGCCGGAGATACGCATAGAGCGGATACCAATACGCGGCGCAGAGCTCCTCGAGCGCCGCGCGGGCTGGCTCGCCCTCCCCCTCACGCGCCGCGGCGACGAGGCTCCAGCGGGTCGTATGGAAGACGCGCGCGGCAGGGAGTTGCGGGTTGCTCACGCGGCCAGCGTAGCGGCTAGTTGTCGCTCACCACAACGGGCCCAACAGAAAACAGCCAGCCGTCCCCGCCGCGCTCCATCGGGAACCTCAGCGTGACCGCGCTGCCGCGCCCACGCCCGAGGAACGGTGAGCGAAACACGGCTGTCACCTGGGCCTTGCGCTCGAAGGAACCGACCTCGATGAGCTCCACCTCGAAGTTGTGCAGCGGATAGGGGACTGTGTTCTTCCCAAGGAAGCCGGCTCCGAGCAGGCGCTTCTCACGCTGGGCCTCGAACTCTCCCTGCTTCATGGTCGAGATCGTCCCCATGGCCTCGAAGGCATAGAGGCCGTGGCGTGAGACATCCATGCGGCTCAGGTCGCGATGCGCCGCGACGGCGGTGAAGCGACGCCACGTGGCCTCGATCTGCTGGTGGACCTTCACCCGCGCCGCGTCACTCGGAACGCCCGTGACGGTCACCTCGCTTCCGGCGCTAGCGGGAGCGTCGGGACGGACGATCAAGGGCTGCCCGCTGGCGTCGCGCCACACCTCGCCCCTGTGGCGTAGCCAGAATTGTGCGGTGCGAACCTCATGATCGATGCCAACTCCGGAAACGACCGCCGCCACCAGACTCAGGAGAAGCAGGCCGAGCGAGAGCCACTGACCGCGAATCTGCGTCCTGTAGTTCTGCGTGAGAATGATCGCGACGATGGACAGCACGAAGGTCACGCCGAAGCCGCCCAGGGCCGTGAACCAGCCGACGACGCCGCGGTAGAGGCGGCCATGATCCCGGCTGCCGACCTCGTCGACGATGGCGTACGCCACTCCGCCGAGGGCCATGCTGGCCAGGAACATGATGCCTGCGGCCAGCACCCAGCGACTCCAGCGCCGACCGGCGGGATCCTTCGTCGCTTCGTGGATGGAGCGCGCCGCAGCACCCGCATGACTGACGGCGCGGCGCAGCGGCTTGGCTTCGGTCTCGGCCTCAGCTTCGGAAGCCTCCCCCGCGTAGGTCGAGACCGCTGTGCTGACGTCGTGGGCACGCTGGTAGCGCTGGTCGCGCTCGCGCTCGAGGGTGCGCATCACGATCGCATCGATGCGCGTGTCGAGGTTCGTGCCTATCGAGGGCTTGTCGAACCGACCGAGCGGCAGCTCGCCTGTGAGCATCTCGTAGAAGACGACGCCGAGGCTGAAGATGTCGGCACGGTGGTCGACATCCTGCGGCGTCTTGTATTGCTCGGGTGCCATGTAGTGCAGCGTGCCCATGACCTGATCGGTGCCCGTGAGCGTGAAGTCAGCGGGTGTGCGCTCCACGAGCTTCGCAAGCCCGAAGTCGGCCACGCGCACGGAGCCCGAGCGATCGAGCAGGACGTTCTCGGGCTTGATGTCGCGGTGCACCACGCCCTCGTCGTGGGCGTACTGCAGCGCATCGCAGATCTGCGGCACGATGGAGAGCGCCTCACGCGAGGTGAGCTCACCGGCCCGCATGAGGGCACGCAGGTCGACGCCGTCGACGTACTCCATTACCAGGTAGTACTGGCCGTCGGCTTCTCCGATGTCGTGGACGCCCACGATGTGCGGGTGCTGCAGCCGCGCCAGCGTGCGCCCCTCGCGGGCGAACCGCTCGGCGAAGGCAGGATCCTCGCTCAGCTCGCGCGGCAGGACCTTCAGCGCGACCAGGCGATCGAGCTTGCGCTGGCGCGCCTTGTAGACAACGCCCATCCCACCCTGGCCGAGGACCTCGAGGACCTCGAACGCGGGAAATTGATCGGCGATCGCCTCCGGGGAAGCCGGCGGCGCACGGCGCGACTCCCCGGCCTGACTCAGGCCAGCCTCGAGCAGCCGCTCGGCCTCACCGGCCGGGGTGGGCGGCTCAGACGGGGGTTCGGACGGCGGCATCGGGGTCTCGTCGGGCTCCGGAGGGATCGTGTCGTCGCTCATCGTCGGGCTCCTTGGGGCTGCTGCCCCTAGGGACCGAACGGGCGAGCAAGGTTACAGGCCGCTGCCAGCGGTACCCTCTCGACTTCGAT
>JAJDEM010000177.1 GCA_029259795.1 Planctomycetota bacterium
CGCCTCGGCCAGCTTGACGTGCAGGACGTGCGGGGCCCGTACGACGAGGAGGCCCTTCTTCTTGTCTTCGATCGTCGCACCCTCACGCCGGAGGGCGACGAGCGTGCGCTGCAGGTAGGCCCTACGCAGGTCGAGGTCGCCTACGTCGTAGAGCTGCACCATCTGGGATGCTGCCGTGCTCCCCTTGTGCTTGACCTCGAAGAGCCCACGCGCCGTGGTCACCAGCTCCTTCTTCGAGCGCAGGAGCTTGCGACGCTCGGACTCCTTCGCCTGCTTCTCCAGCTCGGTCTCGAGCCGGACGACCTCCCAGCCGCGACCGTCCTTCTTGGCCTTGGTCAGCTCGCGCTCGAGCTCGGCCACGCGCTTGGCGGAGCGCTGCAGCGCCTCGTCAATCGCGGCCCGCTGGCGTGCGAGCGCCTGCGCGGCTGCCGCGGCCTCGGCCTGCTTTGCGCGCATGTCCTTGGTGCGCAGGTCAATCGAGTCAAGCTTGATCCCACGAAGATCGCGCCTGACGACCGGGAGCGGCCCCGGCGCCTTCGAGACGAGTGTGATGCCGTGTGGCCGGTGCGTGACCTTTAGGCCCTTCGACTGCGCCACGATCGCCAGCGCGTCCTTCCACCCGATGTCGGTGAACCGCACGGAGACCGTGCCCTTCACGTCCGGGTTGACGATGAGGTTCACGCCGGCGTACTGGGCGATCTTCATGAGGACCTCGGTGACAGGCGCGTCCTGATAGTTCAAGCTGAGGATGCGAGCCTCGTTTGCGGCCTCGGCCTTCTTCGGGGGGGCCGCTTCGCTGGGGTCGTCGGCGTAGGCCGGTGCCGCGAGCAGCATGAGAGCAGCCAGGGGGATCCAGGTGAGTCGTGTGTTCATCGCGGCATCTCCGGAGAGGGGGCGCGGCCAAGCGCGGCCCGTTGGGACTTCAGGTTGGTCAGCCGGGTCGTGAGTGTTGCTGCTGCCTTGGTGAGGGCGGCAGGCGGATGAGGTACGCGCGCGAGCAGGCCGAGCAGCTCGCGGACCTCCTCTTCGAGGCGCTGGATGTCGTGCTCGAGTGCTGCAGGATCGCCGAGGGCGACGCTCGCTGGCGCGGTGCTGACGATGCGGGCAGCAGGGCTTGGCTGGCCGGCCTGCTCGGGGGCCTGCTCGGGGGCTGCGGCCACCGCTGGCGGGGGGGACGTCGGCGTTGGGTCGCCCGCGGCGCCGACAGCAACCGCGGGGGCCGCGAGGACGACAGCGATCCAGGGCAAGAGCGAGGCGATCCGCAGCACGTTACGGCCACGCGACGCCGCGGGCGGGAGATCGTGTTCGACAAGCCGGCCCACGCGCTGGGCGAGCATGGAGCCGTGGGCGGCCATGGCGGGGGCCGGCTGGCTCCTCGGTGCGTGCACCATCCAGCTGGCGACGACCGTGAGGCACTCGGCGAGTGAGCGACTGCAGCCTATGCGTTCCACGGCCCAGGCATCGGCCAGCAACTCCGCGGTCTCGCCGAGTCGCTTGCGCGCCACGAGGTTCAGCGGCTGGAAGAACAGCACGCCACTGACCCAGCGCGTGACCGACTGCCAGAGGGCGTCCCGGCGTACATGGTGGGCCAGCTCGTGGGCGAGCATCGCGCCTTGCTGCGCGGGGGTCAGGTCGTGCTCGGCCCGCGCCGGAATGACGATCTCGGGCCGCCGCACGCCGATGGCCAGCGGGCTGCCGAGTCCCGCGACCTCAGAGAGCGCGGGCGTGCTCGGGAGGCCGGCCGCCTGGGTGAGGTCTTCAAGGCGGGCTCGCAGGGGCCCGTGGGCGACGGGCGTTCGCGCTGCCAGTCTCGCGTGCAGCCCTCGCCGCGCGCGGCCGTGGCGTACGAAGAAGGCGAGCAGGCCAAGCAGCCAGAGCACGGCACCGGCCCGTGGCAGCCAGGTGGCGGCAGACGGCCCGGCGGGTGAAGTCGGCGCTGCGGCGCCTCGCGGATCGACCGGTTCCGGCTGAGGACCGGCCGGCTCCGGCAAGACGCCGAGCGCCGGAAACGGGGTAGGGGTGGAGGCGACCGCGGGGGCGGGCGCGAGCGGGCGAGCCGCGGCTTCGAACGTGGGCGCTGCGTTGGCCACAGCCGCCGGGCCCGGCATGGCCATGCGCCCGCCAGCGGGTTCGAGGTCGAGTGCTAGCTGCACGCTCGCCGTGAGCACGCCGCCGAGCAGCGCGCTGCGCCAAAGCGCCTCGGCCCAGACGGTCGGCAGGCGGCGCCACACGGCGGTGAGTAGCCACACGCCGCCGAGGAGCAACGTGCTGTGCATCAGGTAGGTCAGCACCCACGCAAGCAGGAGATCAGGCATCGCGGCCGCCCCCCTGCTTGCGCTGCTTCGAGGCCAGCAGGCGCTTGAGGCGCGCGAGCTCCTCGGCGTCGATCGCGCCTTCATCGATCAAGTGGTGCACGAGCGCACTCGGGTCGCCGGCGAAGAGTCGATCCGTCAGCGCGCTCACCATGGAGCGCCGCACTTCGTCCTCACCCACGATGGGGCTGTAGACGAACTGACGCCCCTCGGTGCGCCGACGCACGATGCCGCGGGCCTCGAGACGGGTCAGCAGCGTGGCGACGGTTGTATGCGCCAGCTCGCGATCGTCGCCCCGCAGTGCCTCCTGCATGGCGGCGACGGACGCCTCGCCGTCGCGCCAGAGCACGCGCAGGATGGCGATCTGCAGGTCGCTGAGTTGCTTTCGACTGCTCACGTGCTTCCGCTCCCTGGCAGCCGGCCTCTACGACGACGGCTGTAGTATTACAGCTGTAGTAGATGGCGGGGGGGGCGTCAAGGGGTGGACGCGGATTCCGCGGCAGAACCAGGGGCCCCCGACTCGGCTTGGCTAATCCGGGTTGCGGGCGCTGGCGGCGACGGCCTTGGTGCGCGCGCTGGCGGCCGCTGCGGACTGCCCCTGGGTGTCCAGCAGGGCGGCCTGGACCTCGTAGGGCAGCGGATCGACCTGGACGCCGCCAGCCTTGGCTCCGGCCTCGCGCAGCCGGATGGCCTCGGCGATCTTCGAGGCGGCGCTTGCGAAGGCCTTGGTGGCCTCCCCGCTGTTGGCGCGGTGACGCATGACCAAGCCGTGCAGGTAGAGCTCCATGGCCGCGGCCGTCAGGAGACGACCCTTGGTCACGTCGCTGTGCTCCCAGGTGGGCGCGGAGACCTTGCCGGCTTCTTCGATCCAGTACTTCGCCTTGCCGTGCAGGGCGGTCGGATCCTCGCGGCCGATCAACGTGCCTTGCACGAAGAGCGTGCGGGCCATGTCGAGCCACTGCTGACGCGTGAGCTTCGCATCCTGCCAGCTCACACCCGTCTCAGCGACGGTGCTGGCCTTCTTGGCCCAGGTGAGTGCGGACGCGGCGTCGCCGCGGATGGCGTAGGCCTCGGCGATGTGTCGCGCAGCGGCGGCGTGGGCCACCCACATGTGGGCGGGGGTGTTGTTCTCGGTCTTCGTCGTGTGTGCGACGTCGGCGATCATGGCCTTGGAGTCACCGGCGACGCGGTGCATCTGCGCGCGGCGGATGAGGAACTCCCAGTAGCGCACGCCATCGCGCTGCAGTTGCTGCTCGGCGAACTCGAAGTTGATGGCGGCCTTCTTCAGCTCGGCTGCGGCGGCGTCGTTCTTCCCTTGGATGATGAACCAACGGGCGCGCTCGGTCTGCGCCTCCGCCTGATGGACGCGCGAGAAGCCGAGCTGCAGCCGGGCGAGCTCGACGGCCCGCTCGACCTTCTCGTAGGCCGTGTGACGCTCGTCCAGCCACGCCCCGGCTTCGGCGTAGGCCGCGAGTGCGGCGTCGACCTTGCCAGAGCGCGCCAGCAGGTCGGCTTCCGTGAGCCAGGCCTCCGCGGCGCCGCGCAGGGCCTTGACCTGTGCCTCATCGGTGAGCTTGCTGTTGGTCGCGGCCTCCATGAAGAGGGCGCGGGCTTCGGCCCACTTGCCAGCCGCGAGGAGCGGGGCCGCCTCGCGGCAGCAGTCCTCGGGGGAGCGCTTGCCCGGGTCGGACTTCGCCGGATCGGACGTCGCCGGGTCGGACTTGGCCGGATCGGACTTGGCCGGATCGGACTTGGCCGGATCGGACTTGGCCG
>JAJDEM010000178.1 GCA_029259795.1 Planctomycetota bacterium
GAGCAGGCGGAAGTCCACCGGCTTGAGTCGCAGGAAGAAGCCGCTCATCAGCATGCTCGACCCGCCAACCAGCGAGCCGTTTCGGAAGTTGGCCGTCTGCACGGCGCCGGGCTTGCCACTCTTCTTGTCGATGAACTCCTCGACCTGCGGGTCGGTCTCGACGCTCGGAATGATCGTCGGGCGACGACACCAAACGAGCTCATCCTTGGCGAACTGGTCGCGCGTGTACCAGGGCCCTTTCTCGAGGACGATGACCGAGTAGCCGGCTTCGGCCAGCGTTGCCGCGATGGGTCCGCCGCCCGCCCCGCTGCCCACGACACACACATCGGCTTGAAGCTTCACGAGCGCTCCTTGGGAAGCCAGCCCTTCGAGGGCGGCCGCGGCCAGCCCGCCTGATGCTTCGCCCAGGTCCAACCAATCTCGCCGGGATTGGCGCCGCGCACCGGATCGCCGAGGAAGGCCTCCAGCGTGAACACCAACATCAAGCGCACGAAGCCGGCGCCTTCGGCTGTGGCCTGGTAGGCGCGAATCGCAGCGTCTTGCGACTCCGCGGAAAGGGACACGAAATCCGCCGCGCCCCTCCCGCGCGCCCAGGCATCGAGCTTCGGCACGCCGCGCCGGGCCCACACGGCATTGATCGGGCGTACGGCGGGATCAAGCAGCTGCGCCTCGAGGAAGTCCGCCGCGCGGACCTCCGGCGCGCCCGGTCCGTCGCCACTCGGCAGCAAGCGCGCTTGCACGGCGGCCAGAGTCTTCTTCTCGTCATTCGTCAGTGCGCGCGCCGACGAGCCACCGGAGCGCGAGAACACGCCACCCATCCACGCCGCCGCGACCCCAGCGGCTCCGAGCGCACCCGAGGCGATCAGCAGGACCCGGCGATTGAAGCGGGAGGACGCCATGCGGCCGAGCCTACCGTGCCGCGTCCGGAGGTCACCACTTCGCAATCGACCCCCGCGGCCCTGGAAGCCTAGGGCCGCCGATAGATCACTTCGAGCAGCGGCAGCTTGTGGGATCTTCGGCTGTTCTCGCCGTCGTTGAGCAGCAGGGCGTCGTTGCCGCCGTCCAGATTGCTGTCGCGTGGGAAGCCCAGGCGGAACCAGCTGCGCACACGACCCTCGTGCCGATCGCGGCCGACGCTGGCATCCACGCTCAGGCTCGCGTAGCTGAGCACGAACTCGCGAAACAGGCTGCCGATGTTCGCCTCGAGCGTGTTGCCGGCATAGTCGGCCGGGTCGAGCGAATCGCCCGGATTGACATGATCGACGCGCAGCTCGCCCAGGGAGGCGAAGGGACGGCCGAGCCTGCCCTCTTGGAACACCCGCAGGGTCACCGACAAGATGACCGCGTCTGCAGGGATCTCGCGCAGCGAGAAGCTGTAGAACATGCGTAGGCCCAGCCCCCTGCGAGCGGCATCCAGATCGCCGACCGCCGGCCCGTTGCCGACGACGCGTACAAAGCCGTCCGACCGCACAAAGCCGTCCCGGGCCCCCTCGCTCTTGATCACCAGGAGGATGGGCGTGTCCTGGGCCGGGCTTGCGCCCGCGCCGCACCCCCCAACTGTCATCAGAATCCCCAGCACTGCCAGCATGGCTATCGGTCCGGCACCGTCGCGTCGCATGGTGTGTCCTCCGCACAGGCTCGCTTCTGTCCCCAGCGAAGGACACATTCACGCCCGAGAGCCCGTCCGGGGCCTTGGACGCGAACCGCGGGCCAAGCGGTGCGTAGGCCACGCGGATCGTGGGACGGACCGGAGACCGGGGGTGCGACGCCGGTCAGCGCGCGGGCACGCGCGCGAGGCCGAACGGATTGGCGCCGACCGTCACTGCGGTGCGGAAGACCGGCTTGCTGGTCGGGGTCGCGAGATCGAACACACTCACCCGAGTGCCCCCCTCGCTATGCGTGAGGTAGAGCTTGCTGCCGTCGGCCGTACTCGCGAGGTTGTGCGGCGCGGGGAAGCCGATCGAGGTGCCGCCAAGCGAGGTGTTGGTGTTCAGGTCCACGGTAAAGAGGCCGTCAGCGTTGGGGCCCGGGTCGCCGCCCACGATGTGGCCGGGGAAGTTGGTGACGTACAGCGCCTGCCCGCTCGCGGGAATCCACACCCCGTGGCCGCCAAACGTGGGAACCGTCGTCAGCACCCCCAGCGTGTCGCGATCGATCACGAACACGTTGTCGGTGTCCTGGCAGGCCACGTAGAGGCTCCGGGATGTGGGATGCAGGAATGCGTGCGGATCGTCGCCGACCGAGACCCGCGCGACCTCGGCGAAGGTCGTGCGGCTGTACTTCACGACGACATCCGGGGCATTCGACACGCTCGCCACCGTGACGAACGCGTGGGTGATGTCTACGACGACGTCGTGCGGTACGCCACCAAGAGCGACGAGATCCGGCGGGACGGGCACCACCGCGATGCGTGTGTGCGTGTCGAGGTCAAAGACGGCAAGGCTCTTGTCCACACGATCGACGACCCAGAGCTGGCTGCCATGGGCCCACATGTGGAAGGCATCGGCGACGGTGAGGAGGTCTGGCAGCGCAGTGAACCCAGGTCCCCCGAGCGCGATGACACGGTGGTTGGCCGTGTCGCCCACATACAGCCGGTCGTGCGCTGCGGAGTACACGACGTAGCCAGGCGCCGTCGGGAGGGTGGCCCCCGGGAGGGCCACGGTCTTCACGACCGTATCGGTCGTGGTGTCGATGACCGAGAGCGTGCCCGCACCTCGATCGGCGATCACGATCGACTCAGGGATCATCGCCACGGTCGACGTGGTGCTGGAGGATGAACTCCCACAGCTCGCCAGCAGAAGCAGCGCCACGGCGAACACGGCGGGTCGCAGAACCAAGAAGGGTCGCGTCGGCATCGTTGTGGCTTCCACAGTGGCGTCCCGGGCACGGCGCCCGTCGTCGGCGAATGGTACCGGACGGCACGCGGCACGGAGGCGGGAAACGTTGTTGCACGTTCGCGCCGTTCTGGCGGCCTCCGTACCCCGTACGCTGCCCATCGGGGGCGAGGATCTCCGTCACGGTTCTGGGTGAGTTCTCGGCCACGGCCGGGTCACCTCCCGGCGCCATTCAATCAACACAAGCGCGGCTTCTCGGTCAGCGGGGAGACGAGGCGGAAGTCGGATGGACAGCTATCCACCCTTCACGGCGTGACCCTCTCCGGTTTCAGGATCCACGCGTACCGTGACACTCCTCGGAACGTCAACCTGATCGGCCTTGAGGTGCTCTCCCAAGGAGTCGAGGTCCTGATCCTCAAGTGGATAGCCCATCTCGCCTGCATCGAGCCGCGGGAAATGCGGGTAAAACTCGACGCAGTACCCCCAGTCGCCGTCGTCCGCCTGGAACACCCCCACGATGGCACCCGTGAGCTCGCCACCGAAGGCATCGAAGAACGAGGATGTAGGTTTCAGGCGCACAAGTTCGTAGAGCTGGAACGTGCTATCCGCCACGGTCGTACCTCTCTGCTGGTCCGGATACGGAGGATACGGTACCAGGTTTTTTCCTACGGCCTTTGTGACCAGCCAGCCTACCCGCGCGAGTCATCCGCGGAGGCACAGACATGCCGAGGAAGCACCGCGACGACGCACCCGGCCGCCTGCATCACATCGTGAACCGCGGGAGCGCCAAGCGGGTCGTCTTCCCCGATCACGCCGCCAAGCGCCGGTTTCTCA
>JAJDEM010000179.1 GCA_029259795.1 Planctomycetota bacterium
CGGCCGGTGCACAGCCAGAACGGGAAGCCCTCGTCCGGGACCTCGGGGGGCGGGGTGTAGTCATGGAACCAGACCTGCGCCCGGCCATCGCCGGTCGTGGAGTGGTAGAACTCGAACTCCTTGCCCTCGGCGACGTACGGATCATCGAAGCCCGAGAAGCGGAAGCGCGTCTCGCGCCAGGTCCCATCCTTCTGCTCGACAACGGGCCAGCGCATGCCGTGCGCCTTCACGTACTCGTCGTAGGGGGCCAGGTCCTTGTGCTTCAAGCGCGTGAAGAGGCGATACTCCTCAAACAGCGCCTTGTCGACATTGACCTTGTAGTAGTGCTCGAAGTCCCAGATCGGGACCTCCTTGCCCTGTTCATCCTTCACGCTGAAGAGGAAGCTCCCGTCCTTGGCCTGCATGCCGGGATGGCCGAGTTCCATGAGCCGGTGGGCAATGGCGATCGTCATCCAGGTGTCGTCGCGCGCCTTGCCGGGCGGGTCGATCATGCGGAACCACTGCTGCGTGCGCCGCTCGGAGTTTCCGAAGATGCCGTTCTTCTCGACCCACATCGAGGCCGGGAGGATGAGGTCGGCAAGCCTCGTCGTCGCCGTCGGATAGACGTCGGAGACGATCAGGAACTTGTCGTCCTGTCCGCGCTTGGCATTGAACAGGCGGTTCAGGTTCGGCAGCGTCTGCCCCGGATTCGTCACCTGGACGAACATCGTGTCGATGTCGCCGCCCTCGGCGGTCGGCTTCACGAACTGCTCCCACATCTTGACGGTGTGGTAGCCAGGCTTCGGGTTGATCCGACCGGCCGGTACGTTCCAGAAGCCCTCGCACTGCGCGCGGTGCTCGCCCTTGGCGACCACCCGCCCACCGGGGAGTGCGTGCGCGAGCGTACCCACTTCGCGCACGGTGCCACACGCAGACGGCTGCCCCGTGAGACTGGTCGGTGCGTCCCCCGGGCGACCGAAGTGGCCACTGAACAAGTGCACGCCGTGCACAAGGCTGTTCACGGCCGTGCCCATCGTGTGCTGGTTCATGCCCATGCACCAGAGACTCGTGATGCGCAGCTTGCGGTCCGCGAAGAGTGCGGCCAGCATCTCGATCTTCTCGGCCGGGACACCCGAGAGCTTCTCGACGACATCCGGCGTGTACTTGGCGATGCGCTCCGACCAGGTCTCGAAGGTGATCGACTCGCCCTTGAGTGTCGGCTTGCCGTCTTGGAGTGCCCGGAAGTTGCAGTGCTTCTCGACAAAGTCCTTGTCCCACGTGCCGTGGTGGCGCAGGCGGTTGAGGATGCCAAGCGAGATCGCCACGTCGCCGTGCGGCTTCATCTCGAGGTACTCGTCGGCCTGCTGCGTGGTCCGCGTCCGGCGGGTGCCGATGTCGATGATCTTGACCCTCTCGCCCCGGGAGCGGCGATCGATGATCCGCGAGAACAGGATCGGGTGCATCTCGGCGGGGTTGTTCCCCCACGTGATCAGCACATCGCACGCCTCGAGGTCGTCGTAGCAACCGGCCGGCTCATCCACACCGTAGGTCGCAATGAACCCTGTCACGGCCGAGGCCATGCAGAGGCGCGCGTTCGGGTCGATGTGGTTGTTGCCCAGGCCGCCCTTCATGAACTTCTGGGCGGCATAGCCCTCGGGAATCGTCCACTGGCCGGAGCCGTAGAACGCGAAGCGCTTCGGCGCCTTCATGATCCGCTTCGCGATGACGTCGATCGCCTCGTCCCAGCCGATCGTGACGTAGCCGTCTCCCTTGCGGAGCAGCGGCTCGCGCAGGCGGTCCTTGCCGTAGAGCGCCATGCCGACGTGGTAGCCCTTCACGCAGAGCAGGCCCTTGTTTACGTCGGCCTTCGGGTCGCCGGCGATCGCCATCACGCGACCGTCCTTGACCCCGACCTGGACATGGCAGCCCGTGCCACAGAACCGACAGGGAGCCTTGTTCCAGGTCAGGTCGCTGCCGGGTGCAGCCCCCTCGTCGGCCGTCGCGAGCGACGCCGGAAGCAGCGACGCCACCGCGGCCGACATCGCAGCCGCCTTCAAGAAGTCACGGCGGTTCGTCGTCGTGCTCATACCGTCTCACCTTCCGCGCGAGCGCGCAGCGCCTCGGTCTCGAAACGATCCTCTTCCGGAGCGACGTAGGCCACCTCGACGTTGTCGATCCCGGGCAAGGCGATGAGCGCCTCGCACAGGTCGTGGCCCTCCCCCAGCGTGTCCGTGGCTGCCACGACGGCGAGCCGCTGCCCCTCACGGGGGCCGGTCTCCAGCCGCGGCTCCCGGTCGATCCAACACTCCGCCTCACGGCGCAGCTCCGGGTCTGTCGAGAGCGAAAGAACGAGTCCACCAATGGCCATGCGGGTCTCCTGAAAGCTGTCGCGCGTGACCCTACCCCGTGCCGCCCCCGTGTAAACGAGAAAAAACGATGGTTTTATCTTGAATAGGGGAAGCGAAGCCCTAGAGTGCCCGACGTCGACGGCCAAAGGGGCCCCCGACGAGGAGCCGGACACCGCCGATGGAAGCGATCGCAAACGTCTCCCGGGTCTGGCGACGCTCGCTGCTGGGCTTCGCCCTGGCAGTCGTGCTTCCCCTCGTGACGGGCTGCGGCGACGCCGAGCCGCCGTCCCCTGCGGCACGGCCCACGCCCCTCGCTGCCAAGCTGCCGGTACACACCCGCGCGGTGCCGGGCGTGCCCCACATCCTTGTGGATGCCGGGGGCCAGGCGACGAAGCTGGCGTGCTCGACCTGCCACTCCATGAAACAGGCCGTCCCCACCCAGCGCGGCGGATCCGGCCTCCGGCTGTTCCACCAAGGCCTCGAGGTTGCGCACGGCAACCTGACCTGCCTCTCCTGCCACAACCCGGACGACTACGACGCGCTCCGCCTCGCCGACGGGCGACGGGTGCCCTTCGAGCGGGTCATGGATCTCTGCGCCCAATGCCACGGCCCGCAAGCGCGCGACTACGCCCACGGCGCCCACGGCGGCATGTCGGGCTACTGGGACCGCACCCGCGGCACCCAGGTCCGCAACCAGTGCACGCACTGCCACGCACCGCACGCGCCCGCCTACCCCACCATGCGGCCGACCTTCAAGCCGCGCGACCGCTTCCTGCCGGTCCGCTCGGAGTCCCACGATGACTGATGCTGCCCCCACCCCCCCGAGCCCGCCGGCGGCCACTGGCGTCTCCCGCCGGCGCATGGTCAAGGCGCTGGGCGCGACCCTCGGGGCTGCAGCCTTCGGCACGGCCATCTCCCCCCTCTTCCGCGGGTCGGAGCTCAATGCCGACGAGCTGATGCAGCGGCACTACAAGGAGCTGTCCGCTGCCGACAAGCAGACCGTGCTCCGTCGGCTGGAGGCCGAGGCGAAGGAGGCCAGCGGCCGGGATGTGACGATCAAGGATGCGCAGCCGCGTCCGAAGACCAAGTTCGTCTACGCCATCAATCTCAGTGTCTGCAACGGCAACGGCAACTGCGTCGAGGCCTGCCACAAGGAGAACAACCACGACCGCGACTCGAACCAGTCCTACATCCGTGTGCTGGAGATGCCCAAGGGCACCATGGACATGGAGAAGGGAAACACGACCTATACGGGCGCCGTTCCCCAGAAGGACAAGTTCTACATGCCGGTGCAATGCCAGCAGTGTGACGAACCGCCGTGCGTCGATGTCTGTCCCGTCCAGGCCACCTGGAAGGAGAAGGACGGCATTGTCGTCGTTGACTACAACTGGTGCATCGGCTGCCGCTACTGCATGGCGGCCTGCCCCTACCACGCGCGTCGGTTCAACTGGGAGAAGCCCAACGTGCCGGCCGCCGAGGTGAACCCGAACCAGGGCTACCTCAGCAACCGCGTACGGCCCCAGGGCGTCGTCGAGAAGTGCCACTTCTGTCTCCACCGCACGCGTGAAGGCAAGCTCCCGGCGTGCCTCGAAGCGTGCCCGACGGGCGCCCGCGTCTTCGGCAACATCCTCGATCCGAAGTCCAACATCCGCTGGATCCTCGAGAACAAGCGCGTCTACGTACTCAAGGAGGAGCTCGGTACCAAGCCGAGCTTCTTCTACTTCTTCGACAAGTGAGCCCCATGGCACCCGAACCGCCCGCCATCAATCCCGAATCGAAGCACTGGGCCAGCTACCCGCGGTTCCTGCTGCGGGCCGTCAGTGCAGCGACGGACGGGTCCTTCTTGTTCTATGCGTGGATGACGGCACTCACGGCCGTGTTCCTCGTCGGGGTGAACGCCTGGGCGCACCAGGTCACGGGCGGCATGGTCAACACGAACATGAGTGATCATGTGAGCTGGGGCCTCTACATCGCCAACTTCACGTTCATGGTCGGCGTTGCCGCCGGCGGCGTGATGATGGTGATCCCTGCGTACCTCTACAAAGACAAGCGCATGCAGGACGTCGTCATCATCGGCGAGCTCCTCGCGATCGCCGCGGTCGCCGCGTGCATGCTCTTCGTCATGGCCGACTTGGGCCGCCCGGATCGGTTCTGGCACATGCTGCCGGGCATCGGGCGCTTCAACTTCCCCATGTCCATGCTCACGTGGGATGTTCTGGTGCTCAACGGCTACCTGCTGATCAACCTGCACGTGGTCGGCTACCTGCTCTACACGCGCTTCCTCGGCAAGGAGCCGAATCCGCGCTGGTACAAGCCGTTCGTCATGCTTTCGATCGTCTGGGCCATCTCGATCCACACGGTGACGGCATTCCTCTACTGCGGGCTCGGCGGCCGGCCGTTCTGGAACTCCGCCCTGCTGGCTCCGCGCTTCTTGGCGTCTGCCTTCGTCTCGGGACCGGCCTTCATCATCCTCACCATGCTCGTCTTGCAGCGCTTTGCAGGCATGCCGAAGCCCGACAAGCCGATCGGCACGCTGGTGAAGATCGTCCGCGTCACGATCCTCGTCAACCTGCTGATGGTGGTCTCGGAGCTGTTCACCGAGTTCTACGCGGGCGGAGCCCACACGGCGTCGGCGCGCTACCTCTTCCTCGGCCACGGCGAGGCCAACGCCCTCGTGCCGTGGATCTGGACGGCGGTCGTCCTCAACATCGTGGCGGCGATCACGTTCTTGAAGCCGGGCCTCACCGAGCGCAAGGGTCTTCTGGTCCTGGCCTGCGTGTTCGCCTTCACCGGCGCGTGGATCGAAAAGGGCATGGGCCTCATCATTCCGGGGTTCATCCCCAGCACCTTGCACGAGTACGTCGAGTACCTGCCGAGCCACCTGGAGTGGCGCGTCTCGGCGGGCGTCATCGCCTTCGGCCTCCTCGTCTACTCGGCGGCCCTCAAGGTCGCGATTCCCATCTTCCGGGGCACCATGCGCGATCGCCCCCCCACAGAGCCCGACAAGGCAACCACGGTGAACTGATGCACAGCAAGGCCACCGAAGTCGCAATCATCGCCATGGGCTATCTGGCCCGGCGCTACGACGGTGGTGAGACAAACGTCTCGGCCGCAGAGATCGCGAAGGCGCGCGGACTGCAGCGCCCGTTCGTCTCGAAGGTCTTGACCGACCTGGCTCGCGCCGACTTGGTGATCGGGGTCCGCGGACCCGGCGGCGGCTTCACGCTCGCCCGCGACCCCACCGAGATCCTGCTCAACGAGATCTCCGAACTGTTCGAACGAGCAAGTGGTGACGCGTGCCCCTTCGGGGGCGGCATCTGCGGCATCGGCGAGAAGTGCCCTCTGCACGATCAGTTCGCACAAGTACGTGCAGCGACCAATCAGATTCTGCACAAGACCACGCTAGGTGTGTTCCAGAAACAAGGGAGAACCAAGTCATGACCCGCTTCATCCTGTCCATCCTCCTCGTAGGCGCCTTCCTCGTCGTGGGCGGACAAGGCGCCATCGCGGACGACGCGAAGCCGGCCGTAGAAGCGCAGGCGCCGGCAGCAGCCGATCCTTGTGCGTGCCCGGACTGTCCGGACTACCCCTGCTGCGAGTGCCGCAAGGCCAAGCCCGCGCCGTGCCCCGCGAAGTACAACAACCGCCGGTTCCTGGAGAACTGGCGTCCGTGCCTCTGCGTGCCGTGCTGCGACAAGGGCGACTTCTGGGACCGGCTGAAGGCGCGGCCCCTCACCCGCAACAACAAGATCTGGGTCGATCTCGGCTGGCAGGTCCGCCTCCGCTGGGAGTCCTTCAGCAACATCGGCTTCGGCGCACCCGCCGATCCGCATGACGCCTGGATGCTGTTTCGCACCCGCGCCCACGCCGACCTGCACTTCGGTGACTTCGCCCGCGTGTACGTGGAAGGCATCTACGCCGACCAGTGGGAGAACCGGGAGCTCGGCCCGCGACCGATCGACCGCAATCTTGGCGACTTGCTCAACGCCTTTGCCGAGGTGAAGGCCGATGGCGCGATGGGCAAGGCTGGCGTCTGGGCCGGCCGTCGCGAGCTGCAGACGGGCAAGCAGCGCCTGGTCTCGCCCCTGGACTGGGCCAACACCCGCCGGACCTTCGAGGGCGTCGGCGCCTGGTGGTCGAAGAACTTCCACAGCGTGGAGGCGTGGGTGACGAACCCGGTCACCATCGACCACGACGACTTCGACGAGGCCAACGAGGACGTGCTCTTCTGGGGCGTGGACTGCACCAACCGGACGCAGACCTGCATGACCTGGGGCGCGTACGCCTACGGCCGCGACATCGACGCCGTGATCGACGACACGCGCTACACCGTCGGTGCCCGCATCGACGGCAAGATCCCGAACACGCGCTTCGACTACGACGCC
The DNA here is from genome assembly GCA_029259795.1 of Planctomycetota bacterium. GTDB lineage: Bacteria > Planctomycetota > PLA2 > PLA2 > JAEUHO01 > JAHEIK01. Next base: position 6,713 of record JAJDEM010000179.1, read on the forward strand.
GAAGCGGCCTACCAGTTCGGGGAGCGTGGCACGGGCGATGTATCCGCTTCGATGCTCTCCGCGACCTTCGGCTGGAAGCCCTGTGCGCGCTGCGGCGACCCGCGCATCGGTCTCGGGTTCGACTACGCGTCGGGTGACGACAACCCGGCTGATGCCGACACTGGCACGTTCAGCCAGTTGTTCCCGCTCGGGCACAAGTACCTGGGCCACACCGACTTGATCGGCCGCCAGAACGTGGTGGCTGCCCGACTCGAAGGCTCCTACAAGCTTGCCGACAAGCTCACGTTCAACGGCTGGTACCACATGTTCTGGCGGGCGGACACGGCGGATGCTGCGTACAACGCCGGGGGCGGCATCTTGCGCGCGGCAGGTGCCAACACCGACGCCGAGGTCGGCTCGGAGCTCGACCTCATGTTGGTCTATGCGCTGAACCGCCACTGGAAGTTCTTCGTCGAGTGGGCGCACTTCTTCCCGGGCTCCTTCATCAAGAACACCGGCGCGTCCGAGGATGTCGACGTCTGGTACCTTGGCGTGCAGGGGACCTTCTAGGGACGGGACGGCATGCACGGACCGACGCCTTCTACGACCGCATCCGCAGCCACGGTGGGCTGCGCCACCTGGGGCGCGCGCATGGCGCGCCTCGGGCTGGCGCTCGTGTTCCTCTGGTTTGGCTTCCTCAAGTTCTTCCCCGGCACCTCGCCGGCGGAGGGACTGGTGGAGGCCACGGTGGGCTGGCTCGTCGATCCGGCGTGGTTCGTGCCCTTCCTCGGGGTGTGGGAGTGTGCGATCGGCATCGGTCTCGTCGTCGATCGCTGGCGCCGAGCCACGCTTGGACTCATGCTGCTCCACATGGCTGGCACCTTCATGCCGTTCTTCTCATGCCCGCACCTGGTCTGGTCTGACCCGCCGTTTGTCTGGACCCTCGAGGGCCAGTACATCGTCAAGAACATCGTGTTCATCGCGGTCGCGCTCATGCTCTGGCAGCAGAACCCGGCCCCCACCGAGCGGAAGCCCGCCGTCGGATAGCGACGCGGGTAGGCTGGCCCGCCATGCTGGAACTTCTGCCCCGCACCTGGGAGATGTGGCGCTTCGGAGGCCTCTCGGTCTTCGCCGCCCTCCGTGACACCTGGGTGGCGTTCAAGCGCAATGGGCTCGATGGCCGCAGCGCGCAATCGGCGTACTACGGCATCGCCCTGGTTCCCCCCACCCTGTTCCTCCTCATCACCGCGCTGGCCGCGCTGCCGCTCGATGGCGTGTTCGATGCCATGGCGAGTGACACCGAGCGCGCCCTGCCCGCTGACGCCTACGCCGTCCTCGTGAAGCAGCTCGACGGGATTCGCACCCACCAGAGCTCGGGGTTCTTCGGGCTGGCCGTCGGCGTGTTCCTGCTCTCGGGCATGCGACTGTTCACGAGCATGAGCCGCGCGCTGAACACCGTGCACGGGGTCGAGGAGCGACGGCGGTTCTGGGCGGTGTGGGGCGTTTCCCTCCTGCTCGGATTCGGGTCCTTCGTGATGCTGCTCGCTTCAGCGATGCTGCTGTTCTTCGGACCGCTCCTGGAACTCCCGTTCTCCGGCGGGCTGCGACTGGTCATCACGATCGGCGTTGCGCTGCTGGCCATCTCGGTCATCTACTGGGCCATGCCGAGCGTGCGACAGCGCTGGATGCCGCTGACCCCGGGCAACGCCCTCGCTGTCGGCGCGTGGTTGCTCTTCAGCCTCGGGTTCCGCGTGTTCGTCGAGAACTTCGGCAACTACAACGAGACCTATGGGGCCCTGGCGGGCGTGATCCTGATGATGATCTGGATGCACCTCTCGGGCGTCGCGTTCTACTACGGGGCCCAGCTCAACGCCGTGATCCTCGCGGCCATGGGCTCCGACGGCGCCGCCCCGCCGCTGCGCGGCCGACCGTAGCGCCGCACGCTGGGGGCGGAACCCGGTGCAAAGCCCGCCCGGGCTCCCCCGCAGCGGGCCGGCTGGCTAGACTCGGCCTCCCCGCCCGGGCCCCGTCGGGCTCGCGGCTCGAAAGGCGGTTCGCCATGCCCCTACGCCCCCTCTACGCCTGCTTGGCGCTGCTGCTCCTGACCGCGCCAGCTACGGCGCGCGCCGAGGAGTCCAAGCCCAAGAACGACCCGCGCATCCAGGGGCTGAGCTGGCGCTGCATCGGTCCGGCGCGCGGCGGACGGGTCTCGAGCGTGGCGGGGGTCGTGGGCGACCGCCGTACCTACTACATGGGCTCCTGCGGTGGCGGCGTCTGGAAGAGTACGAACTCGGGCGGTGCTTGGAAGAACATCAGCGACAAGCACTTCAAGACGGGCTCGGTCGGCGCGATCGCCGTCTCGACGAAGAATCCGAGCATTGTCTACGTCGGCATGGGCGAGCCGGACCCGCGCGGCAATTTCTCGCACGGGGATGGGATCTACCGCTCCTCGGATGCAGGCAAGACTTGGACGCACCGCGGCCTCGCCGCCACACGCCAGATCGGCCGCATCGTGATCGACCCGGAGGATCCCAACCGTGTCTACGTCGCAGCCTTGGGGCACGTGTATGGACCCAACAGCGAGCGCGGTGTCTTCCGCTCGCTCGATGGCGGGGCGACCTGGAAGCGCGTGCACCATGTCGACGAGCACACGGGCTCGGTCGACATCGCCATCGACCCGTTCAACCCGCGGGTCCTCTACGCCGGCTTCTGGCAGGTGCGCCGCAAGCCGTGGCGCTTTGACAGCGGTGGCGCAGGCAGCGGCCTGTGGCGCTCGAAGGACGGCGGCGACAGCTGGGAGCGACTCGGGAAGGGCCTGCCCAAGGGCGTACTGGGTCGGATCGGCGTCACGGCCTCGGCCGCGCAGAAGGACCTCGTGTACGCGATGGTCGAAGCCGAGGAGGGCGGCGTCTTCCGCTCGACGGATGGCGGCGACTCATGGCGACGCGTGAACGAGGAACGCAAGCTGCGGCAGCGGGCTTGGTACTACTCGCGAATCGAGGCCGACCCGGAGGATGCCGACACGGTCTATGTCCTCAACGTCCGGTTCCACAAGTCCGAGGACGGCGGGAAGACATTCAAGGCCATCCGGACGCAGCATGTCGACAACCACGCCCTATGGATCGACCCCCACGACAACCAGCGGATGGTCGAAGGCAACGACGGCGGCGCCAATGTCAGCGTGGATGGCGGCGAAACGTGGTCGCGCGTGGACAACCAGCCGACGGCGCAGTTCTATCACGTCGCTGTGGACTCGAGCTTCCCCTACCGCGTCCTCGGCGCGCAGCAGGACAACTCCACGGTCTCGATCGCGCACACGAGTCACGCGCGCAACCGGACGGACTTCTATCCGGTAGGTGGCGGAGAGAGCGGCTACATCGCCGTGCGCCCGGACAATCCCGACATCGTCTTCGCAGGCTCCTACGCCGGCTGGCTCACGCGCCACGACCACCGCACAGGGCTCAATCGCCCCATCGCTCCGTGGCCCGAGAATCCGATCGGCGGCGGTGCCGGGGTCTTGAAGCACCGCTTCCAGTGGACGTTCCCCATCGTGATCTCGCCCCACGATGCGAGCACGCTCTACGTCGGCGGCGAGTGTGTCTTCAAGTCGACGGACGACGGGGACACCTGGAAGGTCATCAGCCCTGATCTCTCGACGAACGACAAGGCCAAGCAGGCCTCGAGCGGTGGCCCCATCACGCAGGACAACACAACGGTCGAGTACCACTGCACGGTGTTCACCCTCGCCGAGTCCCCGGTCACCAAGGGCCGCATCTGGGCCGGCACCGACGACGGCAAGGTGCACGTAACGGACGACGCCGGGGGAACCTGGAGCGACGTCACCCCCAAGGGACTGAAAGCCGACGCCCTGA
>JAJDEM010000180.1 GCA_029259795.1 Planctomycetota bacterium
GCGCCTCATCGTGCAGCTTCCTAGCCACCTGCGCCAGATGGCGATCCGGCTACCCAACCGGACGCTGCGAAGCGAAGCCAACTGGGCGTTCCTGCGCGAGCGTGCTCAGCGCGAGCCGGGCCACCTGGGCATGGCCATCACTTCCACGCTTGTTCTAATCGATCACATCGATGGCAACATCCTGGATTGGCAGGGCCGCATCGAGGCTTTGACCTCCGAGCTCCCGGAGGTGAAGGAGTTGCGCAAGCACATCCCCGGTGTGGGGCCGATCATCGCGGCCACGATCTTCGCCGAGTCCGGGCCGATTCGCCGGTTCCGATCAGCCAAGGCCTTCGGCCGCTACGTGGGGCTCACACCGATCGATCGAGGTAGCGGAGGCCGCGTCAAACACGGCGGCATCACCCGACACGGCAGCCCCCATCTGCGCCGAGCCCTCCTGCAGGCGGTGACTATCTGCTGCAGATGCCGCAAGGGCTCGGGAGCGGTGATCCGCTCGTGGATCGAGGCCAAGCAGAAGAGGCTCGGCAACAAGATGAAGGCACGAGCGGCGGCGGGTAGGAAGTTGGCGGAGGGCATCTGGCGGCTCTTCGCGCTGGGAGAGTGCTACGACGTGACCAAGCCGTTCGGCACGCCGCGCGCGGACCTGGCTGCGTAGCCTTCAGACCAACACACAGGAGACGAACGGATCACGGGACATGAGTCGGAGTCGGATGGCAGCAAGCCCGGTGGGGGCATGGCGGCGCAAGCCGAGGGGCGCTCGTTACGAGCCGCTCTCAAGTCGATGACCTGATAGGGAAGCTGCCGTCCGAACTTGACACCATGGGACGAAGAGCCCGAAGAGATGACTGGCCGAACCGACTCATCTCCCCTGATCCGAAAGGAGAGGAACGCCACAGAAGACAGGTCACGAACCATCCTTGACAGGGGCACCTCGTTTAGAGATGCCCCCTTCAGACGCCTCCAGTTCATGAAGTACGATTCATGCAATTGACCCGCCCCGCAACTACAACTGCTTCCACGCCTCGCGCTTGCCGATGCCGCGCACGGCAGCCCAGCCCGCCAGCCTCCCCGGTCATTCTCGAAGCAGGCGCAGCGCGTTCGCGATCACGACCAGCGACGCGCCCATGTCGGCAGCGATGGCCATCCAGAGGGACGCGAAGCCGAGCATGGCGAGAGCCATGACCAGAACCTTGAGCCCGAGGGCCAGCGCGACGTTCTGGCGCAGGATCCGCATCGTTCGCCGGGCGTGCGCGATCAGCCACGGCACCCGAGCGAGGTCATCGGACATGAGCGCGATGTCGGCTGTCTCGATCGCCACATCCGAGCCGGCCGCCCCCATGGCGATGCCGATGCCGGCCGTCGCCAGGGCCGGCGCATCGTTGACTCCATCGCCCACCATGGCGACCAAGCCGTGGGCTTGATTCAGCGTCTCGATCGCCGCCACCTTGTCCTGCGGGAGGAGCCCCGCGTGCACTTCGTCGACGCCCGTGGCCCGCGCCACGCGCTCGGCGGCTACGCGGTGATCACCGGTTAGCATGACGACGCGCTCGACACCCAGACCGTGGAGTGCGGCGACGATGCCGCGGGCCTCCGGTCGAACGGCGTCGGCAAGGCCCAGCACGCCACAGACATGCTCGTCCGTGCCGAGGACGACGGCCGTGAGCCCCCGGGACTCGATGGCGTCGATGATCATGTGGGTCGCTTCGGTCTCCACCGCGCGCTCGTGAACCAGTCTGTGGCCTCCGATCCAGAACCGGCGCCCATCGATCATCCCCTCGGCGCCGCGGCCCGGAAGTTCGCGGAGCGACTCGGCGGGTGCCGCGTGTACGCCCATGCTCTTGGAAAACGTGAGGATGGCGCGGGCGAGCGGATGGTTCGAGCAACTCTCCAGCGCACTGGCGCAGCCCAGAATCTCGTCGGCGGTGTGCCCTTCCAAGGGCTCCATCTCCTCAACGACCGGCTCGCCGCCGGTCAGGGTGCCCGTCTTGTCGACCGCCAGGGCGCGCACGCGCGCCGCGGCTTCGAGGAAAGTGCCCCCCTTGATCAACACGCCGCCCCGGGCTGCGGCGGCCAGGGCGGCGACGATGCTCACAGGTGTCGAAATCACTAGGGCGCACGGACATGCGATGACCAGCATCACGAGGGCCCGGTAGATCGAGGTCTCCCAACTTGCCAGGCCCGCAAGGGGGGGGGCGATCGCGACTAGGACTGCGAGGCCCAGCATGATGGGGGTGTAACGCAGCGCGAAGCGCTCGACCCATCGCTCGCTCGGGGCGCGGCGCGTCTGGGCCTCCTCGACCATGTGGATGATCCGAGCCATTGTGCTGTCGTTCGCCCGTCGCGTCGCCCGGATCTCCAGCGCGACGTCGGCGTTGATCGTGCCGGCATACACGTCGTCGTCCGGCCCCTTCCCAACAGGCGTGGACTCGCCAGTGAGCGACGCCTCGTCGAGATGGCTCTCGCCGCGGACGATGACCCCGTCCAGCGGCACCCGTTCGCCGGGCCGGACCGAGAAGATGGTGCCGGGCGATACCTCTTCGATCGGCACTTCGCGGGCGCCGGTCCCGTTGGTTTCCCGGACGCGTGCGGTGGGTGGCGATAGATCGAGCAGCCCTTGGATCGCCCGACGCGCCCGATCGACGCTCCACGACTCGAGGAGCAGCGCGAGCGAGAACAGGAACGCCACGACCGCTGCTTCGAACCACTCGCCGATGAGGATGGCGCCCACGATCGCTATGACCATCAGGAGATTCATGTCGGGGCGCAGGCGCTTCAGGGAGGCCCATGCCTTTGGCAATACGAACCACGCGCCCGTGACGATCGCCCCCGCGTAGACCACCAGCGCTCCCAACGGGACCGGGCTCAACTCGCCGTCAGGCGCGAGCGCATGCAGGAACCCGTGTGTCCAGCCATGCAGAGTTGTTCCGAGCACGATCAACAAGCCGCTCAGCGCACAGAGAATCCGCCGTGCGCGATCCGTCACCAACCCAGATCGCTCCTCGACGGCCGAGCCCCACTCCTCGGCGCGCATGCCGGTCGCAAGAACCCGCCTTCGTACAGCCTCGACGCCCCCGATAGTGTCCGCCGGAAGCTGCACAGTCATGCGCCGGGTTAGGATGTCGAAGGACAGGTCGTCGCCGGACGCGATCGACGCCAAGGCCGTGCGCAGGATCGAGACCTCCTCGGCGCAGTCCATCCCTCTGACACGGAATCTGATCGTGCGCGTGCCGGCCGCCGCCGAGGGCGGAGCCGAGGCCCCGCGAGGTCCGGGCTGAGAGGCATTCACACCAACTTCTCTCCTGTGACGCATGCCAGCCTAGTCTCCCTTGTCGACAAAGAGCTTCTTGAGGGTTTTCTTGAAGTCCTTCAGGAGGGCGATCCAGCCGTCGGCCGACTTCTGATTCTGCCCGGTGAGGCGATTGAGCGACGAGAGCAGAGGTGAACGAAGGGCGTTCCAGCGTGCCCGCGTCGCAGCACCGATGCGAGTGCCCTTGCCGCGGCGGGGGCGCACGAGCCGAAGAAAGGCACCCATCTCTTCGAGGACCGTGACGCGCTTCTTGGAGCTTCCAAACGAACCCAGCGCGGAGATGGCGTGCTTGGCCACGTTGTGGTCTTTGGCCTTGCGCATTAGTTCAAGGAGGCTGGGGATGGATGAGTCGGAGGCAACGCTCGCGAGGGCCTTGAGCGCGGCGAGTTCCACCGGGCCGGCAGCTTCCGTCTTGGCGGTAGGCAAGGCTCGCTTGAGGTGCTTGAACGCGCCTTTGGGGTCGTTGAGCTTGCCCAAGGCCTCTGCCGCAGCGATGCGATCGGCGCCCATATTCTTGTCCGTCAGGACCTGACCCACCACGTGTTGGAGCGAGTGGCGCTCCGTATTCGACGTCAGGTTGTTGTGCAAGGAGACGGCGCGCTCGAGAGCCTTGCCCAGGGCTGTCGCGTCTTTCTGCTTGCGTATCTCCTTGATCACGTTGACCAGAGCCTTGGTCTCCGCCTTGCGATCGGCATCGTCAGCCACGGCGGCCTCCACGCAGAGCGACAAGAGCGCGGGCAACAGCAGGAGTACCCATGGGATCGATGGGCTGGTTCGGACGGATAGAGTCTTGGTTACGTGGGTCATTGCGGAGCTTCCGTGACTGGCACCGGCGCGCGTGGCGGCACCCAAAGAGGGGATTGAACGAGATGGGCGGTGCGGCCGTGGAGTTCGCGAGCGAGGTACTCTCACGGCCCCGGCCGAAACGAAGCGCGGTACGTCAGTACGACGTCGCGCGTAGCGAGGGCGAAAGGACGGCGATCTAGGCGTGTGTCATGCCCGCGGGGGCAAGCCCAGATCGCGCTCGGTGGTTAGACTTGGAGCCGAACGGAGCGCGCCAGGGGCTCCGGCTCGGGTGAACCTTCGGGCTTGCACGCCCTGCAACGCGCGTGCGCATCGAGGTCGCTGGTCTCGTGCGGCGCTGGGTTGCGGCCAGCGCTGGACTTGCCGTGCGTGGGTAGAGTCAGCGGCGCGCCGGATACGGTACTCTGCGCCAAAACCACGGCATGCCCGCAGTC
>JAJDEM010000019.1 GCA_029259795.1 Planctomycetota bacterium
GGCAGGATCTAGCGCGTGCCCGCGGCTAGTCGAAGAAGATTGCGTCGATCGCCAAGCGCGCCGAGCGTGGCGCGAAGAAGAAGCCGGCGACGAAGAGCATCGAGCGCACGGCCAGGCTCGCAACCCGGCTGCGTGCGGACCCGGCCACCGCGGCGCTCAAGGCTTTCATCGCGAAACAGAACGTCAAGACCAGCGGCGGCTCGTGGCGCAACAATCTGCCGAAGCCGCCGCAGGTGGCCTTCGCCGAGGGCAAGGACTACCTCTGGCATCTGAAGACCAACAAGGGACTCATCACCCTGCGCCTGTTCCAGGACAAGGCGCCGATGCATGTCTCGAGCGCGATGTTCCTCACCTTGCTTGGCTTCTACGACGGGCTGACGTTTCACCGCGTGATTCCCGGCTTCATGGCGCAGGGAGGCTGCCCCGACGGCAGCGGCAGCGGGCGGGTCGGCTACATGCTCTCGGGTGAGTTCGATGACGGCGCCTCCCACGACAGCGCCGGCACGCTCAGTGCCGCGAACGCGGGCCCGGATACCGACAACAGCCAGTTCTTCATCACCTTCGCGGCGACCGCCCACCTCGACGGGAAGCACACCGTCTACGGCAAGGTGGTCAAGGGGGAGAACGTGCTGAAGGCCATCGAGAAGCTCGGCTCCACGGGCGGCAACACCAAGGAGAAGATCGTCATCGAGGAGGCGACGATCACCGTGAAGTAGGGGCCCCGCGGCGCCTGCTCTTCGGGACTTGATGTGTCCCGAGTGTCGGGACCCCCGCTCCCGATGCGTTGGCCCAGGCCGGACCCTCGCGGGGGGGGACGGTCAGCGGTTACGAGTATCGAACAGAACTCCCGGGCTCGGTAGCACGCCTACGGCGCCGGCTTGGGACCTGCGTCGATCGTCGGCATGTCGCTGTCGATCCACCACTGATCGCCACCGCTGGGACCCGTGAAGCGGACGCCGATGTGCGTGGCACCAGCGATGATCAGGTCCAACACTTCGTTCGTGATGTCAACCGAGTGGGACACAACATCGTTGTTGTTGGCGAAGTCTCTGGTCTGACGCGTGATCGTTGCAACTTCGACGCCCTGATCCCAGTCGCTCACGTCCTGCTGGCCATTGGCGTTGTAGACCCAGACCTTGAAGTCCCGCGGTACCGGATCATTGACGCCGGCCGAGTTGTCGCGCGTCCTGAAGTTCACGACGACGGGGATGGAGTCCCCCATGAACTCGAGCGGAAACTCCAGGAACGCCTGGTCGGGAAAAACTTCTGTGAAGATCGCGTCCGTCCCGTTGAACGCGATGGACGATGCATCGCGTACGGTGAAGCGCGTGGACTCGAACACCTCAAAGTACGGGGTGGGCGTCGGCGTCGGCGTGCTACTGCTACTCCCGCAGCCGAGCGCCAACGTAGCGAGGAAGATGATCGCTGCGGCGCTCGCAGAAAGTCGGGTCTTGGGCATGGCTCTTGTCCTTCGAGGGGTGACCGATCCGCGCGTCAATGGGACGCAGGGTACCTGCCCCGCCCTCGCTGACGCAACCAACTCCAAAGTTTCGATACCGAGACACCGTGCCGGGTTTTCTCTTTCGGCGTTCGGTGTGGGCAAGCCGACCCCGCGCGGAAGACCCGCCCACCCGTGACTTGGTCACGAGCGGATGTGGCCTCCGCGCGGCGCGGGGCTGCTTGCCGCGAGGTCCTGGCGGACGAGCGGGAGGAAGTCGTTCATGGCGAAGGCCTCAAAGCCCTGGCGCGTGAGCGGCAAGAAGGCCTTGTTGCCCTCGTGCACCAGGGCAATGTCTCCGCCGACGGCAACGCGGATCGGCCGCGTGGCGGCGTACGCGGGCTGCAGCGATAGCGAGCCGCGCGACGCGCGTGATCGTGGGGCGTCCCATCACCCAGGCGCCCGAGTCGGCGAAGGCCGCCCGCGACCTCAGCGCGGAGATCGCTTGCGCGCTCTGAGGGATGCCGCGGAGCGGCCGCTGATGGCGTGACCTGCTAGACTCCCGCCATGCGCCGCCTCCTCTCGCTTGTTGTCGTTCTTTCGTGCGTCGTGGGTCAGGCGGTGGCGGAGGAGCCGCCGGCGCCGAGCGTGGGGGAGGCTGCGGCGCAGGTGCTCGCGGCGCTCAAGGCCGACGACACGAAGCGGCTCACCGAACTCGCCGTGGCCATCGAGCCGGATCGTTGGCTGGTAGCGGAGCAGCTGTGTGTACTCGGGCGGGCGGATGCTGCGGGACGCTTCGCGCCCCTTGGCGCGCGCGGCGACGCGAAGGCGCTGGGTGCCCATGTGGCGTCCTGGAAGGCGAGCGCGGATGACGCCGCGACGCGTGCGGCGCTTGGCAAGGCCGAGGTCGCGCTGGTTGCCAAGGACGGAGCGGCGCTTGGCGCGGCGCTCCAGGGACTGAAGGGCGACACGACGTCGATGCTGGGGCTGCGGATCCTGCGGCTGCAGGCGATCATGGCGGCCGGGCGCGGTGACGCTGCGAAGGTCACCAGTCTGGTCACCGAGGCGGCTGAGGGAGCGGCGGCCTTGGGGTGGCAGCGCCAAGCGGCCGGGGCGTGGGAGATCGCGGCGAACCACTTCCTCTCCGGCAGGGCCGGGCGCGATCCGAACAAGGCGATCGCCTACTTCACCAAGAGCGCCGAGGCCTGGGCGGCAATCAAGCGGCCCATCAAGCGACTGCGGATGGTGCTCAACACCGGACAGGCGCACTTCCAAGCGGGGCGCCCTCCGAAGGCGCTCGAGGTCTTTGAGTATGTCGAGGCCGAAGGGCGCCGCATTGGCGCCCATAAGGCGGTGCGCGCCGCCATCCTCAACCGGTCGCTCTGGCTGCAGACGCAGGGGCGGCACGACGAGGCGCGGGAAGCCTCGGAGATGGTGTTGAAGCTGGCCGAGGAAGCCGGGGATGAGCATGCCGTCGTGAAGTGCCTGCTCGGCCTCTCGAGGCTGGCGGCTATCCAGAGCCGTCATGCCGACGCGGGCGCGATCGCTACCCAGGCGCGGGTGCGGGCCGAGAAGGCGGGCCTCGTAGATCTCGCGGCAACAGCCAGCCTCTCCGAGGGCATGTACTTCTTCAACAGGGGCCAACTCAAGGAAGCGCAGCCGGCGCTCGAGAAGGCGCTGGCCTGGGCGCGCGAGAAGCGCGACGCACGCATGGCCTTCTACGCGCTCGGTGTCCTCGGGGCGCTCTATGGCGTCCTCGGCGACTCCTCCAAGAGCCTCTCGATGAAGGAGGATGCCGCCGAGTTCGCCAAGCGCTCGGGGAGCGTCCTCGTCGAGGCGGAGGCCCTCCTCTCGCTCGGCCGAGCCTTGGCGATGCTCGGTCGCCACGACGAGGCCGCGAAGGTCCTCAATCGGGGGCTCTCGATCAGCGCCGTGATCGGTGACCCAGCCATGAGCACCAAGGCGCTGACCATCCTCGCGGTCATCGCAAGCCAGCGTAAGGACAGTGCGGCTGTGGCGGACCTGGTCGCGCGTGCGCGGAAGTTCCCGCCGTCAGCCGCCAACAAGCCGACGCTCGTCACACTCCTCGAGGCTGCTGCCCAGGTGTCGAGTGCGAATGGCGACTTTGACGGCGCGCATGCGCATCTGGATGAAGCGACACGGATCATCGACGACGGCAAGCTGCACGAGAGCTATCGCATCGGCATCTACCGCGGGCGCGGGAACATCGCCTCGGACCAGGACGACGACAAGGCGCGTCGCGAGTGGTACGAGAAGATGCTCGCGGTTGCGCGCGAGTACGGCACGCCCGGCGGCATCCAGGAAGCTCTCGGGCCCGTGGCCGACGCGCGCCTTCGGACGGGCGATGCCGTTGGCGCGCTTGCCGCAGCCGACGAGCTTGTGGTCTTGATGAAGCGGCACTACGGCGGCCACTCCGATGTCGGGGCTGCTGCCATCCGCGAGCGGCGCTCCCTCACCTACGAGGTGGGTGCACTGGCCGCGGCCAAGCTCAAGGACATCGAGGCCTACCACCGCTTCGTCGAAGAGGGCCGCGCAGGGGCGTTGCTCCAAGGGCTCGGCGGTCGGGAGGCTGTCGAGGCGCTGACGCTGCCCGCGGGCCTGCGCGCCGCGCTCCAGACCGCGCGTCGTCAGGAGGCCGCCGCCGTGAAGCAGGCCAAGGCCAAGCCGTCCGACGCGTCATTTGGCGTAGCGGTCGCGGCCCGCGAGGCGTTGCGCAAGCTGATCGATCGCGTCCAGCGGGATGCACGTCGCACCGCAGAGGTCGCCTACCCCAAGATCGCGACGCGCGCGGAGGTCCAAGCGGCCCTGGTCGCAGGGGAGGTCCTGGTCCAGTACTCGCTGTTCCGCCACCGCGCGACGGCGGAGGTCGTCACGCCCGAGGGCACGCGCGTGGTCGACCTGGGCTCGCCCAAGCCGATCGAGGAAGCCGTCGAGGAGTTGCTCGACGACGAGGGGCACAACCTGACGCCCGTGCGGGTGGCGAAGCTCCACGCCCTCCTCCTTGATCCGCTGACGCTGCCTGCCGGCACGAAGCGCATGCTGATCTCGCCGGCTGCGGGACTCGCCTACGTGCCCTTCGGGTTGCTGATGCCCGACCACGATGTCGCACTCGTGCCGTCAGGAACGACGCTGCGCATCCTGCAGTCCGCACGCCACCAGGAGCCGACGCGGCGGGTGCTTGCGCTCGGCAATCCGGACTACAGCGATCGCAAGGGCCTCGTGCCGCTTCCGGGCTCCGGTGCCGAGGCCACATCGGTTGGCGACGTCGTGCTGCTTGGCGGCAAGGCCACCGAGGCAGGCCTGCGCGCCGCGCTCGAGACCAACGCACGCTGGCGTGCGCTCCACATCGCCTGCCATGGACGCATCCACCCGAGTCAGCCGCTGTTCTCCGCGCTCGCGATCACGGCTGGAGCAGGGGAGGACGGGCTCCTCACCGTGCACGAGATCCTCGATCTCAAGATCGAAGCCGACGCCGTCGTGCTCTCCGCGTGCGAGACCGCGCGCGGGCGGGCGTACGAGGCCGAGGGCGTGCTGGGGTTCACGCGCGCGTTCATGTACGCCGGTGCCCCCCGCGTGCTGTGTTCGCTCTGGCCTGTCCACGACCGCGCGACGCAGGCGCTCATGACCCGCTTCTACGCTTTGTGGAACCCGCAGGACCCAGCCAAGGGCATCGGCGCCGCCGCCGCGCTGCGGCAGGCGCAGGCCTACGTGCGTGACTTCGAGCAGAAAGAGGTCGATGCCGAGGCGAGCAGGAAGGCGGGCTCGCCCGTCATGAAGACGACCCGCCCCTGGAAGGACCCCTACTACTGGGCGGCCTGGGTGCTCTGGGGCTTGCCCGACTAGCCAGCGGCGCTCGTCTCGGGTTCCGCGCCAGCCGAGGCGTGTGGACCCGGAGGTATGCTGGCGGCATGGACGCCGATGTCGATCTTGAGCGGGTGGCCAAGCAGCTGTTGATTCGCGGCGAGGGTGCCTGGACCGGGCCGCGTGCCAGGCGAACGCTGGGTCGGGCCTTGGCGGCGCAAGCCCTGAAGATTCCGCCTGCGCGGTTTCGCCTGTTGGTTCGCGCGGTCCATCGCGTGGGCGCGGGCCCGCGTGCCGTGCCCGAGTTGGAGAAGGTGCTCCCCTGGGAGGGTGGTGTTGTCGAGTCGCGCCTCGCGCAGGCGGTCGGGCCCGGAGTCCCCGCCGACGAGGCGATCCGACTCGTTCAGGACCTTGCGAGCAAGGTGCGCGGCTACACCTTCTACACCTTCAAGTCCGTGGATTGGACGTGGATGGTGAATCGAGGCGTGCTGCACGCCGACTGCGAGCGCCTAGGGCTGGACCTCGAGCGCAAGCTGGCGCTCGCCGATGCCGCGGAGGCGGCGCTCGAGGAGCGCCTCGATGCCCTCGCGAGCCACGCCGCCCGCGAGAACGACACGGCCGTTGCAGCCGTGCTCGCGCAGCTCGAAGCGGCCGTCGATGCCGACGAAGGAGACGCCGCAGCCCAGGCAGGGGCCACGGCGCGCGGGCCGCGCCTCAGCCGCCTGACGCCGGAGGCGGTCGCGACGGTGGCAGCGCATGTCCACCCCGTCGTGCGCTCGGGCTTCGAGGCCTGGATCGTCGGGCTCTCCCCGCAGGCACAGCACGCCATCGCCAAGCGCATCGAGTTGGTCGTCGCGTACGCCGGCGCGTCCGGCGCGTGGGTCAAGGTCATCAAGACTCGCTGTGCTGCCGGGACCCTGAAGGAAATCAAGGTCGTGAGTGAGGAGATCCACTACCGGCTGCTCTTCCTGGTGGGGGTCGATGAGGTCTTGCAGATCCTCGCGTTCGGGCTGCGCCGGGATCTCTCCAAACTCGTCGACGAGGCGCTGCGGGTGGTGGCGGCAGGCTGAGGTCGCCGTGCCCCGTGCGCTACATCGTCATGCGGAAGGAGACGGGGAGCCGGGTTCGGCGCAAGCCGACCCCCACCGAGAAGCGGTAGGCCTGCGCCAGCGCCTGGGCCGCCTCGTCGAGCAGGCGGTGCCCGCTGCTACGCGCGAGGGTCGTGCGGATGACGCGCCCGCGAGCGTCGATCACAAGGACGAGGAGAACTGTTCCCTGCATGCCGAGGCGCCGGGCCTGCATGGGGTAGTAGCGCGCCACCGACGGGCGGTGGAGGACGCGCAGCGGCGTGGCTCGCGGCGGCGTGGCGCCGCGGCTTGCGTGGGTCGGGGTCGTTCGCGGGGTCGGCGCCCTTGCCCGGGGCGGCGGGGCGGGGCTCGGCCTCGGGTACGGCGGCGGCTCGTGAGGCGCCGGACGCTGGCGCACGCGTACCGCGGAGAGGGGCAGCTCCTCGAATCCGTCCGTGGGGCGGACGGGCTCCTCGTCGTCGAGCGGGGCGAGGGTCTCTTCGTCAGGCGCCGGCGTTGCGGGCAGCCAGTCCGCCGGCAGGTTCCGGGGCGTGTGCTCGAGTACGGCGAGGGGGAGCAAGTCGGGTTCGGCGTCGGTGCGCTCCTCGGGCAGAGCCTCGCTCGCCACCAGCGCCACGCACGCGGCCGGCACCTCCTGCTCCGGCGCGGGCGCGGGCGCCGGTAGCACCCACAGTGCAACGCCCAGCGCAAGTGCGTGGAGTCCCGCAGAGACTGGCAGTGTGCGACGCAGCATCGTCTGAAGACTCCGCACGTGGCGTACCGGGGCCCGAACCGACGCGCTTTCAAGCATTCCGTACCGACGTCGCGACACCTGGGGATGAGTGCGCGAGTTCCGGTAGCGCCCCCGTGACGTCAGCCCCCCGCGCCCGCCGCCCACGCGTATCGCCGGGGTCACGGACCGACGCTTCCAGGCTGCGCGTCGTACCCACTCAGCCTGCGTACCAGCACGCAGAAGGGGTGGGTTATGTCCTTCGTGCGGGACGATTCCGGGAGGTATGCGACTTGCGCTCCGCGCGGGCATGGAGCCAGCCATGAAGCGTATCGCCACAGGCGTTTGCATGTTCACCGTCGTCTTCCTTCTCATGGCCTGGCCGAGGGCGGCGTGGGGTGACGAGCCTGTCGTCGACGTCGAGATCGAAGACGCCGGCTCGATGCCGGAGGTCGTGATCACAGCGACGCGCGTTCTCACACCGGAGCAGATCGTGCCGCGCTCCATGACCGTCGTGACGTCGACGCGCATTCTCGAGCGCGGGCGGCCCAGCGTTCTCGACGCACTCGACGACCAGATCGGCGTATGGATCGAGAAGCGCACCGCGCATACCTCGGATCCGGTCATCCGCGGCCTGAGCGGCGGGAACATCCTGGCCTTGGTGGACGGCAACACCCTGTCGACGTTCTGGGGCGAGGGGGGCTTCGCGGGCGACGACATGTACGGGAAGATCGATCCCGAGATGATCGAGCGCATTGAAGTCGTGCGCGGTCCCTCCTCGGTGCTCTACGGATCGAACGCGCTCGGTGGGGTGATCAACTTCATCACGAAGGCCTCGCCGTTCGGCTACACGAACGGCCGGCGGCGGGTGGGCGGGCGGACGCGCATCGTCCTTGGGAGCAATCCGGGCCTCCTCCGCTTGCACCAGGAGGTCTACGGCGCGACCCACAACCTGCGTTGGTTGGTGGGGGGGACCGGGTGGGATGCGAGCGACACGCGGGACGGCAGCGGTCAACTCCAGACGCCGACGGGCGGGGCCGGGCGCTTTGCGAATGCCCGGGTTGCGTGGCGCCTGGCGCCGCGCGCCGTACTCGACCTCAGCCTGCAGCACACGCACAACGATCCGATCTACCGCTACTACCGACCCACCCAGGACAACAAGAACGAGCGCTTGGCCGCGTCGGCCGTGCTCGACCTCGACCTGTCCGGACGCAGCCCCGTGGCCGACGCGCTCCGGATCAACGCCTACTACCAGGACAAGCGCGACACCCGCCGCTGGTTCAGCGCGGCCACCGGGGCGCTCGAGAAGACCGGCCTGGCGACGTGGGAAACGCTGCAGCTCGGCGTGCAAGCCCGGCGTGAGTTGACGCGTCACGAGATCACGTACGGAGCGTCCTTTGAGAGCACCGCGGGCGAGAGTCCCGACGACGAGCAGTTCACGGAGACGCCCTTCGGGGGCAGCCCGAGGAAGGCGGCGCCGGACTCCGTCTGGTCCTCCCTCGGCATCTACGTCCAGGATCGCTGGAAGGTCACGCGGCGCCTCACGCTGACAGGTTCCGTGCGCCTCGACTACTTGCGGTTCTCGACCGAGGTCGACAGTCAGTACGTGCCGGCGGGCGGGCTCGATCCGAAGCTCGATGAGTTCACCGACTCCCAGGTAGCGCTCGTGGGCGGGTTGCAGGCGAACGTGAGCTTGAATGGCAGCACCGAGCTCTTTGGCGGATGGACGCGCGGCTTTCGCCAGTTTGCGCCGCACTTTGGCGTGTCGCAGCACGGCTTCGGCGTCAAGGTGCCGTCGCGCCTGCTGGACCCCGTGACGGCCGATCAGTTCGAGGTCGGCCTCAAGCATCGCGGTCGGTGGGTCGATGCGGATGCCGCGGTCTACTACACGCGCTTTCGAAACTTCCAAAACGTCGTGCGCAGCACGTTCCAGGGGCAGGACTGGTACGACTTCAACCAAGACACGGTGCGGGACCCGAACGAAGACGTCTATGTCACGGCCGGCAACGGGAGTGCCCATGTCTACGGCGTCGAGGTCTCGGGCAGCGTCAACCTCGCCGCCGTCTCGCGCCGGTTCTTCGGCGATCACTGGACCGCGCGCGGCGGCTTTGCCTACAACCACGGCCAGGACGAGACCAACGACATCCCCATGCGACACACGCATCCCGCGTGGGGCCTGCTCGCGCTGCGCTATGAGCGGCAGCGTTCGCGCGCCAAGCCGTGGTTCGAGGTGCAGTCGAAGTTCGTCGACCGCTACGACCGCATCCCGCCGAGTCGCTTGAGCGGTGACGTCGGCTACTTCGAGGATCCCCAAGACTCGGCGAGCGGGAAGCGCCGCACGTGGGGCCTGCCCGGCTACACCGTGCTGGACCTCCGCGGTGGCTTCAAGCCGCTGCCGAACGTGACGTTCGTCGTTGGCGTGGACAACCTCTTCGACATCCTCTACCGGGCGGCGCACTCGCGCATGGACGCGGCGGGCCGTGGCCTCTACGCCTCGCTCGAGATCGAGCTCTAGGACCTGCGCGCGGAGCGCGGTTGCTGCCGCCGCAGGTCTCCGAGGACGTGGGGCCGAGTGGGGCCGCCAGCGAGGGGCGCGGTAGGATCCAGACCCTTCCTGGAGAACGCCATGGGTCGCATGTTCGAAAAGCGCAAAGAGACGATGTTCAAGCGCTGGGACCGCATGGCGAAGCAGTTCTCGCGGATCGCCAAGGAGATCGTGATCGCGGTGCGGGCCGGCGGCGACAGCCCCGACGCCAACCCGACGCTGCGGCGCGCCATCCAGAACGCGCGCGCGGCGAACATGCCCATGGAGAAGGTCACCAACGCGATCAAGCGGGCCTCGGGCGTCGACGCGGTCAACTACGAGGAGATCGTCTACGAGGCCTATGCGCCGCACGGGGTGGCGCTTCTCATCCAGACGGCGACCGACAACCCCACGCGAACGGTCGCGAACGTCCGCATGGTCCTCAAGAAGGCCAAGGGCGCGTCGTTCGGGGCGGCCGGGAGCGTGGGCTTCCTGTTCAAGCGCATGGGCGTGTTCCGCATCCTCGCCGAGGGCCTCGATGCGGATGAGCTCGAGCTCGAACTCATCGACCACGGTCTCGAGGAGATGCTCGAGGGTGAGGGCGAGGACGGTGCGGCGCAGTTGATCCTGCGCTGCGGCTTCTCGGATCTGGGTGAGCTGCAGCGCGCGCTCGAGGAGCGCGACATCCAGCCGGTCTCTGCGGAGGCTGCCTATGTGTGCCTGTCGCCTGTGCCCCTCGGCGAGGAGGAGGAGCGCGCGGTCCTCGAGATCGTGGACACCCTGGAGCAAGACGAAGACGTCCAGCACGTCTTCCACACACTGGCCTGATTCGCGCGCCGCGTACGGCGCCGGGCCCAGCGGAGCCCTCGTTTGCAGGCAGGGGCTTGCGCTCGCGAGGCGTCGTTTGCACGATGGGCCGATGGTGGATGACGGTGCAGCGGGTCATGAGGAGCACGCGGTCGCACACGCACTGCGCGGGGCGCTTCCGACGATTCGGCATGCCGAGATGCTCTTCGACATGGTCGTGCACTCCCTTGGCGAGAGCGGGCTCGTCCATACCTCGTCCGTCGGGACGACACGCTTCGTGTTTCGCCGGAAGGCGGCCGGGTCGGACAGGCTGGTTCCGTGGCCCCTGCTCACGCTCTCCTTCGAGCCGCAGCGCATCCTCGAGGGCTTCACCCTCGGCCTCGAGCCTGTTGATGTGCCCGAACGGGACGAGGCTCCGCCCAACCTCCGTGGGTTGAAGCCCGGCCATGTGATCGTGCACGATGGACCTTGCTCCATGCAAGTCACCTATCGCGAAGACGGGCTGTGGAAGGAGACCTCGCGTCGCGGGCCGTCGGCAGGGCTGAGCGCCCTGCGCGCGTCGATCGAACGCGGGGGCGCCTCGGCGCCGGAGCGGGTCGCTGACTTCGTGCTGGCCAACGACATCGCGCGGCATGGCCCCGGCGAGCTGCACTACCCCACGCCCCTGCCCAGCGGACCGGCCGGCGCCTGGGGCTGCGGGCTCAGCGCCCTGCGCCGCGCGCTCCACGAGCGCTCGCTGCCCTCTACCGCGGGCTGGCTCATCGCCGACGGCTTCGACGGGTCGGCGCGCGTGCATGGCGCGTCGGAGGCGGACACGCTCAGTGCCTGGCAGCAAGCGATCGCCGAGCGTACGCCGTGTCCCCCCATGCCATCGACGGATCCGGCCGTCCCCGACGATGAGCCCTGGGCCGCGCAGGATGCCAGCGTGCCGGGGGAAAAGCCGCCGCCGTGGCCGGAGGCCATTCCTCGGAACACGCCCGCTGCGCTCGTGCGCCTGGAGGCGTGCCCGCTCGCGGACCATCCATGGGGTACGTGGATGCGCGCGCTCGGGCCCCACGGGGAGAGCGTGTTCGCCTTGCAGCGCTTTCGTCCGGATGGGTTCACGTTGATCGGTCAGGATGTCCTCGACCTCGTCGATCTGGAGACGCTCGAGGTCACACTGGACGCCGCCGAGGCGAAGATCCCCGAAGTGGAGCGAGACGAGAGCGAGGCGTGGAAGGGGGAGCCCCGGACGTACCCGTGCCTCACAGTGACCTACCGCGTCGTGCACGAGCGGACCGGCGAGCCCGTGCCGCTTTCGTATGCGAGCGCCCAGCGCACCGATGCGTTTGGGCCCGAGCACTTGCTGGATGGCAGCCGCCTCCGGGGCAGCGTCTTCCGCCAGCGCTGGGGCTGAGCGCCCGCGCCGCCGGCAGTAGGAGGCGGGGCGGCGCGCCCTGCGCTACCTTGGTGGCATGCGATGCCCCGCTCGGATTGTCCTGCTGAGTGCCTGCCTTGTCGGCGTTCCGCTGCTGCTCTGGGCCGAGGAGGCCGCTACCGTGAAGACGCCCGTCGAGCTGGGCGCGGTTTCGTGGCTGCGTGACTTCAATGCGGCCACCAAGCAGGCGCGCACGACCAGCAAACCGCTGCTTGTGCTGTTTCAGGAAGTCCCTGGCTGAAGCACCTGTGTGACCTACGGTCGTGAGGTCCTGACGCATCCGTTCATCGTCGACGCCGCGCGCGAGGCGTTCGTTCCGGTGTGCGTCTACAACAACACCAAGGAAGACGCCGCGCTCTTGACGTCGTTCAAGGAGCCGTCCTGGAACAACCCGGTCGTGCGCATCATGGATGCCGATCGCAAGGATCTCGTGCCGCGGGTGAACAACGACTGGACGCTGCGCGGGCTCGCAGGCGCCATGGTCGCGGCCTTGCGGGAGGCGAAGAAGCCCGTGCCTGCCTACCTCGAGCTGCTCGTCCGCGAGCAGGTCGCGCGACGACGCGGCGTCGAGCACGCCGCATTCGGCATGACCTGATTCTGGGTGGGGGAGGTCCGGTTGGGCCTCATGGAAGGTGTCGTCGAGACGCGTCCCGGGTGGATCGGGAAGATGGAGGTCGTCGAGGTCACCTACGACCCGCAGGTCGTAGCGCTCGATGCACTCATTGCCAAGGCCGAGAAATGCGACTGCGCCCTGAAGGTGTTCACGCGCTCGGACGCGCAGCAGAGGGTCGCGAAGTCAAAGCTTGGCGCGCGGGCCGTGCGCAGCGACGCGGCGCTCCGCCTCGACGACGACAAGTACTACACCTCCCGCACACTGTTGGCGAAGCTGCCGATGACCCCGCTGCAGGCCACGCTGGTGAACGAACGCCTCGCCGCGAAGAAGGACCCGTCGGACCTGCTCTCGCCGAGCCAGCGCGCCCTCTGGCGCCGCCTGACCAAGGAGCCCCAGCGGAAGTGGCCCAAAGCGATCGGTGTTTCGTTCGCCAAGGCCTGGGCGGCGGCCAAGGCGCATGGCGCGCAGGCCACCGTTCGTTAGCCCACGCCGCCGAACGCGACGCCAGACAGCTCAGCCATCGGGCGGTTGAACGTCGTGAGGTCGCCGGCGTTGAACTCGCCGAGGTGGGTGTGGCCGCAGGCGCGAGCCAGGACTTGCATGAGCTCGACGGACGCCCCGAAGAAGCGTGCCAGGCGCTGGGCGGCTGCCTCCACGGGCAGGCGATCCCGCAGATGCTGCTTCTGCGTGGCGATGCCTACGGGGCAGTTGTTGGTGTGGCAGGCGCGCATGCCCAAGCAGCCGATGGCCTGGAGCGCGGAGTTCGAGACGGCCACGCCATCCGCCCCCAGCGCCAGCGCCTTGGCGAAGTCGGCCGGTGTGCGCAGGCCGCCGGTTGCAATCAGCGTGACGCCCTTGGCTTCACAGCGATCGAGATGCCGGCGCGCCCGGGCGAGGGCGGGGATCGTCGGGACGGAGATGTTGTCGCGGAAGATCAGCGGCGCTGCGCCCGTACCGCCGCCGCGGCCATCGAGAATCACGTAGTCGACACCGATGCGCAGTGCCGCGTCGATGTCGTCCTCGATGTGCTGGGCCGAGAGCTTGAAGCCGATCGGGATGCCGCCCGTGCGCTCGCGAACCTCTGCGGCGAACTCCTTGTAGGGCGCTTCCGAGTTCCAATCCGGAAAGCGCGACGGCGAGACCGCCGGCGTGCCGGGCTTCAAGCCGCGGACTTCGGCGATCTTGCCTTGGACCTTCTCGCCGGGGAGGTGGCCGCCGGTGCCCGTCTTGGCCCCCTGGCCGCCCTTGAAGTGGAAGGCCTGGACCTTTGCGATCTTCTCCCAGCCGAACCCGAAGCGCCCGGAGGCGAGCTCGTAGAAGTAGCGTGTGTTCTCGGCCTGCTCCTCGGGGAGCATGCCGCCCTCGCCCGAGCAGATGCCCGTGCCTGCGAGCTCGGCCCCGCGGGCGAGCGCGACCTTCGCCTCCTCGGACAGCGCACCGAAGCTCATGTCCGATACGAACAGCGGGATGTCGAGGTGCAGCGGCTTGGCCGCGTTCGGACCGATCACGAGGTCGGTCGCGACAGCCACATCGTCGAGCTGCGGCACCGTCGCGAGTTGAGCCGTAACGAACTGCAGGTCGTCCCAGGTGGGCAACTCTCGTCGTGAGACCCCCATGGCGGAGACCGGGCCGTGGTGGCCAAACTTCGAGAGGCCGTCGGCCGCGAGCTTGTGGATCAGCTTGGCGTGGGGCTCATCCGCTGTGCCCGTCGGATCCTGGAACGCGCCTTGGTAGGCGTCACGGTTGTAGGGCTGCGGGTGCTCCTTCTCGAAGCGCGCGACTTCCGCGGGGTCGACGTAGACCCGGTCGTCCTCGACCCAGACGCGGAACGTGGGGAGCACTTCCTTGTCGTTGTACGCACTCACGCCGGTGCGGAACCGGAAGTCCCAGCCGTGCACGCCGCAGATGACGTCTTCGCCCTGGATGTGTCCGTCCGCGAGGCGCGCGCCGCGATGCAGGCAGCGCCCGTAGAGGCAGAACACCTCGTCGTCTTCACGGACCAGGATCAGGTCGGTGTTTCCGACGAGGACGCCGACGGGCGCGCGCTGGGGCAGGTCGGCCCAGTCGGCTACGTGCAGGGCTTCAGCGGTCTCGTCGCTCATCGTGGCATCTCCCCGGACATGCGGTCCCTCGGCCTGCGAGGGGGGCGATAGCCTACGCGCTGTGGACCCTCGCCCCGTGACCTTTGTCCGACTTGGGCGCCGTCTCAGCGCTTGGCGGGCATCAGCGCGGCAGCCACCGACTCGGCGTCGGCTTGCGACACGATGGGGGTCAGCGTCTGGACGAAGGACTGCTGGATGAGCGCCTGGGTCTCCTTGATGATCGTGGCGCGGTCGATGTGGCCACCCGCCGCCGCCGTCTCGCCGGCGGCGCGTTTGGCCTCGCCCCAGATCTCGTTGATGCGCGGCTGAAAGGCCGCGTGGGCGAGGTGCACCTTGGCGCGTTGCTTCGCGCTGAGGTTGATGCCGAGCTTGTCGAGCGCGGCATCGATCTGCTTGCGGCTCTTGTCGAGTTGGTCCTGACGCCTTGCGGCCTCGCGGAGCTTGCGGAAGCGACGCACCTCCTCGTCGCTGGGCTCGGCAGAGGCTGCAAGCGGCTTGGCGGCGGGGTTCTCCGCGGCGTCAGGCGCGCTCGCAGCAGGGGGCGGTGTTGCGGCGGCGGCGTGCTCGCGGACGGCGAGCTCCAGGGCCGCAAGGCGGTCGATCACGCGCGGGTCCGTGCCGGCCGCGCGGAGCGCCGGCTCGCGGCTGGCCTCCAGGGCCTCGAGGCGTCGTGCCACCTCGGGATCTGCCGTGCCGCCTGCATCGGCGACCGGGGCCGGGGCTGGATCGCTGCGCAGCCGGTCGTAGGCGATCAGCGCTACCGCGACGAGGGCCAGGTTCAGCAGGAACATCGGAAGCAGCTTCATGTCGACTCCGTTCGGCGGGCTCCATCCTGTCAGGGGGCGGGCGTCCGCTCCACGACAACCTGGCCTGCGTCCTGCACGTAGTCAACGAGCCGCAGCACGACCTCATTGGCGGGCGCCCCTCGGCCGTGGCGTGCGGCGGCCGCGACCACCGCACCATTGAAGACGCCCAGGTCGTGCGGGCGCCCCGCCGCGAGGTCGCGGGTGGTCGCGTTGATGAGGTCGGGGGCCGATGCCACCCAGCGGATGACGTCGTCGACGTCCTCGCGAGCGAGCTGGATACCGTCCAGGGCTGCGACCTCGACGGCTTCGTCCATGAGCAGACGCGCCACACGTTCCATGTCGGCGGACTGCTGCACGCAGCCGATGGGCGCGTTGGTCAGTGCGCAGATACCGTGGAGGGCGATGGTCCAGAGCGCCTTCGTCCACTCGGCGTGCGCCACGTCGGTTCCGAGTGTTGCGTGGACGCCTGCCTCCTCGAACGTCCGCTGCCAGCGCTCAAGCAGGGCACGGTTGTCTGCGCCCGCGGAGAGATCCACCTTGTAGACGCCCAGGATCTCGATGCGGGTGGCCGCGCGCCTGCTGCTACCCAGCCAGCAGTGCAGCCGGAGCAGCCGGCCGCTACCGAGCGTGGCCTCTGCCCGATCGTGGATCCCGATCCCGTTCTGGCAAAGGATGACCGTGGTTGCGGGATCCATGCGCGCCCGAATGGCCTCGAGCGCCGGCGTCACCCCATGCGATCCCGTCGCGAGGAAGACGGTGTCGTCCGGGCCGAGGGGGGGAAGGTCCTTCCACGCGAGGATCTTCGCTTGGAGCGTGCCCTCGCGCGCGCCCGTGACCTCCAGGGCTTGCGCGCTCAGGGCCTCGAGGGCCGTGTCTCGAGCGACCAGCGTGCTCGCGCAGCGATCCTGCAGGAGGAACTGCAAGAAGAGCCCGATTCCCCCGGTTCCGATGACGTAGACAGATCCCACCGCGCCGCCTCCTCCTGTTCGTGGCCCAAGGCTAGGTGGGGCTGAGGGGCGGGCCAGGGATGAGTCGCCGCCGCGTCATCCGGGTCGCCGGGCCTCGCGGAGGATGCGCCGAACGCGCCGGCGCAGGTAGGGCAGGACGTCGGACTCAAACCAGGGATTCTTCTTGAGCCAGAGGTTGTTGCGCGGACTCGGGTGGGGCATGGGGAGCTTTGCTGGGGTGTACGTGCGCCAAGCAGCCACGGAGGCTGTGAGGGTCGTCTTGGGGTCGGCGTCCAAGTACGCCGCCAGGGCGTAGCGGCTGAGCAGGAGCGTGAGCTCGACCTTCGGAAGCGCGGCGAGGAGCCGCGCATGCCAGAGTTCCTCGCACTCCGGGCGCGGGGGTAGGTCGCCCGAGCGGCCCGTGCCCGGGTAGCAGAAGCCCATCGGGATGAGCGCAAGGTGCTCGCCGTAGAAGGTCGGCTTGTCGATGCCCAGCCAGTCACGCAGGCGGTCCCCGCTTGGGTCGTCCCAGGGAACGCCGCTCTCATGCACGCGTCGGCCGGGGGCCTGGCCGATGATGAGGATGCGCGCGTCACGATGTGCCTGCACCACGGGGCGCGGTCCAGCCGGCAGGTGCTCGGCGCAGACGGTGCACGCGCGGATCTCGCGCAGCAGCGGACCGAGGCTCATCGTGCGGCGCGCAGCGTCGCCATCCGCTTCTTGATGGCTGGGATGCGGGCGAGGGCGCCCTCGTAGGTGGAGCGCGTCAGTTCTCGGCGCGTAGCGGCTTGGGCTTCCCTTGCGCGGGCGTCCCCTGCCTC
>JAJDEM010000181.1 GCA_029259795.1 Planctomycetota bacterium
CGCTCGCTGTGGCCGCAGAGCACGTGCACGCAACCAGCCTCCGCCAGCATCGAGGCGGCCACAGCACCCGTGAACGCACCGTTGCGCTCCCAGCCACAGGCCTGCCCGCCCAGGGCGACCCCGCCGCCGGACTTGGCCAGGGCGCCGCTCACGGCGAGAAGCCACGGCGCCGGCGGATAGATCGCGACTTCGTTCGGGCTGTCTGCCGAGGCCGCAGCCGCCGCCTCGGCCCAGGTCCGGGCATCGCCCAGCCCGCCATTCATCTTCCAGTTGCCTGCAATCAGCGTCGTTCGGCCTGTACTGCTCATGTACGCACCTATACACACAGGTGCACATCGCG
Source organism: Planctomycetota bacterium (assembly GCA_029259795.1). Taxonomy (GTDB): domain Bacteria; phylum Planctomycetota; class PLA2; order PLA2; family JAEUHO01; genus JAHEIK01. The sequence continues at coordinate 341 of JAJDEM010000181.1, forward strand.
AACAGGGCGAACTACGGCTTTGAGGTTGCCCCCGGGTGTTTCATGAACACAGGTCGAATCGCGCTGTTCTCGCTGGTCTTCGAGCCCGATTTCTTCGCCCTCGCCCGTCAACGGAGGGTTCAGCACCGCCTCCGCGCGATGGAGTCGACCTCGGGCCCGCATCCGGCGCGAGAACACCTCTTGCTCTCGGAGGTGCCCAGCGTACGCCCCCGAGTCCCGCCCCCCGCCCGGGCTGCAGTCGAACGAAGCGCGCTTCACGAAACATCCGGGCTAAACTCTCCGCCCATGTTGCTCGTCCTCACCCCTACGATCACGCCCGCGGAGCGCAGCGCCGTCGACGAAGCCATCCGTGGCGCGGGCTGCACCATCGCCGAGACGCACACGCGCCGCGGGATGCTGCTCGTCGTCGATGGCGATCTCGACCGTGTTCGCCAGGTCCCCTTGGCGGTCTTTCCCGGCGTGCGCAAGGTCATCGGGCTGAGCAAGCCCTACGCCCTCTCGAGCCTCGAGCACCAGGCGGAGCAGACGGTCGTCGCCGTCGGAAACACGCGCGTCGGGGGCGGCAGCTTCGCCGTGATGGCGGGTCCGTGCGCCATCGAAGATCACGCGACCTTGTTAGCCATCGCCACCCAGGTTCGCGACGCGGGCGGCAACCTGCTGCGCGGCGGTGCCTACAAGCCGCGTACGAGCCCCTACTCCTTCCGTGGGTTGGGTCTCGACGGCCTGCTGATGCTTCGCGACGTCGGCCTCGAGGTCGGTCTGCCCGTCGTGAGCGAGATCACCGATCCCCGCCACATCGAGGCGTGCATCAGCAACCTCGACATGCTGCAGATCGGCACGCGCAACATGAGCAACTTCGACCTCTTGGTCGAGGTGGGCAAGAGCGGCCATCCCGTCCTGCTCAAGCGTGGTCGCTCGGCCACGATCGCAGACTGGCTGAACGCAGCCGAGTACATCCTCGCGCAGGGCAATCCGAACGTCGTCCTCTGCGAGCGCGGCATTCGTGGCTTCGATACCGCCACACGCAACACGCTCGACCTGGCCGCGGTGCCCGCGGTGCGGGCGCAGTCGCATCTGCCCATCATCGTGGACCCGAGCCACGCGACCGGCCGCTCTTCGTTTGTGGCGCCGCTCGCGCGGGCTGCCTGCGCCGCCGGCGCCGATGGCGCAATGATCGAGGTCCACACCGACCCGACGCGTGCGCGGAGCGACGCCGAGCAGGCGATGCTGCCGGTGGACTTCCGCGACCTGCTCGACGACCTGCGCCTGATCCACAAGGTCTGCCACCGCGCCGTCGACGCCTAGTCGAGGCCTCAGCGAGGACCCCAGCAGCGGCGACCTCGCCTCAGGCCCGCTCCCGAGTACAACCGACGCGTGCGCACGCCTCTGATCACGGCTGTTCTGCTGGTCTTGGGGACCTTCGGCGGCTTTGCCCTTGCCGGGGAGTCCTGGGAGCCGGGCGGCGGCGTTCGAGTGCTCAGGCCTCTCGAAGCCATGGGGCGCGACGTGTTTCGCGCGGAGGCCTGCTGGACCTGCCACAGCCCGGCCGCACGAGCCCAGGTCACGGCCCTCGGCCGGCGCGGACCGATCCGTACGCGCGATTGGCTGACCGCCCACCTCTTCGCGCCGCGGCTGGTCTCCCCGGGCTCGCCCATGCCGGGCTCGCCGCAGCTCTTTGGTGGGCAGCCGTGGGCGGACGTCGGCCAGGTGACATGGCACATCGAGAAGTTCGATGCCAACGGCGACGGCCGCGTCTCCTTCGTCAGCGACGCGCGCCCGACCTGGAAGGAGGACGCCCAGCACGTCGGCCGGATGAGCGAGCTCGACCGCGCGGGCTTGCGTGCGCCGCCGCGGAGCGCGCTGCAGACGCGCAGCGGTGAAGAACTCTGGCCGGACGCGAAGGGTGAGCGCGCGTATGTCGATCAGTGGGTTGCCGGCGAGGAGCAAGGCGACGCGCTGCTCTCGCGGCGCGACGCGCGACCGGTGCCGGGCAAGGCAGGGACCTTGCTCCTGACCTACCTCCAGGCGCTGCAGGCGCCGTCGCCGCTGCCCACCGACGACGCACTCGGCAAGCCCGGGGTCAGCAGCCTGCTTGCGATGGGGGGGCGGGTCGTGCCGCGGCGCGGCGCGGACGGCGTGACCCGGGCGCGGCTTGCAGCTCCCAGGGTTCTCTCGCCCCGCATCGCGCGCGAGGGCGCTGTGCTCTACGGGCGCCACTGTGCGTCCTGCCATGGGACCGAGGGCCGCGGCAATGGGGTGACCGCACGCTTCCTCGATGATCCGCCCACCGATCTCGTCAACGGCCACTTCAAGTACCGGAGCTCGCCGCTTGGCGAGGCCCCGCTGCTGACCGACCTCTACCGCACCGTACGCCGTGGCCTGCCCGGCACGCCCATGGCCGGCATGCGCTCGGCCACCCCCGATCAGGTGTGGGCGGTCGTGCTGCACGTGCGCGCCTTCGCGAAGGGCCGTACGCCCGCGGCCAGCTCGGTTTCCGTTCCGCCGGTTCCGCCGCTGCGCTTGCGCAACGGCGACGACCGCGCGATGTATGCGCGCTACCTCGCGCGGGGGAAGGCTGTGTTCGTCGCGTTCGAGTGCAGCCGCTGCCACGGCACGGAAGGCCGCGGCGATGGACCGGATGCGATCGTGGAGTGGAGCGACGGGCGCTTGGTCCGGGCGCGTGACTTCAAGGCGCGCGACGGTCGCGACCATCCTCGGCACCGACTGCGTGGGGGCGCACGCCCGGAGGATGTCTGGCGCACGATCATGACGGGCCTCGATCACGAGGGCATGCCTGGAGTGCACGCCGCGTTTGACGCCGCGCGCAAGGCTGGCAAGCCCGTCCCGGTCGACAAGCGCCTCGTGCAGCCCCTGAAGGATCCGCTGCTGTTTGAGGTCGGCGTCGTCGCGTCCAAGGACGGGCCGTACGAAGAGGTACTCGAGACGCTCTACGCGGGTCCCAGCGAGAAGGCCGGCTGGCGGTCCTTCGGCGACGACTGGGCGCTCGTCCTCTATGTCTTGCACCTCGCGCGCACGACGCGGGAAGTGAGCCGCGGCACCATGACCTGGCCGAAGATCGAGGTGGTGAAGTAATGGCACCGCCTGTCGATGCTTCCCCCGTGGTCGCCCCTGATCTCGACGCACGCGTGCTGCCGACGGGCCAGCAGCGAATCCTCGTGCGCCTGCCGAACTGGCTGGGCGACGTCGTCATGGCCGCACCCACGGTGGCAGCCATTCATGCGGCGCGGCCCGACGCCGAGCTGATCGCGCAGATCAAGGCGCCCTTCATGTCCCTCGCCGGCCTTCTGCCCGGCGTCACGCAGGTGGTCCCTGCCGGCCGCGACCGCTCGCTGGGCGACCTGCGCAAGAGCCGCGCGCAGCTCAAAGCCCTGCAGCTCGACGCGGCGGTCATCTTGCCGCGCTCCGCCCGCGCGCAGCTCGCGCCCTGGTTGGCTCGCGTTCCACAGCGGGTGGGCTACGCCGGCAAGGCGCGCGGCTTCCTGCTCACCCATGGCGCGCGCGGCTGGGCGCCCTACCGCCGCGCCCATCGCAGTGCGTGGTTTGGCTTGTTGGCACGCGCCTTCGACGTCGAAGCCGGGGAGGCCTGGCTGGCGCACGTGCCGGATGAGGGCCGCGGGAGCGCCAAGACCCTGCTTGATTCCCTGGGCCGCCAACGCGAGCGGCCGCTGGTGGTTCTCGAGCCGGGCGCGAGCTACGGCCCCGCGAAGTGCTGGCCCGCAGAGAACTTCGGCGCCCTCGCCGCCCTGCTGCGCGCGGAGGGCTGCGATGTGGCGACGGTCGGGACGGACGAGACGCGGGCCATCGAAGCCGCCGTGGTCGATGCGGCAGGAGGAGGCGTCCTCCCGACGGCTGGGCGTACCCCCGACCTGCTTGCGCTCCTGGGCGTGCTGGCCGAGGCCGACCTGGTGGTGAGCAACGACACGGGACCCATGCACCTTGCGAGCGCTGTCGGCGCGCCCGTGCTTGCGCTGTTCGGCGCGACGGACCCGGTGGTGAGCAGCCCGCTCGGCCAGCGGGAGCGCCGGCTGATCTACGACCCCGAGCCGTGCAGTCCGTGCTTTTTGCGCGAGTGCCCGATCCCCGGCCACCCCTGCCTCACCAAACTCGGCGTAGGGCGCGTTCACCGCGCAGCCCGCGCGATGCTGGATGGCGCCCGGACCGGGTGAGCGCCAAGTTCACGAGGCGCGACGATCGCTAGTGCTTGGAGGCGATGCCCTTGCGGCGTCCGCTTGCGGGCTTCGCGGTCTTGGCGGAGGCGTCGCCCGTAGCGTTCGGCCCCGGAGCACTCGCGTCCCCTGTTTCAGCGTCATTCGTTTCAGCGTCATTCGTTTCAGCAGCATTCGTCCCGGCGTCGGGCACGAGGTCGGCGTGGCCCTGCTCCATGCGCGCAATGACGTCGTGGCGGGTCGCCAACGGGAGGTCCATCCACTGCGTGCGCTCTTCGTCGGGCAAGACGAGGAAGCGCGCGAGGCGACCGTACTCGAGCGACGAGCGGGTCTTGGGGAACGCGCGCGTGACCGGCAGGCAGAGGATGGGCGCGCGGATCAGATTGCTGTCGATGTGGATCGGATCGAGAATCTGGCCAGGGAAGCCTTCATCGAGCGCGTCGAGAATGTCGACGGCAAGCTTCATGCGGCGATCGACCTTCGTCGGGAGGATCCAGACCTTGAGCTCGTGGCCGAGCTTCTCCTTCAGGAGCTGGAAGGTGCTGGTCAGATCGGAGATGGCCTTGATCGAGTAGGACTGCGTCTCGATGGGGACGACGACCTCGTTGCTCGCCGTGAGCGCATTGATCGTGATGCGGCTGAGGTTGGGCGGGCAGTCGAAGACGATGACGTCGTAGCGCTCGAAGAGCGGCTCGAGCTTGGTCTGCAGGATCCGCTCGCGCATCAAGACGTCCTGGATGCGCGTCTCGACGCCGGCCAGCTTGATGTCTCCGGGGATCGCGTGCACCCCCTCGAGGCCGGTCTCGAGGATCACCTCCTCGGGAAGGAGGCCCTCCTCGGTGAGGAGGTCGGCGCTCGTGAGATCGAGCTCGTCGGGGTCGAATCCGAAGGAGGTCGTGAGGTTCGCCTGGGCGTCGAGGTCCACGGCGAGGACGCGCCGGCCCATGTCCGCCAGGGCCGCGGCGAGGGTGAAGGCGGTCGTGGTCTTGCCGACGCCGCCCTTCTGGTTGACCACGCAGATCCGCCGGGGAATGCCCCGGCCGCCCAGTTCGACGCAGCGCTCGGCCTGCTCGAAGCCGTAGCTCGGCTCGCCACCAGCGCCCGAGCCGGGCTCGCCCAGCCAGCCCTTGGCCTCCCATTCGAGGACCTGCGCCGAGGCGACCCCGGCGAGGGCAGCGAGCTCATCGAGGGTGTAGGTCTTGCTGGCCATGGGGTCCGTAGGTGCTCCGGGACGAGGGGCTTCGGGTTTGGACTCTACCGCTGGACACCCCCAGGGCAGGTCCATGCCGTAGGATGTCGCCGCGCCGGCCGGACTGGGCCGCCCGGTGCCCCGGTGGAGCCCGTGCCGCGATACATCCTCGACGAGAAGGACACCCGGACCGTCTTCGACCTCGAGAAGGCGGAGATCGTGGTGGGGCGCGCCGCCGATAGCGATATCGCGGTCCTGGACCTGCGTGCATCCCGCCACCACTGCCGGATCGAGCGCCACGATCAGCAGTTCCTGCTCGTCGACCTGGGGAGCCAGAACGGCACCCGCCTCAACGGTCACCTGGTCGAGCGGGTTGCGCTGAAGTCCGGCGATCGCGTGGATGTCGGCAGCGCGACCGTCTGGTTCGAAGAGGCGCCGCCTCCGGACGAAGCCCCCGGCAGCGACACGATGGTCAGCTCGGCCGAGGCGCTGGGCCTCGAGCCCGACGCGGATCACCTCCGCCGCCTGCAGCGCGTGACCATGGCGCTCAACGGCGAGATCCACCTCGATCCGCTCCTGCGGATCATCATCGATCACCTCGTCGAGATCTCCGGGGCCGAGCGCGGCTTCCTCGTGCTCTCCCAGGGCAAGGACCGTCCCTTGGTGCGCGTGGCCCGCAACTTCGAGCAGGAAGACGTCCGCGATGCCGATGCCGGGTTCTCCGCATCGATCGTCGAGCGGGTGTTCAAGACCGGCTCGCCGATCGTCACGGCAAACGCCGTCGAGGACGTCCGCTTCCAGGACAACCTCTCGATCAACGCCATTCGCGCCCGCAGCGTGATGTGCCTTCCCTTCCGCCAGCGTGGCGAGACGGTCGGCGCGGCCTACCTCGACAACCGCCTGCAGATGGGGGTCTTCGGCGGCGATGAGCGGGACACGCTCATGTCGTTGGTCGACTTGGCCGCGGCTGCCATCGATCGTGCGCGGCTCTACGACGAGAACGAGCGACGCGCCCTGGAGCTGGAGGAACTCAATCAGCGCCTCGAGCAGCGCGTCGATACGCAGGATCGCGAACTCATCGAGGTCAAGGATCGGCTGCGCAGCGCCGGTCAGCCCGAGGGCGTCTACACCAAGATCATCGGCGAGTCGAAGGCGATGAAGGAGGTGCTGAGGCTCCTCGACAAGATCGTCAAGACCGAGGAGCCGGTGCTCATCACCGGCGAGTCGGGTACCGGCAAGGAACTCATCGCCCGCGCGATCCACGCCCACGGCCCCCGTGCCACCAAGCCCTTTCACTCCGAGAACTGCGCAGCCCTCACCGACACGCTGCTCGAGAGCGAGCTCTTCGGCCACGTGAAGGGTGCCTTCACCGGCGCGGATCGCGATCGGAAGGGCCTGTTCGAGCTGGCCGACCAGGGCACGCTGTTCCTCGATGAGGTTGCGGACATGTCCCCGGACATGCAGAAGAAGCTCCTGCGCGTCCTCCAGGAGGGCGAGGTCCGCCCCGTCGGCGGCAAGCGCGTGCTCCGCGTCGACGTCCGGATCATCAGCGCCAGCAACAAGCGTCTCGACCGCCTCGTGCGCGCCGGGGAGTTCCGTGAGGACCTCTTCTACCGGCTGCGCGTCCTCACGGTGGACCTGCCGCCGCTCCGCGTGCGCAAGGAGGATGTGCCCCGGCTGGTCTCGCACTTCATGGCGCTGTACGCCAAGCCGGGCATCCCGATCAAGGAGCTGGACGCCGGTGTCGTGGACATGCTGCAGGCCTACGACTGGCCCGGCAACGTGCGCGAGCTCGAGAACGAGGTCAAGCGCATGGTCGCCCTCTCCGACGAGACGGTCACGGTCGAGATCCTGTCCGATCACGTGCGCCGCGGGGCGCGCGGGCTTGCCGACCTCGACGAGGAGGGCCCCGTGCAGAACCTCATCGACCTCGTTGAGCAGGTCGAGCGGCGCGAGATCGAAAAGGCCCTGCGCGTCTCGAAGAACAACAAGACGCGCGCCGCCGATCAACTCGGCATCAGCCGCTTCACCCTCCAGCGCAAGTTGGAGAAGTACGGCATGAGCTAGCTGGGGTGGGTACGTGCCCCGTTCCATGGGGGGGTACTGCGACCGGGGCTGGGCGCGTTGAGGCCGCTTCATCGCACTCGCGTGACACAGTGCCTTCGAGCAGACGCGTACGCCACGTGCTCTTCATCGGCCTTCCGCATCCCAGCCCGGCCGCCGACCGCCGTCGTTCGCGATCCGATACTGAGATAGGACGCGCAGCGCGGGTCGCGGGAGCCTTGGCTCGGTCCTAAGACAAGGCTAGAGCGTTACATAA
>JAJDEM010000182.1 GCA_029259795.1 Planctomycetota bacterium
GATCCGGGACACCCACAGGATACCCGGGACACCCACCGACACCTCGCCGGACACCCGGGACACCCACCGAACCCGGGACACCCACCGGACCCGACCCGCTCTCGGACGCGTACGAGGTCTTGCCCGTGGGGCTCGGACTGAGCACCAATCCTTTTAGCTAGTCCTGAAGTAAGTGACCCCCTCGGCGAAATGTTACGAAAGTAGGCAATTTCCTGGCCGTGCCGGTTGTTCTCCCTGGTATGCAAAGTGAGTCCAGAAAGTACCCCGACACGGCCAAGGTGATCACTGTCACCGCCCGTGCTTCGCACGTCAACTCCGGAACGTCCGTCGCGCCCGAAGACCTCAACTGGCCCGACAGGTTTCTCGTTCCGGTCATGACTCTACCCAAACCCCACCTCGAGGTGCAGGACGAGGCACCATTGACCATCTGGGGCGGGCTGGCCCTGGTCCTCGCCTTCGTCCGTTCGTTCAATGTGGTCAAGCGGCTCAACACCAACCTCGACCTGCTGAAGCTCTGGCTACCATACAGCGAGGCCGACCACGTTTTGGCCCAGACCTTCAACCTATACGTCGGTGGAACGTGCTTGGAAGACATGGCCGAGCTCCAGAACAACGAAGCGGTCCTGCGCATGACAGGAGCCTGCCGTCTGCCCGACCCCACCACGGCAGGCGACTTCCTGCGACGCTTCGACGAGCCGGATCGTAAGAACCTCCTGGCCCTGCGACGGACCAGCGACGAGCTCCAGGAGGACGTCTGGGAGAAGCTACGCAAGCGCCGCGTTGGGCGAAGCAAAAAAAAGAAGATGCCGCTGGCCACCGTGGACCTCGACGGGCACATCGAGGAGGAGCTCGGGGTGCAGAAGCAGGGGGCGGACTTCTCCTACAACGGCAAGTGGGGGTTCCAGCCGGTGGCCATCACCCTAGCTCAGACCAGCGAGGCGTTGAAGCTGCGCAACCGCTCGGCTAACGGGAGGTCGAGCGACGACGTCGCAGCGGACCTCGACGAGGTGCTCCCGCGGCTCAAGCCGTACTTCAAACGGATCTTGGTACGAGGCGACAGCGACTTCGACCGCCAGGACATCCGGGACGTCTGCCGCAAGCACGGCGCCTACTTCGCCTTCGTCGCACGTGACCACAAGACCGCTCGGACCAAGCAGGCGATGCTGATCGAGCAGGAGCGCTGGCGCCCTTACCTCTCGCGCATCGAGCGGCGCGAACAGGCACGGCAGCAGAAGCCGGGCTACCGGCCACGGACAAAGAAGCCCAACCGTCGTCGCAGGCGTGCCCGCCAGCGCGGATACAAGGAGCTGCGCCAGGCCGGGCAGTGGATGGCCGAGCAGTTCTGGGAGCCCGAAGGCGAGGACGCCACCTACCGGCTCGTCTTCCGTCGACAGCTCGTCGAGCATCGAGAGGGGCAGATCCACCTCTTCGACGAGTACCGTTTCTGGTCCGTCGTCACCGACCTCCCGCTGGAGATGACCACCACCGAGGTCATCGACGAGACCTATCAGCGTTGCGACCAGGAGAACATCATCGAGCAGTTGGGCAACGGCGTCGCCGCTTGGCGGATGCCCGTGGCCGAGTACCTCGGCAACTGCGCCTGGCTGGAGATCGCGCGCCTGGCCTGGAACTTCGGCAAGTGGATCGCCCTGCTCGCGCTGCCTGCCGAGGTGACCCGCTGGGAATGGAAGCGGTTCCGCAAGGCCTTCGTGCTCGTCGCGGCGCAGGTGGTCAAAGGGGGGCGCCAGATCAAGACCCGCATCTTCACGAGCCATCGTTACTGGGCGATGATGGTCGAGGCGCTCGGCAAGTTGCAGAACTGACCGGCGCCCCGCTCCGAGGGGGACACCCGGGTACACCTTGCAGCGACCTGTGAGGCGATGGGAAGGCTCGTCCCGAATCGGCCGCTCGACCCGTCGGCGGTGGGAATTCCAACGCCCGGTGTATGGATTGGTGGTGCGGTCTCATACCTTTGGCGCATTCCCCCTACTCACACCTGCACAGAATCACGGCTGATGGCGTTCTCGGAGCAGATGACGCCGAGGCGCTCGCTTCTTTCAGGGCTAGTTCCCGCGTCGAAATGCCGGAGCGGAACCGGCGAGGTTTCCGGCCTCAAATTGAGTCATTTCGTCCGAGATCACGGAAATCAAGCGTTTGTGGGTCGGCGTACTCCTGTACGCCGCACATGTAAACACGCAGATTGACGCAGAGCTCGAGCGAAAGGGCCAATTTGAGGTGGAAACTAGTGACGATCCGACCGAGCGCTGAAGGGCTCGAGCTCGGCGATACCCAGGAGGTGGCGGCGCAGTCGCTCCAGCGTGGCATAGGCTGCGAGCGTCCGTACCCAATCTCGCTCCCCGGGGAATCGATGGGCGCGGGCCGATGAACCTTCGGGTGTGGCGAGCCCCACCCACACCGTCCCGACGGGCTTCTTGAGCGTCCCTCCCCCGGGCCCGGCGATACCGGTCGTCGACACCGCGATGTCGACTCCTGCCGCACGGCGCGCTCCTT
>JAJDEM010000183.1 GCA_029259795.1 Planctomycetota bacterium
GCGGCCCAGTTCATCGAGGCCTGTCGGGCTGCCGGCGTGAGCGTGCAGAACTACTCTCACCGCAACGATCTGGCGTGCGGCTCGACCATCGGGCCCCTCGCTTCCTCGGCGCTTGGGCTGCGCACCGTGGATGTCGGCAACCCCATGCTCTCCATGCACTCGTGCCGGGAGCTGTGCGCGGTGGCCGATCACGAGCCGATGATCCAAGCCCTGCAGGCCCACTTGGAGCGCGCATGAGCACGACGCGTGTTCGTGAGATCTTCGATGACTGGGCGCAGCGCGGCCGTGCCGAAGGCATGGAACTCGGGCATGCGTTCAGTGCGCGCGTCGGCTTCGAGCGCCTGGGCCTCGAGTCCGGCGACCGCTACCTCGACGTCGGCTGCGGCAACGGCTACACCGTGCGCTGGGCGGCGGGACTGATCGGGGACGAGGGACGCGGCGTCGGCATCGACCTCTCCGACGAGATGATTGCGCGCGCGAAGAAGGCCTCGGCCGGTCTCGCGAACGTCGACTTCCAGGTCGCCGAGTTCCCGGCGCACGGCCTCGAGCCGGCGAGCTTTCGCGGGATCTTCTCGATGGAGGTCCTCTACTACCTGCCTGACGTCGAGGGCGCCCTGCGCGCGATCACGGCACTCCTGGCCCCGGGCGGCCGCTTTGCGTGCGGCGTGGACTACTACCGCGAGAACGAAGCCAGCCACAGCTGGCCCGACGACCTCGGCTGCCCCATGGAGCTCCTGTCGATGCGGGGCTGGTACGGCGCCTTCGAAGCCGCGGGGCTGGACGTGCTCGAGCAGCAGTGCGTGCAATACCCCCTGCAGCAAGGCGAGGAGCCTTCTTGGAAGCAGACCCAAGGGTCGTTGCTTACGGTCGGACGTCGTCCGCGTTAGCGCTCAACATCAGCGGGCTGCCCCGGTGGGTGGCTCGAACGAGGAATCCCGATGGCCGAGTTCGTACCTTCCACCTACCAGCCGAAGTTCGATGCAGCGCGCTTCCTCTGCTCGGACACGCCCGACGACGAGGCCGTCCCCATGGATGTCGTCATCGTCGGAGGCGGGCCCGCCGGCATGGCCACGGCGATCGAGCTGGCCCGGTTGATCCAGCAGGACAACGAAGGCGGTGACGGACTCGGCGAGGTCGAGATCGCCGTGTTGGAAAAGGCCGAGGAACTCGGCCAACACAACCTCTCCGGGGCCGTGGTGAATCCGCGCTCGTTTCACGAGTTGTTCCCCGACCTCGCGCTCGAGGACTTCCCGTTCCGCCGCGCCGTCGAGGGCGAGAAGGTCTACTTCCTCACGAAGGGCGGGGCGTGGCGCATTCCCACCCCGCCGGCGATGAAGAACCACGGCAACCACATCGCTTCCATCTGCGAGCTGGTCCGCTGGCTCGGCGGCAAGGCGGAAGAACTCGGCGTGAACGTCTTCACGGGCTTCCCGGTGGAGTCGTTGCTGGTCGACGGAACCACCGTCCGCGGCGTGCGAACGACCGCAGCAGGCCTGGATCGCGACGGCGGCAAGACCGCGGCCTACCAGCCCGCTGGCGATCTCACCGCCCGCGTCGTGTGCTTGGCGGAGGGCACCCGTGGCCCGCTTGCGCAGGCCTGGCTCGAGTCCCAGGGCATCCAGGCACCCAATCCCCAGATCTATGCCCTAGGCGTGAAGGAGGTCTGGGAGGTCAAGAAGCCCCTCGAGACCATCGTGCACACCATGGGCTGGCCTGTGCCGACGGACGCGTTCGGAGGCAGCTTCATGTATCCGCTCGCCGACGATCTCGTCGCGTTGGGCCTCGTGGTCGGCCTCGACTACCGCAACCACACCACCGACGTCCACCGCATGCTGCAGGACATGAAGAACCATCCGTTCTTCGCAGATGTGCTCGAGGGTGGGGAGTGCGTCGAGTGGGGGGCGAAGACCATCCCCGAAGGCGGCTGGTGGTCGCTCCCCGAGCGCCTGTCCGGCGATGGCATGATCGTCACGGGTGATGCGGCGGGCTTCGTCGAGGTCGCCTCGCTCAAGGGCATCCACTACGCCATGAAGTCGGGCATCGAGGCAGCGCGTTCGATCTTCAAGGCCCTGAAGGCCGATGACTGCTCGGCGGCTGGCCTCGCAAGCTACGACGCGTCCATGCGCGAGAGCTTCGTCTACAGCGACCTGAAGAAACGCCGCAACATGCGCCTCGCGTTCAAGAGCGGCTTCGTGCTGGGGGCGGTCAAGGCCGGCCTCATGACCATCACGGGCGGCGCCTTCCCGGGCGGACACATCAAGACCGAGGCCGACGCGGGCGAGGCGCGCACCGTGGGGGAGGCTCCGGCTTTCACCCCCGACGGCACGCGCACCTTCCAGAAGGTGGACGGGGTCTACAAGTCGGGCAACCAGACGCGCGACGACATCCCGTCTCACCTGAGCGCGCCGGCCGAGGTGCCGCCCGAGGTGGCCGAGCTCTACGCCCACATGTGCCCCGCGGGTGTCTACGAGGCCGGCCCGGACGGCCTCACGGTGAACGCCCCCAACTGCATCGACTGCAAGGCCACCGACGTCCTCGGCCCGCGCTGGGCACCGCGCGAGGGCGGCTCCGGCCCTCGCTACAAGCGCATGTAGCGGTCGCGGGGCGCCCCGGCCCTCGGGAGGGCCATCGGTTGGGCCTGTGGGGCTGGCGGGCCGGCGTGACCTCGGCCCGCAGCGCGGCTATCCTTGGGACCCAGAACCGGTGCCCCGCAGCGCCGTTTCAGCAGGGACAGCCTGGAACCCTCCCGTGAAGCACGCCCCCGACCGAAGCGCCGAGCGCCCCGCCCGGGTCGGGGCTGCCTCCTGGCGCTGGCTGCCGGTGGCGCTCTCGGTCGGGCTGCATGCCTGTGCTGTGATCGCGCTCGTCGTGCTGGCCGTCGGTGGGTCGAGCCAAGCCGCGGATCCGGACGATGCTTCGGACGCGTTCGTCTTCAGTCGCATCGAGTTCGTTGATGCCGGCGGGATCGCGGCAGACGATCCCTTCGAGGTCGAGGTGCCCAGCGCCGCGCCGCACGACCCCCTCGAGTTCGACGCCGACAGCACGCCGGTGGCGCTGACGCCTGAGATCGAGGTGACGCTGCCGGAGCTCGACTTCGAGTTGCCCGACGAGCAGGGTGAGCCGCTGGACCTCCCGGACGTGCCGCTCTCGGTCGCGAAGCTCCGGCGTCCCCCCGAGCCCGTCGCCGCGCAGCCCGTGGCCGCCGCGCCCCGGCCGGCGTCGACCGCTTCCAAGCCTGCGCCCGTGCGCAAGGCCGCGAAGCTTCGGCTCCTCAGTCGCCCGGAGCTCGTGCGCTACTACCCGCGCGAGGCCCGTCGGCAGGGCATCGAGGGCGAGGCCCTCGTCGAGATCACGGTCGATCGCAGCGGATCGGTTGTCCGCGCGACGGTCGTTCGCTCCAGCGGCTCGAAGCTGCTCGACATCCAGGCCGTGCGCGTGATGTACGCCTACCGCTTCGCAGCAGGTGCCGGTGGCAGGGCGCGGGTCCCCGTCAACTTCCAACTGCGCTAGCGTTCCTCCGCGCCGGGTCGTAGCGTACGGCGTGCTCCTTGGAGGGAATGCCATGAAGACCGGCCTGATCGTGCTGCTCTGCGCGGCCGTGCTTGGAGTGCTGAGCGGCTGCTGCTGCGTGAAGCCCCGTTGTTGCACCATGGAGAGAACGTGTGCGCCTGCCAAGCCGGCGCTGCCGGACGGCCCCTACGCCAAGGATCGCTCGCAGTCCGCGTGGGCTTACCTGGCGGGCAAGTACGACGCTGACGGGGACGGCAAGATCTCTGCGGCCGAGCACGGGCGCGGCGAGCGGGCCTTCAAGAACCTCGATCAGGATGGCGATGGCTTCGCGACGCAAGACGAGCTGACGCCGGGCCCCGTGCACGGCTTGATGGTGCGCATGATCGCGATGCAGTGGTTCCAGGATGACGACAACCCGGGCGTGCTTGGCCGCGCGGAGTTCGGTCGCGGCTTTGACGCCATCGACAGCGACCGGAGCGGGGCAATCACGAGCCGGGAGCTGAACGCGCGGCTCGACACGGTCGACCCCGCCATCAAGGGCATGCCCACGCCGCCCCCCGGGATGGACCCGTTCCTCTCCCTCGAGCTGCTGGGCGACAAGAATGGTGATCGCACGCTCTCGAGGCCCGAGGCGCTGGCGCTGTTTGATGCGAGCGCGCGCGACGGGGTGTGGGCGTTGCCCAAGCGCAAGGGGGCCCGCCACCCGCCCGGCGCGTCACGGCGCGTCGCGGGCGCTGCGGTCGGCGAGCCGGCACCGGACTTCACCTTGGCGAGCCCTGACGGCAAGACCCAGGTGACGTTGTCGTCCTTCCGGGGCAAGCGGCCCGTCGCGTTGATCTTCGGAAGCTACACCTGACCGCCCTTTGTCTCCTCAGCCGGTCGGCTGAACGCGATGTGGGCGGCGCATGGCGATGCTGTGGCGTTCCTCGTGGTCTACATCCGCGAGGCGCACGCCCTCGACGGGCGCTCGCCGCTGCGCAAGGGCGGCCTGCCGCTCGTGGAGGAGCCGCTGACGCTCGAGGAGCGCAACGCCGTGGCAACGGTCTGCTTGGCGAAGACAGCCCTCGAGGGCATGCCTGCGGTCGTCGATGGCATCGACAACGCCGTCGAGAAGGCCTACGCCGCCGCACCGGACCGGCTCTACCTGATCGGCCGCGACGGTACGGTGGTCTACCAGGGCGGGCGCGGCCCGTTCGGCTTCCTCCCCGCCGAGTTGGAGAAGGCGATTCGCGCCGAGCTGGCGGGAGCAGGCAGCCCGTAGCGTGACTGATCCCACCATGGACGCCCTTCGGCAATGAGATCGGGTGCGAGGGCGCGCGAGAGCCGCACGATTCGGCTGTGTGCGTTGATCTCCCGGGCTAGAGCGCGCTGCGAAAGCCCTCGATCTCGGCGGCGAGATCCTTGAAGCGCTTGGCGCGCTTGCCATAGGCCTTGCGCACGGCCTTCTCCAGCGCCTTGACTTGATCCTCGGAGGCGTGCCCTGACCAGGCTTGTAGGTGTGCGTAGCGGAAGCGGCGGTCCTTCGCGAGCAGTCCCGTGAACCACATGAGCGCCTTGCGGAAGCTCTCGGTCTCCAGTACCAGCCAAGCCCGCTGGTTGGCGAGGTGCTGGAACTGGCTGGTCTTCATGGGTTGGGTCTGGTCATCGACGGGGAACGCACGCAGCGCCTCATCGAGCGCGGCCAGCTGGGCCGTCGGCGCGTCGCGCGCTGCCGCCATGTCGGCGAGGACGGCGTGGCCGCGCCAAGCAACCCCGCCTTCGTCGGCGTGTTCCTTCATCCAGGCCCTCACGATCGTCTCTTGTGCCTCGATGGCAGCGTGGCTCGGCTGCGCATGGCGCTGCCATTGGACGAACGCGTCGGCGAGGGTCCACTTCGCGGCCCAGATGTTGCCGCCGAGAAGCCCCGACTTGATGTTGGCCCAGCCACTGTCGAGCAGCGGGCGCATGTCCTGTACGGCGGGCGGGGGCGTGTAGCCGTTGCGCGTACTGGGCGTCATCGTGCGCTGGAAGTAGAGGCCGTCGAGTGTCTCGTGCCAGCCGCTCCCGCGCATGAGGCTGTAGCCCAGCGGCCTGGCAACGAACGGCTCGTGCAGCCAGTGCCCCTTGGCCGCGGGGGTACGCAGGTCCACGATGGCCTCCGTGAAGCCGGCCTCCTTCATCCAGTGCTCGAGCGTGTCCGGCGGTGCGGCGCTGAGTCGGGACGGCGTGTTCCACGGCTGACCGATTTCGCCCTCATAGGCCGTGAAGCCGAGCGTGTAGCACGAGTTGCCGAAGTGCTTCGCAACCCGGTGGCCCATCGGAACCGTATTCGCGTAGTCGACGCGCGCCTTGAGGGCCTTGAGCTTGGGTGCGTTGCGGATGAGATGGAACGTCGCGGCCCACACGATGACCTTGCGGTCCTTGTAGTGCTGGTCGGCCAGCCAGATGAGGTTGTCTGCCATCTGCGCATCGCGGGCATTGGTCGCCTCAGGGCCGCCCCGGCTCCGGCTACTGCGCTGCTTGAACTGGTTTGCCAGCTGGGCGGCGAGGCTCGTGCAGACTTGCGCCCACCAGGCACGATCGCGCGCCGCGCGATCCGTGGCCTTGCCCTCCTCGCGCAGGGCCGCGGCCATGGCTGCGAGATCGCGCTGCCGTGCTGCGTGCTGGGTCTTGTTCATCGAGCGCTTGGCATCGCCGAGATAGCCGACGACGTGCTCCCACACCTTGGCGGGCGGCGCGGCGGGCAGGGCTCTCTCCGCGACCGCGCTCAGCTCTTGCGCGAGGTGCTCCCCGGACGCCGGGCCTGTGAGCTGGCAGTCGAAGCCACAGAGTTCGAGCGGCTTCGGGCTGCCTGCAGCCTTGTGCAGGTAGCCCGCGAGCGGCTTCAGTTCATGGCTCTGCATCCAGATGCCGAAGACGCCCTGCCCCATGGCCTTGATCGGATCGACGGTCTTGCGCGGTGTCGCGTTGAGCGCCTGCCATGCCTTGGCACAGTCGTAGATCCCGCTCTCGAAAGCCAGTACGTCGAAGCCCATCTCCTGGTGGAGGAACTGGATCAAGCGGGTCTTCGCGAGGAAGCACGCGCCGTCGCCGTGGGTCTCCTCGCCGAGCTGGACGATGCGAACATCCTTCCAGAGCTTCTTGAGCGGCTGGAGGTCCTTGAAGTCCCGGTCGGCGGGGTCGTGGGTGCGCAGGGGGATCGCGTTCACCTTCAGGTACGCCACCCGGACATCGAGCTTCTGCTCCGCATGCGCGCCCGGCGTAGCAACGAGGCACAGGGTCAGCGCTCCGACAAGGAAGAGTCGCCGTCGTCCCATGGTGCACCTCCGCCACCATGCTACCGGCGACCGCTGGTCGCCGTGTGCGGTCCTGCGATCACCGAGAGGGCAGGCGCCTCCGGGTGGCCACAGTGCCTGCCGCGCTGCGCCAAGCTTGGGCCACCCCTTCCCAGAGCACCCGTGCGAGGCCTACATCAGGTGGATGATGATCTGACCAGCGATGGTGGCGAGGACGCTGCCCACGGCGTAGGCCGCTGCGTAACTGATCGAGGCCTCGTTGCTGTCGGCTGCGCGCCGCACGGCGGTGAGTGCCGCCGACGAGGTCATGCCGCCGCCGAGGCTGCCCCAGGCGTCGACAGGTCGTAGGCGCAGCGCCCAGCGAGCCACGAGGATGGCGGAGAGCACGGTGAGCGCCGTGACGATCAGGCACGCGCCGAGGACCGGAAGCAGTGTGCCACCCATGAAGCCCGCCTGCGTGCCGTGGCCTGCCTGGACGCCCGCTTCGGCAACGAGGAGGAGGATGCCGAGGTCGCGAACGAGTTGGCGCGCCGAGCGCGGCACGTGCACGTGCACGATGCCCAGGTTGCGAAAGCGGCCCATCAAGACCCCCATGAGCAGTAGGCCGCCTGCCAGCCCAAGCGTCAGCGACGCCCCACCGATGGGTAAGCGGAGGTAGCCAAGGAGCAGGCCGATGAAGATGCCCGCGGCGTAGACCGCGATGTCCGTCTCGCTGCTCGACCGCTCGAAACGCCCGAGCTCGGCTGCGACCCTGCGCACGGCGTCGCGTCGACCGACGACATGCACGATGTCACCGCGCAGGATCGTGAGATCGGGGGTCGGCTCGACATGGACGCCGCCGCGATCCACCGACTGGATCAGGCAGCGATGCGTACGCGCGATCGCGAGCTCCTTGAGGGTCTTCCCCGAGGCCGCGCGCTGGGTGACGCGTACCTTGCGAGGGCGGCGCAGCCTCTTGCGCAACTCTTCGTCGTAGATCTCCGGGCCGATGAGGGCCGCGAACGCCTGCAACTCGTCGAAGCGCCCGCGAACGAGCACATGGTCGCCGAGCTCCAGGGTGGTGTCGGCGTCTACAGCGTGGATCTCCTCGCCCCGGTGGAGGCGAATGATGTAGCAGCCCGTGTGGTTGGTGAGGTCGAGCTCGCGTAGCGCGATCCCAACGACGCCCTCGTGGGTGACGTCGAACGCGCGCGTGAGCTCGGAGCCCGCGGACTTGATCTTCTCGCTCTCGGCGTTGTCCTCATCGGCAATGTCCGTGCTCAGGTCATCGCGCATGAGTCGGGGCAGGAACTGCACCATCAAGACGACGGCCGCCAGGCCGATCGGATACGTGACGGCGAAGGTCAGCGCCAGTTGGCTGCGCATGCCCTCCGCGCTCTCCGCAGCGGCGGCATAGGTCGGCGCGCTGGTCAGGGCGCCGGCGAGCAGGCCTGCCGTGACGCCTTCGTCGAACCCGAAGATCCGGCCCGCGGCAACGCTCAGGCCCAGGGCCACGGTCGTGACCACAGCGGCCACGACGACGAAGCGCCAGCCGGGCCCGCCAAAGAGGCTGGTGAAGAAGCGCGGCCCGGCTTCGAAGCCCACCGAGTAGATGAACAGGCAGAAGCCGAACGCGCCGATGGTCACCGACGGCTCGTCGGTGCCGTAGTAGTTGGCGAAGGAGAGGCCCAGGCGGCCGAGGATCAACGCGACGAGGATCGTGCCGCCCGCCGGTCCGAGGCTCAGGCCCTTCCAGTGCAGGCGGCCCAGCCAGAAGCCGAGAGCCACCACGAGCATCAACCCCGCGAAGGGGATGTCATTCAGCCAGTCGAGGAAGCCGTTCATCGGCGCAGTCTACTCAACGGGCCCCTCGCCGGGAGCCTCCCGCCTACTTGCCGTGGCCGGGCACCTTCACCTCGAAGTCCTGGCGCAGGTACTTGCACATGCCGTCCCGCTCCAGGCACGCGTAGAAGAGGATGTAGCCCGTGACTTCGAAGGGCTTCACGTTGCCCGCCGGCGGACGCACCTCGAAGTCGAGCTCGACGACCTCCTCGACCTTGTCGATCCCGAGCAGCGCCCGATCGATCCGGTTTCGGTCGACGGTCCAGCCCTCCGGAAGCTCGACCCAAGCGGTGAGCGGGCCTGCCTCCGCGTCCCAGAGCAAGATGCGCCGGCCCGCCGGACGGATCTGCAGGTGCACGCGCGCCGCGGTGCCACGCTTGGCGCTCGTGTGCCAGACGATCGTGCTCTCGATCTCCAGGGCGTCCTTGAGCCGCTCGATGTCCTTGGCGCCACCCGGCTCCTTCTCGTCCGGAGCCGCCGCAGGCTCGCCCCGGCCAGCCAGCTCCGATCCCGTAAGCGGGGCGCGCAACGTCGGCGCGGCCTTGCCGAGCTTCTTCTGGGCCTCGGCGACCCACGGATAGAACGGGTACGGCTTGTCGAGCCGCGGTCCGTACTGCTGGATGCGTCGGCGGTAGATGTACTGCGCGGGGTCGAGGGCCAACCCCGCGTGCCAGTGGCGGACGGCGAGTTGGAAGTCGCCGTCCTGGCGATCGTCGCTGTCGTGGCGCATGCGGTGGGCGACGCCAAGGCGCCACTGGGCGGCTGCGTCCTTGGGGTGGCTCCTCGCGTAGGCCGTGATCGCGTGCAGTGCCTTGTCGCCGTCGCGTCCAGCCGGCCAAAGCAAGGCGGAGAGACCGTCGTAGTACGAGCGCTCCGGGCTGTCCTTCTTGGCGATGCTGGCCTCGGCGAGTGTGCCCGGCACCGGCTTCACCGTCGCCGGGGTCTCCGCAGGCGCCTTGAAGACCTGGTCGACGAAGCTCCGCTCGAACGTCGAAAGGTTCGCGCGCGTTGCGCGCACGATGCCGTGTTCGTCGATGAGTGTGACCCGCGGGACGACCTTCGTTTCGGTGATGTTGAAGGGGTCCCAGCCGATGGGCCAGTCAAAGCCCTTCCAGCGCGCAAAGAGCAGGCAGCGCTCGGGGTGCTGCTCCTGGGTGATGCCGATCACCTTGAGCTTGCCGCTTGCGCGGAGCGCCTTGGTGCGTTCGTGCCAGACCGGCACGTGGCGGCGGCAGCCTGCTCACCACGAGGCGAACTGAATCAGCAGGACCTTGGATCCGCGCAGGGCCTCCAGGCCGAGGGTGCTCAGCCCATCGATCGTCGGCAGGCGGACCTCGGCATGGGGTTGGCCGAGCGTGGGTTCCCCGGCCTGGGCGGGCGGAGTCAGCAGGACGCCAGCGACGAGGACAGGTAGGCAAGCGAGGAGCAACTTCATGGCCCCAGGGTACCGAGGCGTACGGTGCGGCGTCGTGACCCTTCGGCTCTTCCCCCAGGGCGGCTACACTCCAACGCGTGAGCGCCGACCACGAAATCCTCGCCTCGGGCCCGCGCGTCGCCCTGCGCTTCCCCGCCGCGTCAGACCGCGAGGCGTTCTGCACCCTCGTCGTCGCCAACCGCGCGT
This sequence comes from Planctomycetota bacterium, assembly GCA_029259795.1. Taxonomy (GTDB): domain Bacteria; phylum Planctomycetota; class PLA2; order PLA2; family JAEUHO01; genus JAHEIK01. The sequence goes on from JAJDEM010000183.1 coordinate 10,228, forward strand.
GGCTGACGCAGTGGGCGCCCGGCACCACCGCTGAGGAGGACCCCGACGGCTCGGGGTGGTTCGAGGCCACCAGCGTCGCGAACGCCGCAGGCCGCTCACACAAGCTCTTGATCACCGACCGCGAGAGCGACGCCCTCCTCGGCATGCTCAACTTCAACGAGATCGTGCGCGGGCTGTTCCAGAGCGCGTACATGGGCTACTGGATCGGTGCGGCCTACGCGCGGCAAGGCCTGATGGGGGAGGCGCTCGCGGCGGGACTGGGCTACGCCTTCGGTCCCCTCGATCTGCACCGCGTCGAGGCCAACATCCAGCCGGGCAATGAGCCGTCGATCGCCTTGGTGCGCCGCGCCGGCTTCGTGCAGGAGGGCTTCTCTCCGGGCTACCTCAAGATCGGTGGCTCCTGGAAGGACCACGAGCGCTGGGCCCTCACGAAGGAGACCTGGCTGGCGCAGCGTGGGGGCGGCACGGCGTAGGGCGCTGCCCGCCCTCGTGGGCGGCGGGGTTTCCAGCGCAGCCCCGGCCGCGTAGTTAGACCCGGCCGCGCAGTTAGACCCGGCCGCGCAGTTGGACCCGGCCGCGCAAAAACAACGCTGGCGAGCCCGAAGGCTCGCCAGCGCGTATGGATCTGAACTGTTGACGTCGAGTCGAGACTAGGCGCTCTTCTTCTCGTCCTTGAGCTTGAAGGTGAGGAACTCGGCCTTCTTGGCGTCGGCTTCCTTCTGGGCTTCTTCGAGCTCGGCGAGCTCCTTGTTGATCTTCTTGGCTTCGCCCTTGCTGATGTCGGAGCCGAGACGCTCCTTCTTCTGCTTGAGGACCTTCATGCCGTTGTTGATCTTGTCGAAGTCGAGAATGAGCTTGAGCGTGGCCTTGACGTTCTTGTCGAACTTCGTCGAGTACTCGCGCTTGGCGTGCTTGATCATCGCGTTGTAGACGTTCTTGGCCTTCATCTTCTTGCTGTCGATGACGGAGATCTTCTTGTAGTCACGCGACACGAAGAGGAAGTAGCGGTCATCCTTGCTGCGGCCCGACAGAAGCGGGTCGTCGTTGACGTCGCTCGGCGACATCTTGACGCACTTGAAGGCCTTCATGCCGATCAAGACCTTGTTGTTGTCCAGGACAACCTTCTCGATCTTGTCGTAGGCGCCTTCGGTGCCGCCGTCCGTCACGTAGACGAACATCGGCTTGGCCATGAGCTGTGAGACGGCTTCGCCGGCCTTCTTCTCAGAATCTTCGCCCGTGACGACAGCGTCACTCTTGGCGGGAGAAACGCGATTGGCCGAACCCCATTGTGCGGTGAGGACCCTCACCGTTGCAGGACTGGCGCCTCAGCAGGCTCCGGCGATGGCGCTCTGGCCGGCCCACATGAGCACGACACTGAGCAAGATGGCGAATGTCATCGTCTTGCGCATAGTTGATTGATTCCTCTCGATGGCCGGGCTGCGGAGCGCCCCGGGAGGGGACTCTGCCAGACGGCTCAAAGTTGAGTGTTGTGGCCCTGATTGGACCGCTGCTTGATCTTACGGATGGCACGGACGAAGCGCCACCCCGGGACAACCGGGTTCAAACAAGGGGACGCTGGGCCGCGCAGTAGGGTTCCCTTGGCGTAGGGTGCTGGCGGGGCCATTGGCTGGGGTTTGGGGACGAAAGGGCCGACCGCCCAACAATCGCCTGCGGTCGGGACCCCAGTCCCAGGCCGAGCTTCCGCTAGGCTTGGGGCCCTGAGGAGGTGGCGATGCAGCGATTGGCTCCCGTATGGGCGTTCCTGGCAGGCGCCGTCCTGATGGGGGCGGCTTGGCTGCTCCTTGCCGAGCCGAGGCCGTCCGCGCTGGATCAGCCCGAGGCTTCGCCGGCGGGCCTGGCCGATGCCGCCTCCGTCGAGCAGCGCCTGACGCGGATCGAGGACCGCCTCGAGGCGCTCCTGGTTGCCGTGGGCGAGCGCCCCCGCGAGGAGGCCATCCCCGGGCCGGGTCTCGCCGTGCGGACGCTCGACCCGCAGGCGCCGGACGAGGTGCCCTCTGGACCTGCCGCGGCGACCCCGATCATCACCGATGAGGTGCTCGAGAAGACCCTCGAGCGCATGACCGACAAGAAGTACGCCAAGCTGACGACCGAGCAGATGCGTGCCGAAGCCAAGCGCCTCACGACCCAGCTCAAGGATCACAATGCGGCGCGCGACGTCCTCACGCGGCTGCTCAAGCGGGATCTGCCTGCCGAGGATCGCGCCCTGGCCCTCACCGATCTCGGCGGCGTGCACCGGCGCCTCGCCGACTACCCCGCGTCCGAGCGCGTCTTCAAAGACGCCATGCGCACGGCCGGCATGGACACGGAGACGGGCATCAAGGCCGGCTACAACCTGGTCTGGACCTATCACACGGCCAAACAACCCGACAAGGCCATGGGCCTGGCCGATGAACTCATCGGCAACCGCCATGCGCCGGAGACGTTCCGGCCGTGGCTGCGCTGGGCCGGAGCGCGCATGGCGTACGAGCGCGGCGACACGACGCGAGCGATGCGCGACTACAGCGCGCTGCTCGAGGAGGCCAAGGGCAACCGCGCCCTGCAGTCCATCGCGCGCGATGCAGCGGCGAAGCTCAAGGCGATGGACGAGGGACCGCGTTAGCGGACGTCAGGAACGAGGCGTGGATCCAACGCGCGGTAGAAGTGCACGGTGAGCGCGCGCTTGTGCGCGACGCCGGGATACTGCGCGGCGAACGCGGCAAGCCGCTCGGGATGGGTGAACAGGAAGCCTGCGTAGCTGTTGAAGTCGTTCTCGACGCTCGACATGCCGTACTCGTAGAGGAAGCCTTGGTTGAGCGTCCAGTCCGTGGGCCGCGCATCGGCCAGGTCGTGGCGGACGGCTGCCGCGCCACTGGCTCCGTAGCGAAAGCCGGAGATCGTCCCGCGCAGCCAAGCCGCCTGATCGAACAGCTCAGGCCGCAGCCGCAGCAGGACGCTCGAGAACTCTGCGTGCACGACCCGCTCGAAGTAGGCCCGCGCCGCCCGGCCGCGAGGCACCACGACGTAGATGCGCCGTCGGGCGTTCGAGCCGCCCGCCTGGACGCCGCGAAAGCTCAGCCTCTCGAGCAGGTGAATCGAGCGCAGGTGCCGCTCGACGAGTCCAGCCGGATAGACCGCCAGGGCCGCAGCGAGCCACGCCTCGGCCCTCGCGCGCCGCGCTGGCGGCAGGGGTGTCGCGCGCACGTCGACCCCGCGACGACTCCACTTCCTGGGGAACGTGGACGCGTCCACGCGCCAGCGCAGCAGCGGATGCGGCTGGCTGGCAGGCTGCGTGCTAGACGGGGTCGCCGAGGCGCTTGCGGTGCTCGGGGCGGGCGAGCGGCAGGCGCCAAGTGCGAGAACGATCAGCAGCGGGCTCAGGCGCTTCGGCATCGTGGGGCGTTATACACCCCGCCCTTGCAGCCGCGGCCGTGCGGGTACAACGGGTCCATGCGCTGCCTTGCCCCCGTGCTGCTACTCCTCGCGCTGGCGGGGGGGACCTCCGCCCAGGCGAAGGAGGGCCGGCTCAAGGACAAGGCGCTGGCCAAGGAGGTACGTAGCGCGGTTTCCGACGGCGTGAAGTACCTGGTCAACACGCAGCGCCGGGACGGGTCCTGGCCCTTCGACGGAGCGGCGGCCGGCGGGCTGCCGGGGGAGAAGCCGCGCGAGCATCCGCACGGCACCGCGGGCTTGACCGGCCTTGCCCTCTACGCGCTCGCTACCTCCGGGCGCTTCCACGCGCAGAGTGCTGTGGTGCTCGAGGGCCTGGGCTGGACCAAGCGGAATGCCACGCTCTTCGGACCCAAGAGTCGCTGGTCGACGTATGCGAGTTCGTTCCTGCTCCTCGCGCTGGCGCGGATGAGTCCCGAGGCGTTCGGCAAGCGGATCCACGAGTTGGCGGCGCAGCTCGCCATGACGCAGCTCGAGAGCGGCATGTGGTCCTACGGACCGGAAGCCAAGGGCGTGGAAGCCCTCGGCGACAACTCCAACACCCAGATCGCGGTGCTCGCGCTCTGGACCGCGCAAGAGAGGGTCGGCTTCAAGGTCCACAAGAAGGTCTGGGCGCGCGTGAAGGCCCACTTCGCGAAGTCCCAGCTTCCCGACGGCTCGTGGGGCTACCGCCCGGCCGTCAAGGGTCGCGGCGCCGGCAGAGCCACGCGGGCCAAGCCCGCCATGACCGCCGCCGGCTTGTGCTCCTACGTGCTCGCCAATGGCGGGCGCAAGCCGGACAAGGTGACCAAGAAGGCCCTGGCCGCCATCAAGGCCTGGCCCCAGGTTGCGTGGGAGGACCCGTACCTCACCTGGATGATGGAGCGCGTCGGATCCGCGATGGCCTTGCCCCTGACAGCGTGGTACGTGCCCGGCGCGAAGGACCTCCTCAAGCGCCAGACCAAGCGCGGCGGTTGGCCGGCAGCGCCGACGGCCCTGGGCGCGCATGGCGATCGCCGCCAAGTCTACGAGTCCGCCCTCCGGTTGCTCTTCCTCAATCGGGCCACGGCGGCTACGACGACGGGTGGATAGGAGCGCTTGATGAGCCGAGAGTCGCTGCCCTGGATCCTCCTTGCCGTGCTCGCCGTCGGCTGGGTCGCCACCCTCCTCGTGGGCCGTGAGGAGCCGGCGCCGGCGGTCTCAGCGGATGCGCACTACAGCCCTGCGGACATCGCGCGCATGCAGAAGCAGATCGACGCGCTGCAGGCCGAGCTCGAGGCGCGGAACGCCGCGCGGCGTCCCCGCGCCGAGCGGCCCGCCCATCCCTTGCAGGCCGCGGCGTACGCAAAGGCCAAGGCGTGGATGGACGCCATGCGTTCGGTCAAGGACCCGGCCGCAGCCGCCACGGCCGAGCGCGCGTCCAAGTCAGCCATCCAGTCCAAGGACCCCGCCGAGCTGCTGGCCGGCCTGATCACCGTGCGCTGGGTCGAGCCGCCGGAGGCCGAGCGGGCCGCGCTGCGTCGGCAGTTGGAAGCGCACTTCGACCATCGCGACCCGCTGATCGCCCGCGCGGCCCTCGAGGCGGCGACGGTGATCAAGCCCAAGCCCGGCGACGTCGAGCGCTGGCTCGTCGTGGCCCGCGGAGCGCTGCCCCGTGGCGAAGCCGAGACCGTGGCCCAGCTGTTGGTCAAGGCCGCGGAGGGACAGGTCACGGGTGCTGTGGCCGAAGCGATCCTGCACCTGCTGCGCGACAGGACGAGCATCAAGAAGGCCTTCGTGATGCGGGGCATTCAGCGGTTCAAGGTGCTGGATCCGCGGGTTGAGAGCCGGCTCTTGGACATCGTGCAGTCGGTCGATCCTCAGGACTACGACTCCGCATACTTCTTCCACTTCCTGGCCGCACGTATCGACCCGAAGTCCGACCGTCTGGTGGACTTGATCCTCGACCGGGCAGCCGATGGAAAGGGCGACATCGCGTCGCTCATGCGCATGCTGCGCCGCGGTATCTCCGAGCGCCAGCGCATGCGTGCGGCCGAGCAGGTGCTGGGCTACGCCATGACGGCCATGAACCCTTCCGCGCGCCTGGGCCTTCTGCGAGGCATGAGTGTCTTGGCCGACGCGTCCCATATCGAGGATCTCGAGAAGCTGGCGGCGCGCGACGGTCTGGACGCGGCGGCGGTCGCGCTCATTCACGAGATCGTCCGGTCGCTGAAGCGGCGCTGAGAAGCCTCCATGCCCCTGACCGTCTTCATCACCGGCGCCACCGACGGCATCGGCCTCGAGCTCGCCCGCCGCCATGCGCGCGAAGGCGCGCGACTTGTCCTCGGCGGCCGGCGGGATCGCGGTGCACTCGACGCCTCCCTGTTCACCCCCGCGCGCTACTGCCAGGCGGATCTCGCCGAACCGGATGCGCCCGCGCGCGTCCTTGCCCATCTGGCCGCCGAGGGCATCGAGTCGCTTGACCTCGTGATCCACAACGCGGCCGTTGCCTCCTACGGCCCGATCGAAGCGGACGAGCCCGGGCTCATCACGGCCATGGTGGCCGTCAATCTCCTGGCGCCGATCGCCCTGACGCATGCGCTCGCGCCGCACCTCGCCAAGGCCAGCGGCAGGGTGGTCTTCGTCAGCTCGATCGTGGCCGACCTGCCGTGTGCGGACTATGCCGTCTACGGCGCCTCCAAGGCGGCGCTGGACGGCTTCGCCCGCAGCCTCGGCGTGGAGTGGCAGGGGCGCATTCGGGTACAGGCCGTGCACCCGGGGGCCGTGCGGACGGGCTTCCACGAGAAGTCCGGCGTGCCGGCAGCGCTCGTCGCTTCGCCGCGCATCCCGAGCGCCGCGCGCGTGGCGGCACAGATCCACACGCTGGCCCAGGGCAACGCGCGCACGCCGTCGGTCGGCTTCGGGTCGGCCGTGCTGCGCTTCATCGGACGCCGTGCCCCCCGCCTGCTCGAGCGCGCGCTGCGCCGGGGCAAGGTCAAGGCCGCAGCCGCGAACGCGGCCAGGGACGGCGGCCGCGCATGACGCGCGTCCTCATCACAGGCGCCGCGGCAGGCATCGGTGCCGCCCTCGCCGAGCACTACCTGGCGGCCGGCGCCGAGGTCGTCGGCATCGACGTCGCTCCCTGCGCGCCCAAGGTCCGTTCGCTTGCGTGCGAGCTCTCCGAGCCCAGGGCCCTCGAGGCGCTGCTGGCGACGCTCGCGGAGGAGCCCGAGTTCGACATCGTCGTGCACAACGCGGGCATCAACGTCACGGGTGCCTTCGAGAAGACGCCGATCGAGGCCCAGATGCGCGTGATCGCCATCAACCTCACCGCGCCCCTGTTGCTCACCGCCGGCTTGCTCAAGGCCGAGCGCCTGGCGCGTGGCGGCACGCTGGCGTTCGTCTCCTCGCTCTCGCATCAGGTGGGCTATCCCGGCGCGGCGGTCTACGCTGCCAGCAAGGACGGGCTGACGCACTACGCGCGCAGCCTCGCGGTCACGTTGGGCCCGATCGACGCGAACGTCCTCACGGTCTTCCCCGGTCCGACGCGGACGGCTCAGGCGCGCGAGGCAAGTCCGCCCGATAGCGACGAGAGTGCGCGCATGGATCCTGCTGTACTCGCGGCGAGCATGGCGCGTGCGATCCACAAGCGCCAGCGCACGCTGGTGCCGGGCCTTGGCAACAAGGTCTTCGCATTCCTCGGACGCAACCTCCCGCGTCTCACCGAGCGTGGCATGCGCAAGGCGATCTACGAGAAGCTGCCCTAGGCGCTAGGAGGCGCGGCGAACGATGCCGCGGGCGATGGCACTGATGAGGTCGCCGAGCAGCACGATTGCGACCCCGAGTCCGATGAAGAACATCATCTCGTCGTACTTGTAGCCGCTGACCTGCGCCTCATCGATGAGCCAGCCCAGCGAGGCCATGCCGAGGATGCCGAGCACTGTCGCCTCGCGCACGCAGGTTTCCCAGCGGTAGAAGAAGTACGTCAGAAAGCGCGGCAGCATGGCCGGCGCGATGCCCACCAGCGCGATCTTGGTTCGGCTGGCGCCGAGTGCGCGCAGGGCGACCAGCGGGCGCGCGTCGACGTTCTCGATGATCTCGGCGTTCAGCCGGCCAAGGATGCCGCTGTTGTGGATGGCGAGTGCGAGCACGGCGGGCCAGGCGGCGGTCTGCAGCATCGCCAGGAGCAGGAAGGCCAGCACGTACTCCGGCAGCGAGCGCTGCAGGACGAGCAACAGCCGCGTTCCCCCCACGACCACGCGCCACGCCCAGCGATGCCGCGCGCTTGGTGTCACGCCTGTCGGCGCGAACGGCTGCGGTGACGCCACGTTGCGCGCGGCGAACCAGCAGAAGACGAGGCTCGCAAGCGAGGCAAGCACGATGGCCAGCACCGAGATCGCCAGCGTGCCGCGGGCGCTCTCGAGCCCACCGGCCGTGTCGCGGTCGGATACGCCGTCGCTGAGCCGCTCGCCGGACCACGTGGCGAACACGCCCCAGTCCCACGGCTTGTCGCGCATGGTGCCGTCGGCGAGCCGCTCCCGCAGCGGCCACGGCCGGACCTCGGAGAGAAAGCGCCCAAGGTTCTCGCTACGCTGCGCCGAGAACGTGTCGCTCAGGCTGAAGTCTCCGACGAACCACGAGCCCAGCAGCAGCAGCGTGACCAGCCCGAGGCTCACGCGCACGAAGCGACTGCGCGGGCGCTCACGCCAGAGGTCAGCGACCTGCGTGCTGGAGGGGGCGGCGCGCGCGCTCATGCGGTGAGCCTCGCGCGAAGCTTGCCACTCCAGAGGTCGAACACGATCACGATCGCCATCAGCACGTAGAGGTGGGTCCACACCTCGCCGTAGTTCGTGCTCGAGAACGACTGCTGGATCTCCCGCCCGAGTGTGGCGTAGCCGAAGAAACCCAGCACCGCCGAGGAGCGCAAGGCGCACTCGAAGCGATAGAAACTGTAGGCCAGCATGTCCGGCAGTGCGGCGGGCAAGAGGCCGAAGCCGAAGACCTGCAGCCCGCTGCTGCCCGAGGCCCGCAGGGCCAGCGCGGCGCCACGGGGCGCTTCGTCGATCATCTCGGAGAAGATCTTCGCCAGCGTGCCGCCGTAGGGGATCGCGATTGCGATGACGGCCGCGAGGGGCGTCAGGCCGAATGCCGCGAGGAACAGCACGGCCCAGATGACTTCATGCACGGAGCGCATGAGGCCGATCAGGACACGCGTCGCGCCGTAGACCAGTGGCGCCACGGTGCGTCCGAGTCGCGTGCGTCCCCCGACGGGGTCGCCGGCCCACCAGGCCGTCGAAGCGAAGAACCCGAGGAAGAGGCCCAAGAGCAGTGCGAGGCTCATCGAGGCGGCCGCGTAGATGAGCGTGGTCCAGGCGGCCTGCAGCGAGAGAACCAGTAGCGGCGGCGTGCCTTCGGGCACGTGGGACGCTTCGGAGGCAAGCGCTGGTGTGAGCGCGCGCTGGAAGAACGACTTCGTCACGCGGACGCCGCCTTCGTTCGGGGTCAGGTCACCCCAGCTCAGTTCCAGTTCCCACGCGGCCCAGGCGCCGGCGACCAGCAAGGCCAAGAGGACGGTGCCGCGCGCACGGAGGGGGAACGGCCGGCGGGTCGCCTCAGGCGCCATCCGCCATCATCTCTGCTGCGGCCAGGTCGTAGAGGGCGTGAAACTCCGCCTCACCGATCTCCGACGCCTTGGCGTCGAACACGATGCGACCGGCGCGCAACCCGATCAAGCGCGGAAAGAACTCGCGAGCGAGGTCGAGGTTGTGGAGGCTCGCGCAGAGCGTGAGGCCCTGCTCGGTGGAGATGCCCGTGAGCAGCGAGACCGTGTCGCGCGCGCGCGCGGGATCCACGCTCGATACGGGCTCATCCGCTAGCAGCGCCGCGGGGCGCTGAAAGAGCGCGCGCGCCACGGCCACGCGCTGCTGCTGTCCGCCCGAGAGCGTATCGGTGCGCTCGAAGAGCTTCTCGGGGATCCCGACGCGCTCGAGCACGGCGTAGGCGTTGGCGATGACCTGCTTTGACGGAAACAGCATCCCGCGCATCGACGGCAGCAGCCCCTGGCTGCCCAGCCGCCCGGCGAGCACATTCTGTGCGACGCGCAGGTTCGGGATCAGGTTGAGTTCTTGGTGCACGAAGCCGATCGTCGCGCGTACGCGGCGCAGCGCGCGGCGCGAGATCGAGCCCAGCTCGTCGCCGCTCACATGCACGCGGCCGCTGGCCGGCCGCACCATGCCGTTCATGACGCGCAGCAGCGTGCTCTTGCCGGAACCACTCGGCCCGACCAGGCCGACGGCTTCGCCGGCGCCGATCGTCAGCGAGATGTCCGTGAGGGCCGGGGTCGACCCGAACTGGACGCTCACGTCCTCGAGCCGGAAGCCGCACGGGGTGCCGTGCATGCTCACGCGCAGGCGCTCATCACAGCAGCCGCGCTCATCTCAACAGTCCAAGCTTCACAGCGAGGTCGTGGATCGCCTGGAAGTCCTCGTTCTTCGCCGCGATCATGCCCGAGCGCTGGAAGCCCCCGAGCAGCGCGTCGCCCTGCATGGCGAGGATCGCCTTCTGCAGTTTGTCGGTGAACCCGGCGCCGAACGCCTCCTCGAGCTTCGGGTGCGCGGTGAAGTTGTAGTCCGCATAATCCGGCGTCTGCCAGATGATCTTGCAGGCGGAGGGGTCCGTCGTGCCTTCTTTCACGCGCCGGTCGTAGGTCGTGTAGCTGACCGCGCCCAACTGCACCGCACCGGCCGCGACCAGCTCGCAGGTCTTGTCGTGGCTGCCCGAGAACTGCGGGTCGCTGCCGAGGAAGTCTGTGGGAGACGTACCCGTGCTGGTGCGAATGAAGTGCTCGGGCATCAGGCGTCCCGACGTTGAGAGCTTGTCACCGAAGGTGAACGTCTTGCCCGCGATACCCTTGGGAAACGCGTCGCTGCGCTCGAGGCCCGCGTCTGTGTGCGCGATGAAGTAGGAGTGGTACTTCGGATCCTCGACGCCTTGCGCGATGGCGCGCGAGCCCGGGACGGCCGCGCGGGCTTGGGCACCGGTCAAGCCGCCAAACCACGCGAGCAGGACCTGCTGATTCTTGAACATCTCGACGGACGCGGCGTACTTCGTCGCGTGGACGTACTCCACCTTCACGCCGAGCTCCTTGGTGAGGTAGGCCGCGACCGGCTGGAACTTCTCGCGCAGGCGCGTCTCGTCCTCGCCGGGGATCGCGGTGAAGCGGAGCGTCGTAGGCAGGGCGTCTGTCGCGTCGCCGCAGCCCGCGAGGTTGAAGAGGGCGGCCACGACGAGGAGGAGGAGTCCGTGGCGCATTTGAAAAATGAATCCAAAGAGGTTGATCTATCGGTATATCCGATGGTAGGTATGGGGAACCCACATCCTCTATACGCGCCCGCTCCGGGTTCTGCCAAGCGAGATCGCATGGCCGCCTCGGGTTGGGACGGAAGGACGCCATGGCCAACAACGATCCGCTATCGATCCGCCAGCTGGGGGTTTTCGTGGCCCTTGTCGAGCAGCGCTCCTTTACGAAAGCCGCCCGCAGCCTGGGTCTCAGCCAATCCACTGTGAGTGGACACATCGCCGATCTGGAGGGGCGACTGGGCATGCGCCTTGTCGGCCGGGAGCGAACAGGAGTCACCCCGACCGGGGCCGGCGAGGTCTTGCTGAAGCCCGCGCGGGACGCGCTGCGGGCCGAGCGGCACGCCCGGATGGCGGCGGCCGAGTTGTCCGGCCTCCTGCAGGGCACCCTCGCGGTGGGGGGCTCGACCATTCCGGCGGTCTACGTCCTGCCCCGCCTGCTACGCAGCTTCCGCTCCGCTCACGAAGGTGTCGCGATCGATCTGGTCACGGGCGACTCTGGCGACATTGCCTCGTATGTCCTCGATGGCGAGGTCGATGTCGGCTGTGTCGGCGTGCGCCCGCGCGCTCGCGGCGTCCAGATCTCACGCCTTGACGGGGACCGCCTCGTCCTCGTGGTGCCGCCGGATCACGAGTTTGCGGCCAAGCGGAGCGTGTCCGTCGCGGATGTGCTCACCCAGACCTTCGTGATGCGCGAGGAGGGCTCGGGCACCCGCCGGACGATGCTCGATGGGCTCGGTGTGCGCGACGACCCGCGGGACCTCTCGGTGGCCTGCCATGTCGGGAGTACCGAGGCCGTCAAGGCCGCCGTCCGCGCCGGGCTTGGCGTCTCCTTTGTGAGCAATCTCGCGGTGGAGGACGAACTCACCGCCGGCAGCCTCGCCGTCGTGCCGGTCAAGGCCTTCAGCGCCGAGCGCGAGTTTTGGCTCGTGGCCAAGCAGCGGGAGGACCTCTCGCCGGCCGCGCGCGCGTTCTGGGATCAGGCGCTCGGGAACTAGCGAGGTTCTCGGCCGCTTCTCGGTTTCCCTGGGGCCATGAGCAGCCGAAGTCCGCTTTCGCGACTCTTGACGTACATGGCCCCGCACCGGGGCCGCGTGTGGTTGGCCTCCATCTGCTCGGTGGTCAACAAGCTCTTCGATCTCGGGCCGCCGTTCCTGATCGCCATCGGGATCGACGTCGTGTTGCGGAAGGACGCGTCTTTCCTGGCCGGCTTCGGCGTCGCGAGCCCGGTGAACCAGCTGTGGGTACTGGCCGGCCTCACGCTCTTCATCTGGGGCTGCGAGTCGCTCTTCCAGTTCTGGTACGGCATCCTCTGGCGCAACCTCGCGCAGACGGTCGAGCACGAGATGCGCCTTGATGCCTTCTCCCACATCCAGAGCCTGGAGATGGCCTACTTCGAGGACCAGAGCACGGGCCTGCTCATGTCGATCCTCAATGACGACGTCAACCAGCTCGAGCGCTTTCTCGACCATGGCGCGACGCAGCTGCTGCACGTCGCGACGACGGCCGTCGTCATCTCCACGACGTTCTTCCTTCTGGCGCCCGAGGTCGCGTGGATGGCCATGCTGCCCGTGCCGTTCGTCCTCGCGGGGTCATTCCTCTACCAGCGCAAGCTCAAGCCGCGCTACGAGGCCGTGCGCGAGCAGGTGGGGATCCTCAACCACCAGCTCGCCAACGATCTCGGTGGCATGGCCACGATCAAGAGCTTCGCGACCGAGGACCACGAGACCGAGCGCCTGCGCGTGCAGAGCGACATCTACCGGGAACGCAACCGCCACGCGATCCGCATGAGTGCAGCCTTCTCGCCGCTCATCCGCATGGTCATCGTGGTCGGGTTCACGACCACGCTCGTCTACGGGGGCATGCGCGCTCTTGACGGTCATCTCGACGCCTCGGCCTACGCCCTCATGGCCTTCCTCACGCAGCGTCTGCTCTGGCCGCTCACGCGCCTGGGCGAGACGTTCGATCTCTACCAGCGCGCGATGGCCAGCACGGCACGCGTGCTGGATCTACTCGATGTCGAGCCGACCATCGTGGACGGTGCCCAGGAACTGACGGGGCCCGTGGCGGGGGACCTCGTGTTCGACAACGTCGGCTTCCACTATCGCGAGGGCTATCCGATCCTCCAGGACCTCGAGCTGCACATGGCGGCAGGCGAGACGACCGCCGTCGTCGGCCCCACGGGCTCGGGCAAGACCACCCTCGTGAAGCTCATGCTGCGCTTCTACGAGGCGTCGAGCGGCTCCATCCGCCTGGACGGCACCGACATCCGCTCGTTCGGCCTGCGCGGCCTGCGCCGCTCGATCGGCCTCGTGAGCCAGGACGTCTTCCTGTTCCACGGGACCGTGCGCGAGAACATCGCCTACGGCCGATTGGGCGCAAGCGACGAAGACGTCCTCGCCGCGGCCAAGGTGGCCGAGGCGCACGACTTCATCCTCGCGCTCCCCGAGGGCTACGACACCATTGTCGGTGAGCGCGGCCAGAAGCTCTCCGGCGGCCAGCGTCAGCGCATCTCCATCGCGCGGGCCGTCCTCAAGGATCCGGCCATCCTCATCCTCGACGAGGCCACGTCGTCGGTGGACAACGAGACCGAGGCCGCGATCCAGCGCTCCATGGAGAAGATCACCGTCGGGCGCACCACGATCGTGATCGCCCATCGCCTCTCCACCGTCCGCAGCGCGCACCGCATCTACGTGCTCGAGGGCGGCCGCCTCG
>JAJDEM010000184.1 GCA_029259795.1 Planctomycetota bacterium
GCTGCGGACCCGGTCCGGGGAACAGTGACACCATGTTGGCACCCGGCGTCCAGGTACGGCCGTCGTTGGAGAACTCCGCGGCGCGGTTGACCCGGCCCTCGTCGATCCAGCTCTTGAGCACATCCTCGGTGCAGGGCCCAAACACATCGTGGCCATTCGTGCGCACGAAGTAGGTCACGGGTACGGGCGCCGCGTTGATGACCTGCTCCGTCAGCGGTGCGGCCGAGGGAGTCGGCGGCGGGGGCGGGGGCGGGGGCAGCGACGGGGGCGCCGGCAGTCCGGAGCGCGTCTCCTCGTCATCCAGGGTGAAGCCCACCAGCGTGGACGAGCCGATGTCCTCACCCGGAGCCGGCGGCTTGGCCTCCTTGGGCATGACCGCGCTGGCACCGCCGGCAGGGACGGCGGTGGGGCGCTGCGGCGGCGCGAGGGGGACGTAGCCGTCGGGGAGCAGGCCCGGGACGTGCTCGGGACCGATCCAGAAGATGCCGTCCTCACTGAAGAGCATGTAGTGCTGGATCCGGCGCTGCTTCACGTAGCCGCGGATGCGGGACATGCGGTAGGGCCCCTGGATGCTCGCGCCTTGACGGATGAGGACGGACGGCTCGGGGAACGCGCCGGGCGGCGTGACCGCGACCCCGGAGCCTCCGAGCGCCGGGATGTCACGGGCGTAGCGCCATGTCACGGCGTCCTTCGAGTACTGCGTCTGGTCATCGAGGCGACCTTCGGCAATCCAGCCCTGGATGTCGTCAGCCGCGTGCGGCCCCTGGACCGTCTCGTCTTCGTTGCGGATGTAGTAGGCACTCATGGCAGGCCGCCCGGAGGCGCAAAGAGGCGTTCGGTGCCGTCCGCGCTGCACCCCGTGCGCGGTGGCGACGCGTAGAGGATACGTCTACGAGGGTGTCGCCGTAAAGTGCCACGCTTCCTGAAGCCGCGAGCGCCGTCGCGGCAGGAGCCTCAAAGCGCAGCAAGAACTTCATTCCATTGCCCCGCCCGTCGGGTAGGAAAGCGCCATGCGATTCCTTCCCGCCTGCCTCCTTCTGACCAGTCTCTGCCTCGCCCCCGCGGCCATCGCCGAGGACGCCCCGCCCGCCTTCGTGGGTCAGATCACCTACACCCAGTCGGCGGAGGGCGAGAGCAGCGGCGCCAAGCTGTTCCGGGGCCTCGCCGCCGCGCGGGTCGTGGTCTACATCGGCAAGGACGCCTACCGCCAGGACGAGGTCGGCGGCATGAATGAGGGGAGCGTCATCCGCCGCAACGACGCCAAGGTCTCGCTGTTCCTCAACCACACGAAGAAGACCGCCGAGCGCGGTGGGGGCGTCGACCTGGACCAGAATGCCGCCGCGATGAAGAAGCTGCTCCCCTGGCATTTCGATACGGACCTCGAGGAGCTTGCCGAGACCGACACCATCTGCGGTTATCCCGTGCGCCGCTACCGCGTGAAGCAGTCGGGCTTCGTGAAGAAGGGCGCGACGGCGCATCTCTGGATCACCACCAAGCTCCACCTGCCCCGGCGCCGGTTTCAGTCGCAGTTCAAGAGCCGCGAGGTGATCTCGCCGCTGCCGCTCTCGATCCCGATCACGCGCGGCGCGATCCTGAAGGTCGAGGTGCTTGACGGCGGCGTGCCGGTGACCGCCGTTGCTACGGAAGTCGTGGCCGGCGAGCCGGAGGCCGCCCTCTTCGACAAGCCCGAGGGCTACGCAGGCAAGGGCTTTCCCACGGCCGCCGAGGCCGAGGCCGCCCGCGAGAAGGGACCGGTCCGCACGCCCATGACCAAGGAGGCGCTCGCAGCGCTCCCCAAGACGCTGACGACCTCGAGCGGCATCGAGCTGGCGCTCATCCAGCCGGGTTCGTTCCTGATGGGAAGCGACCCCAGCGAGCTCAAGCGCCGGGACGACGAACTGCAGCGCAAGGTGACGATCACGCGGCCCTACTACATGGGCATCCACGAGGTCACCCAGGCGCAGTGGCGCGCGGTCATGGGTGCGGACAGCCCGGCGCACTTCAAGGGGGACGCGCTGCCCGTCGAGAAGCTCACCTGGGTCCAGGCCAACGCCTTCTGCGCGGCATGCAGCAAGCAGGAGAAGCGCACGGTTCGCCTCCCGACGGAAGCGGAGTGGGAGTACGCCGCTCGGGCCGGTGAGACGCGGAGCATCACCGATCGCAAGGCGCAGAACGCCTGGGCTCGGGAGCGTGCGTGGTTCTACGACACCGCGAAGTACAAGACGCATCCCGTCGGCACGCTCAAGCCCAACGCGTGGGGCTTGTTTGACATGCACGGCAACGTCGCCGAGTGGACAGCCGTTGGCTACGGGGACTACCGCGCCCGGCCGGAGGCCGACCCGCTCGGTGTCACCAACACGCGCAAGGTCGTCCGTGGTGGCGGCTGGGTTGCGAGCGCCGAGTGGCTTCGCCCGGCCGCGCGAACCTCCCAGGAGGCCGCGCAGGGCAAGTCCACCATCGGCTTCCGTGTCGTGATCGAGCCGTAGCCAGACGGCCTGCTACTTGGCCTTCGGCAAGCTCTGCGCGAACGCCGCGAGGTCGGCGATGTCCTGCATGGAGCCCGTGCCCTTGACGGCGGCCGGCATCTTCGAGCCCGGGTGGCCAAAGCGCAGCTTGTGCAGGAACTCCACCGGGTTCTTGTTGGCAACCAGGCCGACGAAGTCGCCATAGTCCGCCGGCGCGCCCTTGGGCGGTCGTAGGCCGTCCAGCCCGTGGCAGGCCTTGCACGACTTGTTGCCCCCAAGGCCGTTCATGTAGAGCGCCTTGCCCTTGACGGCGTCGCCGCGGAAGGCGCCCGCCCCGTCGATCCACTTCGTCGTGTCCACGAGGCCCTCGCGCAGGAACAGCACGAGGCTCTCGAGGTCGACGTCACTCAGTCCGGCCTCGCGGTAGCCGTGCGTGTCGGCCAGCGAGGCGGTCAGCGCCGCTGCGCTCGCTGCGCTGGGGAAGAGGCCTGCGAAGCCCGTCTTGTGCGAGCCCTGCGCGTAGGCGCCGTCAACCCCGCGGTAGTCCCAGGCGTGGCACTCCTTGCAGCGCCAGGTGTCGGAGCCGACCCGCTTGTTGCTCTCCTGATCCGGACGCGTCGCCCAGAGCGGATGCGTCGCCGTCGGCTCCGGCGCATCCGACACCTTCCAGAACTTGTCGTAGAGCTGGCCGCCGTGCGCGATGGAGGCGACAGCAGGCTTCGGCTTTCCATCGGGCTTGGGTGTGGGTTGCGAGTCACCACATCCAGAGAGGAGGCCGGCGATCAGTCCAACGGCGACGCCAAGGGCTGCACGTGTCATCCGAATCTCCCTCGCGCGATGCGGGCTTCGATCGCGCTGCAGGGAGTGTACCGGCCGCGAGCGTCAGCGCTCCTGTTGCAGCCCTCCGCGGCGGCGCGACGCCCCGCTGGGCACGGCCTACGGCAACCCGCCCAGTCGGCTGAGCCCTTGGGTGATCGCCCCGCGTACGTGGCGGTTGCTCTCGTGGCTGCGTGCGGCCACCAGCGCCTCCCGCGCCTCCCCGTGCTGCGCCTCGCTGCCGCCGAGCTCGCGCGCAGCTCTTGACCGGATCCACCAGCGCGGGTGGTTCTTCAGGATGCCGCTCCAGTGGGCGATGGGCTCGCCCTCGGGGTGGAGCGCCGCGACTTCGTCGCCGTGCTGCGCCGCGCGGAAGAAGCCGAGCGCCGCGCCGAGAAGGATCGTTGTTCCGAGCAGCGAGCCCAGGACGGTATCCCGCTGCCAGGATCCGGACTCGATCAAGACGACGATCCAGAACACGACCGCAAGGAGGCAGGCGGCGCCGAGGACGCGCAGGGCCATGCGGAGCCACGCGCGCGGGTAGTGATCGACGAGCAGGAAGCTCGGCACGAAGAACACGGCCGCGAACACCAACGCAAGGAGCAGCGCGGCCGCAGAGCGCCCAACCCAGGCGCCGGCGCGCTGCAGCGGCGAGGCCTCGAAGCCCTTGCTCATCAGTTGGTTTGCTCGCCGGGCGGCATGCGCATCATTCTACGACGAAGCCGAGCGACACGCCGGAGCCCGCCTGCGGACTACGCCTCGTCGTCGAAGCGCGCGCCGTAGTCCACGGCAATCCCGTACTTCGGATCCTCGATCACGTTCACTTCGACGAGACTCCCTGCCCGCTCGAGCAGGGCTCGGCAGTCGGGGCTCAGATGACGCAGCCGCAGGTTCTTGCCCCCGCGCTTGTACTTCTCGGCCAGCGTGTCGATGGCGTTCAAGCCGCTGTGATCGAGCACGCGGGTCTCGAAGAAGTCGATGACGACATCGTCGGGATCCTCGCGCGGATTGAACAGGGCCGCGAAGCTCTCGACCGACGCGAAGAAGAGCGTGCCGTTGAGCATGTAGATCTTCTCGCCCTGATCACCCGTCTTCACGCGTACGTGGATCCGCTGGCTCGCCTTCCAGGCAAGCACCAGGGCCGAGACGATCACGCCGACGATCACCGCCACTGCGAGATCGCTCACGACGGTCACCATCGAGACGAGGATCAAGATGAACGAGTCGGACTTGGGGATCTTGCGCATGATGCGCAGGCTCGACCACGCGAAGGTGCCAATCACGACCATGAACATCACGCCGACCAGGGCGGCCAGGGGGATCATTTCGATCAACCCAGAGGTGAACAGGACGAAGATCAGCAAGAAGACCGATGCCGTGATGCCGGCCACGCGTGTCCGTCCGCCCGACTCCACGTTGATCATGCTCTGGCCGATCATGGCGCAGCCGCCCATGCCGCCGAAGAAGCCGGTCAGGACGTTCGCGCCACCTTGGGCGAGGCACTCCTTGCTGGCCTTGCCGTGCGTCTCCGTGATCTCGGCCACGAGGTTGAGCGTCAGCAGGCTCTCGATCAATCCGATCGCCGCGAGGATCAGCGCGTAGGGAACGATGACCCGTAGTGTCTCCCAGTTCGCGGGGACGTCGGGCAAGCCGAAGCTGGGCAAGCCTCCGGCGATCGACGCCATGTCGCCGACGTTGCGCACGTCGAGGCCGAGCCCGAGAACCAGCAGGGTCGTGACGACGATGCCGACCAGCGGCGCCGGTACGGCACGGGTGAGCTTGGAGGAGCCCCAGATGACGATCATCGTGAGGATCGAGAGGCCCACCATCATCAGCAGGTCGGGCGTCTCGAGCCACGTGCGGCCGCCGTATCCGTCGTCCATCTTGAACTGGCCTGCTTGCGCCAGGAAGATCACGATGGCCAGCCCGTTCACGAACCCGAGCATGACGGGGTAGGGCACCAGGCGGATGAACTTGCCGAGGTGGAACACCCCGGCGAGGACCTGGAACCCGCCCATCAGGATCACGGCGGCGAACAGGTACTCGACGCCGTGGCTTGCCACCAGCGAGACGATGACGACGGCGAGTGCACCCGTCGCGCCGGAGATCATGCCGGGACGGCCACCGAAGATGGCGGTGACCAGCCCGACGAAGAACGCGGAGTAGAGGCCCACGAGCGGTTCGACCCCTGCCACGAACGAGAAGGCGATCGCTTCGGGCACGAGCGCCATGGCAACGGTCAGGCCAGAGAGCACCTCGATGCGCAGGCGCGCGATGCCGTGGGCGGCCGGCTGGTCGGTGTGGGGCATGGAAGCTTGCAAGTAGCGGTCCTAGGGCAGAAGGGAAGCGAGGCCTGGGGGGAGCCGTATTGGCTCGGGGGGGTGCGGATGACCTCGCCAGGTGCCCCGTCCGAAGTCTGGGCCGACAGGGACCGGGATCAGACCAGGGACGGTGTAGGAGGGCGCGAGAATACGCACACGGCGTTGGGGCCAGCCCCGCTGCCCACAGCGGCGCCCTGGCTAGGGCGTGCGACGCATCACGGCGAACACCCCGCGACCTGTCTCGGCCTCCCGCGCCACCCGCTCCACGACCTCAAACCCCGCCCGCTCGTAGCAGCGGATGGCGCGGACGTTCCAGTCGCGCACCTCGAGCCACAGCGTCGCGCCTGGCGCACGGCGCTGGTGCTCTCTTACGGCGAGCGCGACGGCCGCCGCTCCGAGCCCCTCGCCGCAGCGCGTGGGGGCGAGGCCCACGCCCACCAGCCAGCGGCCGTCTTGCTCGTGGAGGCGCAGGTACCCAACGAGCGTGCCCGCCTCGTCCACGAGGCTGAGCATTTCGCACGCGCGCTGGGTCTCATCGGCCAGCGTCCAGCTCCGCTCCACCACGAGCGACCAGGGGCCCATGCTGTAGACGTCATAGGGCGGGGCGTAGGACCACGTGCAGATGACACGCGCGTGGGCCTCGCTCATGCCTGTCGCCTGCATGCCACCTCCTTGGATCGCACGATCGTCTGCGGCCGCCATGATCGCACGAAGCGAGGCGTGTCCTCCGACTCCATGCCGATCACCAGCGCGCGCGGTATCCTCGGCCCGTCCGACGACATCCCCACACGAGGTAGCGCATGCTCCACTTTCGGCGGTTCTGCGAAGACGCCCTGGCGCCTGCACCGGCGCGCGACAGCTACGTGAAGCGCGGGGGCGGACGCGGCTGGCCCGAGCAGTGTCCGCCCGTGCGCGCGTCCAATGCCTATGGGTTCGACCTGCTTGCGAGCGTCGACATCGAGTTCGTGCGTGAGGACGCCGGCGGCTGGCGCCTGACGGAATCCGACTCGCTCACGGCCGACTGGGTCTGGACGCCGGAGGGCACGCCGGAGGACGCCGAGGTCGCACCGCCGCAAGAACAGGACGCGGCGTGGTTCTGGGACAAGGACCAGACCATCCCGCACGTGATTTCCCCGGAGGTCTGGCCGCTGCTACGGGACCAAGTGAAGGTCTCGACCTTCCTCTACCTGGCAACCGATCCCGACGAGATGCTGCTCTTCATGGATCTTCCGCATGCGACGCGCTCCTTCAAGGTGCTACCGGCGCTCGTCGAGACCGACCACTACCCGGCGTCCTACCCGTGGCACTGCGTCCTCGAGCTGGACCGGCGCCATGAGCGCATCCGCATCGAGCGTGGCGAGTCGCTGTGCCGCTTGTTGCCCGTCAAGCGCGACACGTTTGTCGCACGCGAGATGTCAGACGAAGCGTTCGGCGCGTTCTTCGATCGCGGCCAAGCCTGGCTCGCCGAGCACGGCAAGGGCCCGCCCGGCCCGATGATGGACATCACCGGCGTCTACGGCCGCCAGCAGCGCCGGGCTGCATTTGAGGTGCAGCGCGGGGACACTGCCGAGCCCCACTAGCCGCTCCATGCCGTGCTGGCTCTTCGTTTCGCGCACTCGGCGGACGCCGGCGCGCGTGACGAAGCGGGCCCGTGGCGAGCCGGCCCGTGGCGAGCCGGCCTGGGCTCGACGCTACGAGTGTCATCAGGGGGGTGCAGAAAGCGCCCGACCCCCTCCCCATCATTCCCCCCAGGCCGCTCCCGCGCATGGGCCTGCCTGTGCGCAGGATTCCTCACGCGCTACCTCGTGTGCGCCGCCGGGATCGTGCCAGCGTGGCCGCCTTGGCTGGCCAACGTGACGCACTGGCGGACGGAGGCGCAAGGCGTCCGCACCGCCCACGTGGTATGAGCCTTGCTAGTGGGTGACGAGGAGGACCTGCGCGTGAAGAACTTCCTGCTTGGCTGCCTTCTCGTACTCGTCGTCGTTCTGGGTGCGGTTGCGTACCTCCAGGCGACCGGGCACACCTTCTGGCAAGAGGAGGTGCGTCGCGACACGGTGGCGCTTGCTCAGGGCCAGATCGGGATTCCAGGCGGGCAGATCGTCGTGACCTCCGACCGCACGGCGCTTCGAGGCCTCGCGCTCACGATCCCGCAAGGCGCCTTGGACGGCGTGCGCCAAGTCCGCATCGCTGAAGCGCCGCTTCCGCCGGAAGACCGCGCCGAAGGGATCGGCGCCCTCACGCCGATGATCGAGATCGACGCGGGCCACGCGTATGCGAGTGACTGGATGACGCTGCGCATCCCGATCACGCTACCCGACGGGCACTTCGCGATGGCGTGCCTGGTCGATCGTGGCGGCCGGATCCTCGAAGGCCTCCCCGTGATCGACCTGCAGGCCAATGCGGTGACGGTGGCGACGCGGCACTTCTCACGCCTTGCTGTGTTCTCGATCGCAGAGACCATTCTGACCGGACGACCCACCGTCCACACGGGATTCTCGCCCGGTGAGGACGACTGGTCGTTTCCCAATCACGGCTCGGTCGTGAAGCCGCGGGGGCATTGCGCCGGACAGTCGATCAGCGCCATGTACTACTACTACGAGAAGCGCGTAGGTGAGCGGGCGCCGCCGCTCCACGGACACTACGACGAAGGTGTGTCGGTCTTTTGGGTGGACGATGCACAGGCGTACATGCTCGCGTCTACCGCGCAGGCGGACCTTGCGTGGGGCTCGTGGACGAAGAAGACGCTCAAGACTCTGGGCCAGACGAGACCCGAACTCGTGTGGCACGCGTTCCTGTTTGCCATGCTTGCCACCGGCGAGCCGCAGCTGGTTGGCGTCTACCGAACGACGCCGCCCGGCGGCGGGCATGCGCTCATTGCCTACAAGGTGACCGTCGCGCCGGAACGCATCCTGCATGTTGTCGATCCGAATTTCCCTGGCGAGCAAGGCCGCCGGCGGGAGATCCGCTTCGGCGACAACGGGTTTGAGTCCTACGTCTCCGCCTCAAATGGGCAGGAGACGACCACATCCCAGGCGTACGACCTCGTCTGCTACTTCGGCAAGACCGTTTTTGCGGACTGGCATCAACTCGGGACCCGCTGGAAGCAACTGGAGGCAGGGACGATCGCAAGCGCCTACTTCCCCAGGACGCGGATGCTGGTGGTGGGGGAAGACGAGCGCTCGATCGCCCCGGATCAGGCTCGCGCGCTGGACGCCGACTACCGCACGGAGGCTTCCGCGATCACGTTGCGCCCCCAGGTGCTTGCGTCGGATGGGAGCAAGCGCTTCGGAAGGATCACGGTTTTTCGCGAAGAAGACTTGAAGGCGGAGGCGGTAGCCGACAGCGGGGACGATCAGCGTGGCGTGCGTCTTTCGCTTGCCCTGGGACCGAACCGGTTCGGCCTGTGGACCCGTACCCGTCATGAAGGGACGAACGCAGCCGGGCAAGGCGTGCTCCGTTGGAAGTGGAGCGACTTCCAGTGGGTCGAGGTCACGGGGACCCTAGCCGTTCACATCACGCCGGCCTTCCTGCAAGGACGCGTGGGCAAACTGTATCGCTTCACGCTTGAACGGCAGAACAAACCGCTCGACCTGGAGGGCGTTCGCTACGAATGGGCGTGGGGCGATTCACAGGTCGTGCGCTCCGCCATACCGCGAGCGCAGCATGCATGGAAGGAGCCGGGTCCCTACACGCTGGGCGCGAAGGTCATTGATGATCAGGGCCGCACCGTGGCATCGGCCTCCACGACGTTGCGCATGCACGCCGCACCCACCAAGGACACGCCGCCAGCGCGGAGCGACGACGGAACGGCACCGCCCGACCCGCCCAAGCCCATCGAAGAGACCCACGAAGTTGCCTTTACCGCGGCCTACACCCCGC